>JAGNQV010000007.1 GCA_017988885.1 Opitutaceae bacterium | reverse complement strand
GTTCGCCGCGCCATCACGCCGAAGACCCGCGCCATCATGGCGGTGCACCTCGCCGGAAACGCTTGCGACATGACCGCGTTGCTGGCCATCGCGCGCGAGCACCAGCTCGTGGTGATCGAGGACTGCGCCCAATCCTGGGGCGCACGCCACCAAGGCACCCCCGTCGGCCTGATGGGTGACTTCGGGTGCTACTCGTTCAACGATTTCAAGCACATCGCCTGCGGTGACGGCGGCATAGTCGGCACCAACCGGGACGACCTTGGGAACGGTCTCTCCAAGTGGGGCGACAAATCCTACGACCGCGTCTCCGGCACGCGCGATCCCGAGGAACTCGCGCCCAACTACCGCATGAGCGAGCCCGAGTCCGCCGTGTGCGTCGCCCAGCTCACCAAACTCGAAAACATTGTTACCCGTCGCAACCGCGCCGGTTCCCTCCTCACCGAGCGGCTGCAAAATCTCCCCGGCGTGCTGCCACCCGTCACCCGGCCCGGCGACTTCCACACCTACTGGTTTTACTTTCTGCGGCTCGATCTGGCGCAGTTCAAGGTCACCCGAAGCGAATTTGTCGCCGAGCTCAAAGCCCAGGGCGTGGCGGCCAATGCCGGCTACATCCCCATGCCCGTTTACCGCTACAAGGTTTTTCAGAATCACAATTTTTTCGGCGGCACGTGGCCCGTGCGCGATTTCGGCGTCACCACGATGGATTACCGCCAAGTCAGCTGTCCGGTGGCCGAGGCGATCCTCACCGACGGCGTCACCCTCCCGCTCAATGAGGCGATGTCCGACGCCTACATCGAAAAGGTCGCCCGCGCTTTCCACACCGTCGCGCACCAGTGCGCCCGGTAGCACCGACGGAAAGCGCCTCCGCGCCACCTTCGCATCCAACACCATGAAGCCTTACCTGCGAGTCACCCTTGGTTACGCCGTGTTCGGGGTCACCTGGATCCTGGTTTCCGATCAGGTCGTCGCGGCCGTGGCGCGCGATTCGCTCAGTCTCTCGCATTTCCAAACCATGAAGGGTGCGTTTTATGTGCTGGCGTCGGCCGCCCTCGTCTACGGGTTGTCGCGCAAAGCCTTCGAGCAACAGGCCGCCGCACAACGGGAGCGCGAGCAACTCTTCCACAAAACCATCGAGGGCTCGCATCACATCCTCATGAATTACTTGAACTCCATGCAGCTGCTCACGCTCGAGGCCGAAAACTGCCCGGCCATGGATCCCGCCACGTTGAAGGCCGCGCGCGACAGCACCGCCACCGCGGCCGCGGAGTTGAAACGTCTCGCTGAAATCGAACATTTCACCACCACGGGTATCGATGCCGTGGTGTATCGCGACCTCAGGCATAAATAGGCCCGCGGGCCGCAAAAAAAAAATTCTCCATCCAAGGACTGGCCTGGTCGGTGCGAGTGCATTGCCTCAGCGCGTCCACCCATGGTAATCATGCGCCGTCCCATTTTCGCCTGCGGTTGCTCAGCCGTGGGATTTTGCGCCGGCTTTCTGCGCGACGGCACAGCTACCCAAGCCAACCCCATGATTCAGGACCCCAAGAGAGACGGAGTTTACCCGGGTGGCGTGGAAATCTGGTTGAACCCGGAAGTCGCGGGCCGTTTCCCGCACGGCAAGCCCGCAGTGCGGCGGCTTCTTGGTGCCTAGGGGAGAAGCTCTCCCCCTTCGCTCATCGCTTGCAAGCCGTCGGCTTCCGCCTGAACTCATGCCTCCATGAAATCAGCGTCACCCCGCGCCGTGCTTCTTCTCCTGCTCGCCGCACTGCACCTCGCGGTTCCCGGCGCTTCCGCGGCCCCCGCCGTGCTCAACGCTCACGGCCAAGCCCTCCTCGCCGCCTCTCTCCGTTACGGCGACAGCCTTTGGGATGACCGCGCCGCCCTCCTCTGGGATTCCCTCACGCCGCCCGCTGCGACCGCCCCCGGCCGGAAACATCGCGTGCGCGAAACCGCGTGGTATGCCCTCGGCCTCATGCTGCGCGACGGCCCCGGCGATCGCGCCCGCTCGCTCCGCGCGATCGAGACTGTTGTCGGCCAGCAGATCGACGATCCGGGCCAGCCGTGGGACGGCACCTTTTTCCGCGCCCCCGAAGAACCGCAGCCCGGACAATTTTCCGAACGCTGGACGCACTACGATCCCAACTGGCGCCAGTTCATCGGCGTCACCTTCGCCGTCATGCTGCTGGAATATCCCGACCGCCTGCCCGCCGAACTGCGCGCGCGCCTAGAAACTTCCATCCGCCGCGCCGTCGAAGGCGAGATTCACGACCAGCGTCTCACGCCCGGCTACACCAACATCGCGCTCATGCACGGCTTCCTCTGGACCTTCGCCGGCCAGCGCCTCCATCGCCCCGACTGGGTCGCTGCCGGCGAAGCCTGGGCCACCGCCGTCCACGCTGGTTTCAAAACCCATCAAACCTTCGAGGAATACAACTCGCCCACCTACTACGGCGTCGATCTCCACGGCCTCGCCCTCTGGCGCGCCCTCGGCCCGACCGATCATCTCCGCCAGCTCGGCGCCGAGATGGAAGCCGACCTGTGGCGCGACATCGCCGCGTTTTACCACGCCGGCCTCCGCAATATGGCCGGCCCCTACGATCGCTCCTATGGCATGGACCTGACCCGCTACGTAGCGCTCACCGGCGTGTGGCTCGGCCTCGAACTCGACCCGACCATCGCGCCGCTGCCCGACGTCAACGGCCCGATGGATCACGCCTTCGATTTCGTCTGCACCTCCAGCTACGCTATCCTCGGACCTAAAATCCCCGCCGACGCCCTCCCGCATTTCCTGCGCTTCCAAGGTGAGCGCCAGATCACCCGCATCATCACCCCGCAGCGCACCGCCACCGCTTGGCTCGGCGCCAACCTCATGCTCGGCGGCGAACACACCTCGCTCTCGCGCTCCGCCGGCGCCACTTCGCGCACGCTCTTTCATCCCGCCACCATCCATTGGAAAACACCCACGGGCACCATCGGCTGGGTCTGGCTCCGCGACACCCCACGCATCGACGCCACCGCCTCGAAAAACACCCTCACCATCACCGCCATCGGCGATTCGATCTTCCGCCTCTCCGCCCCCGGCCTCTCCGCCGCCGCGCTCACCCGCGACCGCTGGACGCTCCCCGGCCTGATCGTGGACGTCACCACCGACGCCAACGTCTTCACCATCACCCCCGGCGCTGACTACATCGAAGTCGAATACCGCGAAGCCACCCGCTTCATCCTCCGCACCACCACCCCGTAAGCGCGCCCCAGCCCTGTTTTGCTGGCATATGCGATTGCGCCATTGACGACCAGCGCCCCGCGCTCCACCTCGTTTCAACCCCCGTAAGGCCAATTCCCCCATCCTGCGCCTTTGCCCCTGCCATGAGCAATATCATCCAGCCCACTCCCGCGATTCTTGAGCAATACCACCGCGATGGCTTTCTCGTCCTGCCCGACCTGTTGTCGCCCGACGAAGTCGCCGGCCTGAAGTCCGGCCTTGAACGCGTTTTTGCGCAGCACAGTCCGATCGCCGACCTCTACCATATGCAGGCCATCTGGCGCCCGATGCTTTTCGAGCACGGCCCGGAATTTGACGCCATCATCGATCATCCCGGCATCGCCAATTTTGTGGACGCCGTGCTCGGCGACGACTGCCACCTCATCGCCCACACCGGCCTGCGGACCTCGCCCGGAAAAACCATTTCCTTCTGGCACCTCGACGATGCCTGCCGCCTCCCCATTCCCGCCGGCGTGCAACTCGACCCGCGCATCCCCATGCCCACCTACACCATGAACATGAATTACTATTTGTGTGACGTGGACGAGGAACTGGGACCCACGCAGTTTCTGCCCGGCAGCCATCGGGCGGGACGCTCGCCCACCGAGGCCGACAACGACGCCAACGGCAATCCGACCTATGAAGGCCGCACCTTTGTGAATTCCTGCGGCAAGGCCGGCACCCTCGTGCTTTGGAACGACCAGACTTGGCACCGTGGCGGTCCGAATGTTTCCAACGGCCGCACGCGCTGGGTCATCCAAACTCCCTTCGCCCGCCGCTGGGTCGCGCAACGCTTCTATCCCTTCGTGAACTACCACATGCCCGAGGACGTCATCGCCCGCGCCACCCCGCGCCGCAAACGCCTTCTCGGCTTCCACAACATCGGCGCCTACGGCTGAGCGGAAATCGCCCGCCCGGTCGCACCGCGATTACGCTCAGCCTGAAATCCATGAGCACCGTCCTTCTCCCCACCCCTGAAGTCCTCGCGCAGTTTAACCGCGACGGTTTCCTGATCGTTCCCGATGTCCTCACGCCCGCCGAAGTCGCCACCTACCGGACCGCCTTGGAACGCGTCTTCGCGGTGCCCAACGCGGATGCCGAACTCTACGGCATGCCGGCCATCTGGCGGCCGAAACTCTTCGAACACGGCCCGGAGTTCGACAGTTCCATTGATCATCCGGGGGTCGCACAGTTCATCGACGCCGTGCTGGGCGACGACTGCCATCTCATCGCCCACACCGGCCTAAAGACCTCCCCCGGCAAGGTCTTTGGTTTCTGGCACCAGGACGATCATTGCCGGTTTCCCATTCCCGACGGACTCCAGCTCGACCCGCGCATCCCGATGCCCACGTTCACCATTAACATGAACTATTACCTGTGTGACGTGGACGAGGAACTCGGACCCACGCAGTTCATCCCCGGCAGCCACCGCGCCGGCCGCGTGCCGCGGGAGTCGGACAATGACGCCAGCGGCAATCCGACCTATGCGGGTCGCTCGCTCGTCAACTCTTGCGGCAAGGCCGGCACCCTCGTGCTCTGGAACGACCAGACTTGGCATCGCGGCGGTCCGAATCTTTCCAACGGTCGCATCCGTTGGGTTCTCCAAACCCCCTTCGCCCGCCGCTGGGTCGCCCAGCGTTTCTGGCCGTTTGTGAACTACCGCATGCCCGAGGACGTCATTGCCCGCGCCAACCCGCGCCGCAAGCGCCTCCTCGGCTTTCACAATATCGGCGCCTACGGTTGAGCGGAAGTCGCCCAGCCCGGTCGCACCTCGATTAAGCTCAGCCCGAAATCCATGCACACCGTTCTCCTGCCCACCCCCGCCCTGGTGGCACAGTTCCAGCGCGCCGGTTTTCTCGTTGCGCCCGACGTGTTATCACCCGCCGAAGTCGCTAAGTTGCGTGCCGGGATCGAGCGGGTCTTTTCGACGCCCAGCCCGGAAGCCGCGCTCTACCATAGCGAGGAAATCTGGCGCCCCCGGATGTTTGAACAGGGCGAGGAATTCGAAGCGCTCATCGACCACCCGGGCGTCGCGCAGTTCATTGATCACCTCCTGGGCGAGGATTGCCATATCATCGCCAACAACGCCCTCCGCACCACACCCGGCAAAACCATCTCCGGCTGGCATGCCGACGAATGCGTGCGCTTTCCCATTCCCCGTGAGGTCATGCTCGACCCGCGGATCGAAATGCCGCCCTACATCATCAACACTCATTATTACCTTGCGGACGTGGACGAGGAAGTCGGCCCTACGCAGTTCATCCCCGGCAGCCATCGCAGTGGACGTATGCCTGATGCCACCGACATGGACGCCGATGGCAACCCGGCATGGAATGGGCAAGGCGTGGTCAGCGCCACGGGCCAGGCCGGGACCTGCGTGCTTTGGAACGATCAAGTCTGGCATCGCGGCGGACCCAATGTTTCCAACGGCCGCATCCGCTGGGCGGTGCAAAAAGCCTTCGCCCGCCGCTGGATCTCCCAACGCTTCTATCCCTTTGTGAACTATCGCATGCCCGAGGCTATCATCGCCCGCGCCACTCCGCGCCGCAAACGCCTCCTCGGCTTCCACGGCATCGGCGCCTACGGTTGAAGCAGACCGATGCGACTCATCGTCCCGACCGTGGCCGAACTCCACGCCAGCATGACCCGCGGCGGAGATTTCTGGCGCCGGCCGGATTGCGCCTGTGAAGACGATGCGCTGCCGCCGGTTTTTGTGCTGCAACGCGCCGTTGCTTTCATCACGGCCCAACCTGCGCTCGCCCCTTGGTTTGCCCCGCGCCTCTTCTGGGAAGAGACCGTGCACGCCATCGTCGGCTCCGGCGGGTTTAAAAATTCTCCCGGCGATATGATCGGAGTGGAAATCGGTTACGGGATCGCCCGGCGCCATCAGGGTCGCGGCTATGCCACGGCCGCCGTGCGCCTGCTGGTGGCCGATGCGTTCGCTCTTTCCCCCACGCCATTGGTTTTCGCCACCGTGCGCCCCGACAACCTCCCTTCCCTTCGCGTCCTTGAAAAATGCGGCTTCACCCGCGATGGCATTGCCCTTGATCCTGAGGATGGACTGCTCGGGCGTTTCATTTATCCTCGGAGCTGAACCGCCGGCGGGGGTAGGGTTAAATCAGGCAGCGGATTATTCAGTCCGCATTTGCCCGTGGATGATTGCCAAGTAGGCGTGAGATGTCTTCCCCTCTCTGTGCGCGGTTTCCTCGTCGCGCGCCCTCACCCCAATTCCCCGCATGACTTTGCAGAATCGCACCGCACTCATCATTGGCGGCGGCGCCGGTCTCGGCCGCGCCATCGCCCTCGCCTACGCCAAGGAGGGCGCGCAACTCGCCGTCGCCGATCTCACCGCCGCCGCCGCGCAAGAAACTCTCTCCCTCGCCGGCCACGCCACCGCCGGCTTCGCGCTCGCGATGAACATCGCCCACCCTGCCGAAATCCGCGCCGGTATCGAAGCCGTCACCAAGCGCTTCGGCCAGCTGGACATCATGGTCAACTGCGCCGCCATCTGTCTCGTCGATCCGTTGACCGAGGTCACCCCCGAACGCTGGGACCAGGTTTTCAACGTCAACGCCCGCGGCGCGTTCTTCTGCATGACCGAAGCCGCCCGCGTGATGCTGCCGCACAAATTCGGTCGCATCCTCACCATCTCGACCCCCGCCACGCGCCTCGCCGTGCCCAACTTTGCGACGTATGGCGCGAGCAAGGCCGCCGTGGATAGCTTCACCAAATCCTGCGCCAGCGCTTGGGCCCCCCACGGCATCACCGTCAATTCCCTCGTCCCCGGCCGCATGACTGGCGGCATGGTCGACGCTCTCGACCGCGATCTCGCCAAACTCACCGGCCAGGATCTCGCCGCCCTCACCGCCGCCCGCACGCAAAGCCTGCCGATGCAACGCCGCGTTGATCCGGCCGAGGTTGCCCAAGCCGCTGTCTGGCTCGCCAGCGATGCCGCCGCCTACGTCACCGCCGAGCGCTTCAACTTCACCGGCGGCATGGAACTCGGTTGAGTCCACCTACTCGCTAGCCACTACTCACCACTCGCTACTTCAGTCCATGTCCCTCCTCCCCCTCACCCAAGACCCCACTGCCCTCCGCGCCCGCGCCAAGGCCCTGCGCCGCCACGTGCTCCACATGGCGGAAATCGTCGGCCAGGGCTACGTCGGCCAAGGCCTCGGCATTGCCGACCTGCTCGCCGTCGTCTATTTTTCCCAACTGCGCACACGCCCCGCTGAGCCCACTTGGCCCGACCGCGATCGCTTCGTCCTCTCGATCGGACACTACGCCATCGGACTTTACGCCGCACTCGCCGAGGCCGGCATCATTCCACTCGACGAACTTTCCACCTATGGCGCCGACGGTTCCCGCCTCGAAATGTCCGCACCTGAAACCACGCCCGGCGTCGAGATGACCGGCGGCTCGCTCGGCCACGGTCTCACCCAAGCCGTCGGCATGGCGCTCGGCCTGCGCCTGCAAAACCGCGACGCCCGCGTCATCAACCTCCTCTCCGACGGCGAGTGCCA
The DNA here is from genome assembly GCA_017988885.1 of Opitutaceae bacterium. Lineage (GTDB taxonomy): Bacteria > Verrucomicrobiota > Verrucomicrobiia > Opitutales > Opitutaceae > UBA2377. Next base: position 31,651 of record JAGNQV010000007.1, on the reverse strand, counting down.
GGAAGGCTCCACGTGGGAAGCCGTCCTCTCCGGCGCGCATCACCAGCTCGACCACCTCATCGCCGTCGTCGATTGCAACAACCAGCAGGCCGACGGCCCGCCGGCGCGCATCCTCGGTATCGAGCCGCTCCACGAAAAATGGTCCGCCTTTGGCTGGCACACCCAACGCGTGAGCGGCCACGACATCCCTGCGCTGCTCGCCGCCTTCACCGCCGCGCGCGCCATCAGCGGCAAACCGCACGCTATCATCGTCGACACACTCATGGGCAAGGGCGTCCGCGCCTTCGAGGAACGCGAAAAAAATCACTTCATTCGCGTCGCCGCTGATGAATGGGCCCTCGCCCGCGCGCAATTGGAGGCCTCCGCATGAGCACCCCAACCACCCCCGCGCCTGTGGCGCAGCCACTGGACACGCCCTCCGTAGCCTTGGCGAAGGAGGGCAAGCCCCGCGGCGTCACCGGCACCATCCTCACTTCCGACACCGCCGGCGCCACCCAGACCGAGAACGCTCCCTTCGGCCACGCCCTCGTCCGCGCCGCCGCACACGACCCCCGCATCGTCGGTCTGACCGCCGACCTCGGCAAATACACCGACATCCACGTCTTCGCCGAAAAATTTCCCACCCGTTTTTTCCAAATGGGCATGGCCGAACAAAGCCTCGTGGGTGCCGCCTGCGGACTCGCCCGCACCGGCCTCGTGCCCTTCGCCACGACCTACTGCGTTTTCGCCACGCGCCGCGCCTACGACTTCATTGCCATCGGCGCCGCGCTCGGCCGCGCCAACGTGAAGATCATCGCCGGCCTCCCCGGCCTCACCACCGGCTACGGCGGCACGCACCAAGGCATCGAGGATCTCGCGCTCATGCGCAGCATCCCCGGCCTCACGGTCATCGATCCCTGCGACGCCACCGAGACTACGCAGGCCACTGCCGCCATCGCCGCCCATGACGGACCGGTTTACATGCGCCTCCTGCGCGGCATCGTCCCCGTCACCCTCGACGCGACTGACTACCAATTCGAAATCGGCCGCGCCAAGCTGCTGCGCGATGGCGCCGACGTCGCTTTCATCAGCACCGGCCTCATGACCTCGCGCACCCTCGAAGCCGCACGCTCGCTCGCCGCCGCCGGCATCCGCGCGGCCGTGCTCCACGTCAGCACCCTCAAGCCCTTCGATCGCGCCGCCGTCGCCACCCTCCTCGCTCGTGTGCCCCGCGTCGTCACGGCCGAGAACCATTTCATCACCGGTGGACTTGCCAGCGCCGTCGCCGACCTCGCCGTGGACGAGGGTCTCGCCATCAAACTCAAGCGCGTCGGCATCCCCGACACCTTCTGCGAAAGCGGCTCCCTGCCCTACCTCGCGGAGCGCTACGGCCTGACCCCCGCCCACCTCACCGCCGCCGCTCAATCCCTCCTCCGTTAACCGCAAAATCGTTATCGTTCTCTCGCCTCACAGTCCAAGAGAACGATAACAAGAAAGAGTTAGAGCTCCAGACCTCAGCTCTCAGATCCTAGATTCCGAATGAAAATCACCCGCATCGAAACCATCACCGTCGGTGCCGGTTGGAAGAATTTTCTCTTCGTGCACGTGCACACCGACACCGGCCTCGTCGGCCTCGGCGAAGGCACGCTCAACGGCTTCATCAAGACCACCGAGGCCGCCGTGCAGGAGCTCGCCCAATTCGCTCTCGGCCAGGACCCGACGCAAGTCCGCGCCGTGGCCAAGCGCATGCTCGAGAGTGTCTCACTCGATGGCGGCCACATCCACCGCACCGCCGTCGCCGCCGTCGAGGTCGCCTGCTGGGATATCCTCGGCCAGCACCTTGGCGTGCCGATCTGGCAACTCCTCGGCGGTCGCGCCCGTGAATCCATCCTCGCCTACGCCAACGGCTGGTATCGCACCGAGCGCACCCCAAAACACTTCGTCGCTGCGGCGGAGAAAGTCGTCGCGCGTGGTTTCCATGCATTGAAGCTCGATCCCTTCGGCACTGCGCAGGGTTTCATCAGCGATGCTGAACTTCAACTTTCCTACGACATCCTCGCCGCGATCCGGAAACGTTTTCCGAAGCTCCACATCCTGATCGATGTCCACGCCCGCTTCACCGAGGCCGATGCCCTGCGCGCCGCTGAAAAACTCGCACCCATCGGCATCTACTGGTGGGAGGAGCCCACCACCCGCGAACGCGAGGCACCCGCCAACGCCGTCGGCCACCGCTCACCCATTCGCGTCGCGACCGGCGAGATGTTCGATACGCTCGGCCAGTTCTACACGCTCGCGCACGGCGGCGGCGTAAATATTTTCCAACCCGAGCCGATGTCGCTCGGCGGCATCCTGCCGACACTCGCCGTCGCCCACCTCGCCGAGGCCCACGGTTCATGGATCGCCCCGCACCAGAGCGGTGGCCCCGTCGCCACCGCCGTCTGCCTGCAACTCGCCGCGTGCGTCCCAAATTTTCTGATCCAGGAAAATTTCGATTACTTCAACGACGCCTGGACTCGCGACCTCGTCTCGTGGACGCCCACGCTCAATCCCGCCAACGGCCATTTCTCGCTCCCCACCGCGCCCGGTCTCGGTCTTAAGCTCAACCTCGACGTCGCTCGCGCCCACCCCTATGATCCGAACGCTTTCCTGAACATCCATGCTGCAGGCTGGGAAAAACGCCTCGGCACCAACCATAAAACCGCCAAGCGCAAGGCCACGTAGCGAGTGGACTACCCAGGCTAAAGATCCCAAATGAAACTCACCCGCATCGAGACCGTTCGCTCGCCCGATTTTCCCAATCTGCTCTGGGTGCGGTTGCACACCGACGCCGGACTCATCGGCCTCGGCGAAACGTTCTACATCCCGTCCGCCGTCGAGGGCGTGATTCACGACTTCGCCGCGCCCCTCCTCCTCGGTCAATCCGCCTTCGACCGTGAACGCCACTGGCAGGCGCTGTTTTCCTACGCCAATTTCTTCGGCCACGCCGGCGCCGAGATGCGCGCGATCTCCGCCCTTGATATCGCCCTGTGGGATCTCCTTGGCCAGCACACCGGTCAGCCCGTGCTCAATCTCCTCGGCGGCCAGACGCGCGACTCCATCCGCATCTACAATACCTGCGTTAATACCCCGCTTTACGCCGACCAAACCGGTTTTCTGGAAAATCCCGGCGAGCTCGCCCGCTCGCTGCTCGCTCAAGGCATCACCGCCATGAAGGTCTGGCCGTGGGATCGCTTCGCCCCGCAGATGAAAGTCTCCGCCATCACCGGTCCCGCCGGTTGGTCCGCCGTCGGTCCCGTCGGTCACGATCTCCTGTCCGAACAGCTCGCGCAGGGCCTGTGGACCGTGCAGGAGATTCGCAAAGCCGTCGGCGACAAAATGCAAATCGCGCTCGAGGGCCATTCGCGCTGGGACGTGAATTGCGCATTGCGCATCGCCCGCGCCGTGGAACCCTACGACGTGCTGTGGATGGAGGATTTTATCCAGCCCGAGAGCGCCGCCGACCTCGCCCGGCTCGTCCGCGAGACGCGTGTGCCCCAGTCCGTCAGCGAACGCCTTTTTACCCGTCACGCCTACCGCCGCATCCTCGATGCCGATGCCGCCCATGTCATCATGCCGGATGTCATCTGGACCGGCGGCCTGAGCGAGGCACTCAAGATCGCCACCCTCGCCGACACGCATCACCTCTCCATCGCGCCGCATGACTGCACCGGCCCGGTGAATCTGTTCGCCTGCCTGCACCTCTGCGCCGCCGTGCCCAACGCCATGATCATGGAAACCGTCCGCGGCTTCTGCGAAGGTTACTACCGCGAAGTCGCCACCCCCGACGTTCCGTTGCGTAATGGCCGCGCCCTTCTCGACCAGTTCGGCCCCGGCCTTGGCGTAAAGCTCCGCGACGATTTTATCGCCCGCCCCAATATTCAGCGCCGCCTCTCTAACCACACATGAGCACGCTCGCCACCCAGATCGCCCTTGCTCGCCCCGCCGCCGGCTCGGTCGCCGCGTGGTGGCTCGGCGGCTCCGGTTTTATCTTCAAGACCCCCGCCGGTCGCCAAATCTGGATCGATCCGTATCTCTCCGACATTGTGCAGACAATGTTCGGCCTCGGCCGCGCTTTCCCGCCGCCGTTGACGCCAGCCGAAGCCGAGCCCGACATCGTCATTAGCACGCACTGGCACGAAGATCATCTCGATCCCGAAGCGATTCCCGCCATCGCCCGCCACCGGCCGACGGCGAAATTCATCATGTCGCCCGGCGCCATGTCCCACGCCATCCCGCTCGGCGTGCCCAAAGAACAGATCACCCCACTCGTGCCCGGCGGCACGCTCGATCTCGATGGCGTCAAACTCACCGCCATCGTCGCCCGCCACGAAGCCGGCGTGCCTGGCTGGGAAGTGCCTGATGCCTTCGGCGTGATTCTCGATTTTGGCGGCGTGCGCGTCTTCCATACCGGCGACACCGACTACGACGCCCGGATTCATCGCGCCGTCGGCGCCACCCCGCTGGCGCTCGCCACCCTCTGCATCAACGGCTCTGTCGGCAACATGAACGCCCACGAGGCTGCCCTCCTCGCCTGGCACCTCAACGCCCGCACCGTCATTCCGCACCACCATCTCATCTGGGAACGGCCTCCGGAAAAGATTCCCGCCTATGAGACGCTCGATCCGCAGCTCTTCGCCGACACCTACCGCAAACTCGGCGGCACCGCGCAGGTGCTCATCCCGACCGTCGGCGAAGGTTTCACCCTGAGTCCGACCGGCAGCAAATCCCTCTAATTTTATGCAAGGCATCGCCCACACCGGTATTTTTATCACAGGCGGCTGCGGCGACATCGGTCAGGCCGTGGCCAAGCGCTTTCTGGCCGCGGGCGCCCGCGTCGTCCTCGCCGACATGCTGCCGCCAGCGCGGGGCCGCGCCGCGGCCAGGGCGCTGCATCCCACCCATGCCGCCTATGTGCGCTGCGATGTCACCCGTGCCGCCTCGCTCGACCGTGCGTTTGCCGCCGCGCTGAAATTTCTCGGCCGGCTCGACACGGCCATCTGCAACGCCGGCATGGTCGTCAACGAGCCCTTCGTTGAGGTCACGGAGAAAAACTGGGCGCGCACCCTCGCGGTCAATCTCACCGGCAGTTTTCTCACCGCCCAGCGCGCCGCGCGGCTCATGCTGAAGAACCCGCGCCGGGGCACCGCCCGTCGCGGCACGATCCTTTTCACCGGTTCTTGGGTGCAGGAGATGCCGTGGCCCGGCGGCGCGTCCTACTGCACCAGCAAGGGCGGCCAACAGATGCTCGCCAAGATTGTCGCGCAGGAACTCGCCCCGCACGGCATCACCGCCGCTCTTGTCGCACCCGGGATGGTTTACGCCGGCCTCACCAAAAAAATCTACGACCGGGACAAGCGCTTCGCCAAGATCGTGGACAGAGTCGTGCCGCTCCTGCGCATGAGCACGGCGGAGGAAGTGGCCGGCAGTTTTCTGTTTCTCGCGAGCGACGACGGCGCTTACATCACGGGGACCACCCTGTTGGTGGACGGCGGCGCCATGCTCGGGCGGCGGGAGTAGGTGCAGCTGCTTCCGTAGGCACCGCACTGCAGGAGCGGCTTTATGCCGCGATGGTTTTCTCCGCTCCCCGGACCCACTCAGCCGCAGACTTCCGCGTGCACCGCCACCAATGCGTCCGCGATATACTCAGCGTCCTCCGCGGTGTAGAGTGCACCCAAGGGCAGCGCGAGGAAACGCTTGGTCAGGTCCTCCGTGATCGGAAAATCTTCCGCCCGATAGCCGGCCGCCGGCCAGGGCTTGAGCTCGCGGAAAGGTGAGGCCGCCGGATGGTGCGCGAGCCCCGTCTTCACATATTCGCGGTTGTATTGTGGATAGGTTCCCGTGCGTGCGCCGCAGGGCACGTTGCGTGCTTCGAGCTTTTCCCGAAACGGGTTTACGTGGTCCGCGTTGTTCATGAACAGGTAAATTTCGAAACCAAAATCACCCGCCGCATCCGGGATCCGACGCGGCCGCAATCCCTTGAGCCCCGCTAGACGCGGGAGAATACGGGCCTGCAGGCTGCGGCAGTGCTCCCACATGCCGGCAACCTTGCGCAGTTGCGCGAGCACCAGCGCGCCCGTGAGCTCCGACATGCGGTATTGTCCACCGACAAAAGCCGGTTCGTGTGGCGGCACGATCGCCGCGTGATAGGGCCGGTAGTTGCCCAAATCACTGAGCCGCACGGCGCGTTCATAGATGCGCTGGTCGCGCGTCGTGACCATGCCGCCCTCGCCGCCGGTCGCGACCTTGTTGTTTTGAAAACTGAAAGTGGCGACGTCTCCCCAAGTGCCGATCTGCCGGCCGCGGTAGCGCGTGCCCAGCGACTGCGCGCAATCTTCCAGCACGAAGATGCCGCGCCGGTGCGCCTCAAGGACGATGCGCTCCATGTCAGCCGCGACGCCTTGATAATGCACCACCAACACCGCCCGCGTGCGCGGGGTCGCGAGGCGCTTGATCTCGTCGGGGTTGAGGTTCAGCGAGTCGTCGATCTCGGCCAGCACCGGCCGCGCCCCCATGCGCACAATCGCCGTGAAACAGGAAATCCAGCTCCAGGCCGTGACGATGACCTCATCGCCCGGACCAATCCCCATTGCGCCCAGCGCCACCTCGAGCGCGCCCGTGCCGCTGCTGACAGCCAAGGCGTATTCGGTGACGATAAATTCCCTAAATTCTTTCTCCAACTGCGCCACCATGGGCGGCGTGGGCTTGAAATCCGCCCCGTAGTAGCGGAAGGGCTCCTTGCGGCGCAAGACATCAAGCACGAGAGCTTCTTCTTCGGCACCGATCAAGGCGGCACCGAGACCGGGCGTGGGACGGGGGCGGAGCGTGGCGGGCATGCAGCAGGTTTGGCCGAAAAACCCGCACCGCGGCAAGCGCACAGTTGAATAAACAACGCGCCGTTCGAAATCACGTTGCCGCCATGCGTTGATTGACCCTTGGTTTGCAACGCCTCGCCACGCTTTCCTTCCTCTCCATGAGCCCCACCCCGCTTCTGCTCCGTGATCTCGGCATTCCCGTCAAGGGTGTTTGCTGGACCCGCCTCCACCCGGGTCGCACCGCCGACGGCCGGCCCTCGCTGCTCGCCTCGATGAGCCAGAATCACGGCGGGCTCTTTGTCGTCGATATCGACCTGTCCACCGGCCACTGCCGGCAGTTTCCGGTGCGCGATACGGTGAACTCGACTTTCACCACCGCCGCCTACCGTTCACCCCGCACCGGCATCCTCTACATCGGCTCCGCCTGGGATGCCCACCTGCACCGCTTCGATGCCGACCACCCTGAACGCGGCATCGAGGATCTCGGTGCCCTCGACCCGGACGGCGCCATCTTTCCCACCGGCCTCACCGAGGCCGACGACGGCGCCATCTGGATCGGCACCTGCAACGGCGCGCGCCTCATCAAATACGATCCCGCCACGGGTAACTTCACGCGTTTCGGCAAGATGGACGACGTGGACCAGTATCTTTACCCGCTCGCCGGCGACGACGGTTCCCTCGCCGCCATCGTCAAGGTCGTCCGCCCGCACCTCATCGTCATCAATCCCGCCACCGGCGAGCACCGCGAAGCCGGTCCCGCCCTGCTCGACACGACGGACAAGTCGCAATTTCTAAAACTCGTCAAAGGCACCGACCGCCGGCTCTACCTCGATTCGCACGCCGGCAAATTCCGCGTCGATGGGATGAACCTCACCCCCGTCGACGAGCTGCCCGCCCTGCTCGCCGGCATTCCCGTCGCCGGCACCCACCGTTACCAGGCGCCCCTCATCATGCCCGGCGGCTGGACGGCGCAATTTTTAGACGACAACAATGTGGGCGCTGGCGCGCCGCGTCAGGTGCTGCTCGCCAACATCGATCAATCGGTGCCCTCGCGCCTGCTCACGCTCGATTGGGTCGGCGGCGGCTCGAATCTCTTCGTCTTCGACGTGGGTCCCGATGGCGACCTCTACGGCTCGAGTTACATGCCGAATCACTTGTTTCGCGCCGCCCTCGGCGTGAAACAAGTGCCCTCCGTAGGCCCGGCGAAGGAGGGCAGCACCGTGATCGAGGACATCGGCAAGCACACCTTCGCCATGGGCGAGGCCTATTCGCTGGCCATGCTCGACGGCAAAGTCTGGCTCGCCTCCTACCCCGAGGCGCGGCTCTCCGTTTACGACCCCGCGCTACCCCGGCATTTCGGCAACGCTCCGGGCGACAACCCCCGCGATCTCGGCCGGCTCGACCCTATCGGCTACCGGCCCAACGCGATGATCGCCACCCCGGACCTGCCCGCCGCAGGCCCGACAAAGGTGGGTGGACGGCTCTGGGTTGGCTCCGCGCCCGACTACGGCCTCATCGGCGGCACGCTCGCGTGGTATGAGCCAAAGACCGGCGCGAAAAAATCCCACCGCGCCATCGTCCCCGAAACCTCGCCTTCGGCGATGCTTTACCTGCCAGACCTGCAGCAAATCCTCATCGGCCTTAGCATCGAAGGCGGCACCGGCACCAAAGTAAAACGCCTCGACGGTGCCTTTGCGCTCTGGGATCCAACGAAAGACGCACTCGTCTGGTCCGGCGATCTCGGGCTTGACCGCCTGGCCGACATCACCGCCTTCGCCCCCGCAGGCGGCGGCTTAGTCTATGCCATGCTCGGTCGCGGTGATCACATTCTATCCCAAGGCGCACCCGAAATCACCCCGCGCCTCGCTCTCATCGATCCGGTAAAACGCACCGTCGTCGCCAGCGCTTGGTTGCCGAAGGACTTCGGTCCGTTGTCGTGGCACGGTCATTTTTCCCTGCGGGTCGGACCCGGCGGCATGGTCTATGGCGCCACGGCCCACTGCATCTTTCGCATCAAGCCCGGCACCTGTGCGGTCGAGCGCATCTGGCAACAATCCTACCCCAAGCCCCGCACCGGCACCGTCTGGCTCACCGCCACCGACCCCAACGTCATCGACGTCGTCGGCCCCATCGTCGGCCGTCAGTTCTACTTCGCCACCGGCTGGCGCCTGCGTAGCCTCACCCTGCCGGAGTGAAATCAAAACTTAATCGCTAATGAACGCGCATTTTCGCTTATCCGCATTAGCACAGACTAGCGGTTTTATCCCTGTCTGATTTCATCTCCATCGGTGTTCATCCGTGCAATCCATGGTTAAAAATTCAGCCTCATGACCCTCACTCGCACTTCGCCGGTTTCGCCTATTCCACTTCGCGACCTCGGCATCCCCGTCAAAGGCGTGAGTTGGGCCCGCCTGCATCCCGGCCAGACCGCCGATGGCCGCGCCTCGCTGCTCGCCTCGATGAGCCAGAACCACGAAGGCCTCTTCGTCGTCGCTATCGACCTCGCGACCGGCCACTGCACGCAATATGCCGTGCACGACCCGGTGAACTCCACGTTTTCCGCCGCGTCGTTCCGTTCCTTGCTGACGGGCATACTCTACATCGTCTCGGGCTGGGACGGACATCTCCACCGCTTCGACGCCAATCACCCTGCCCGCGGGCTTGAAGACCTTGGTCGCATCTATCCAGCCGAGGGCGACATCGCTCCGCTTGGCCTCACCGAGGCGCCCGATGGCACGCTCTGGATCGGCACTTATCCCGGTGCCAGCCTCACCCAATACGACCCGGCCACCGGAGCCTTCACGCATTTTGGGAAAAAGGACGACACGGACAACTACCTTTATCCGCTCGCCGGAGATGACGGCTCGCTCGCCGGCATCGTGAAATTCGGCCGGCCCCACCTGCTGCTCTTCGATCCACGCACCGGCGAGGCCCGTGAGGCCGGACCCGCCGTCACCGACGCCAGCGACCGTGCGCAATTCCTGAAATTCTTCAAAGGCACTGACCGCCGGCTCTATCTCGATTCGCACGCCGGTAAATTCCGCGTCGACGGCCTGAACCTCACCGCCATCGACGAGATTCCTGCGCCGCAGCCGGGTATCCATGCCACTTACAAACACGCCTACCAGGCACCCGCCGAAATGCCCGGCGGCTGGACCGCGCACTTCCTCGACGACGGGATCAACGGCGTGGGCACGCCACGAAACATTCTCCTGACCCATCGCGACCCGCTCATCCCGAGCCGCCGGCTGCACCTCGACTGGGTCGGCGGCGGTTCGAACCTGCACATTATCCACCCCGGACCCGACGGCGCGCTCTACGGCTCAAGCTACATGCCTAACCGACTTTTCCGCGCCACACCCGGCGCGGAAAAATCGCCCTCCATCGGCTTGGCGACGGAGGGCCCAGCAACCGCCACCGTGGAAGATCTCGGCGAACACACCTTCGCCGGCGGTGAGGCCTATTCGATGGCAACCCTCGACGGCAAGGTCTGGCTCGGTTCCTACCCTGAATCACGGCTGTCCGTCTATGATCCCACGAAACCGCTGCACTTCGGCACCGGCCCCAACGACAATCCGCGCGACCTCGGCCGGCTCGATGGCATCGGCTTCCGGCCCAATGTCCTGCTCACCACGCCTGACGGAAAACTCTGGATGGGCTCGAGTCCCGACTACGGCCTCTACGGCGGACCGCTCGCTTGGTTCAACCCGCAGACCGGCGAGAAAAAATCTCACCGTATTGTTGTCACTGATCTATCGCCCGCGGCAGGACTTTATCTGCCGGAGTTGAAGCAGATCCTCCTCGGCCTCAGCATCGAGACCGGCACCGGCATGCCGGTGAAAAAGGACCGGCTCAACGGCGCCTTTGCCCTCTGGGATCCCACCAAGGACGCACTCGTCTGGTCCGGCGACCTCGGTCTCGACAACCTCGCCGACGTCACTTCGCTCGCGCCCGACGGCCACGGTCTCGTTTACGCCCTCCTTGGACGCGGCGACCACATCCTCTCCGCCGGTGCCCCGGAAATTCGCCCGCGCCTCGCGCTCATCGATCCGGCCCGGCGCACCGTCGTCGCTTCCGCGTGGCTGCCCGAGGACTACGGCCCGCTCTCGTGGCACGGCTATTTTTCTTTGCGCGTCGGTCCAGGCGACATCGTTTATGGCGCCACCGGTTATTGTGTCTTCCGCATCAAACCCGGCACCTGCGACGTCGAGCGCGTGTGGCAACTCGATGCGCCCAAAAAGCGTTCCGGCACCGTCTGGCTCACCGCCTCGTCGCCCAATGTGATCGACGTCGTCGGCCCCATCGTCGGCCGTCAGTTCTACTTCGCCACCGGCTGGCGCCTGCGCGAACTCACATTGCCGGAGTGATATCAAAAAACTTAACCGCTAATAAACGCTCATTTTCGCTAATCCGCATCAGCGCTCATTAGCGTGAATTAGCGGTTTCCTCCCTGCCCTGTCTCATTTCAATCCGTGCCCTCCCTGTTCAATAACTCCGTTTCATGACTGCCGCCCCTGCTTCCCCTGTTTCCATCATCACCGTGCGCGACCTCGGCGTGCCGGTCAAAGCCGTCAACTGGGTGCGGCTGCATCCCGGTCGCGGCCCCGATGGCAAGGCCTCCCTCCTCGCGACCATGGGCCAGAACAACGGCGGACTTTTCGCCCTCGATATCGACCTCGCCACCGGTCACTGCCGCCAGTTCAACGCCCCCGGCCAGTTGCAGCAGTATCCCATCTCCGCCATCCGCAGTCCGAGCACGGGCCTGCTCTACATCGGCACGCACACCGACGGACATCTTCTCCGTTACGATCCGTCACATCCCGAGCGCGGACTGGAAGACCTCGGCGTCATTGATGGCGACCAGGCTATTTTTCCCACCGGTATCGCGGAGGCGCCTGACGGCCAACTCTGGATCGGCGGCTATCCGGGCTGCAGCCTCACGCGTTACGATCCGGCCACCGGCGAGTTCAAGCGCTATGGCCCGCTCGATGCCGAGGATAAATACCTTTACCCGCACGTCGGCAGCGACGGCACCATCGCCGCGCTTGCCAAAGTCCTCCACCCGCACCTCGTCGTGTTCGATCCCGCCACCGGAGTGCACCAGACGGTCGGCCCGATCATCAATCCCGAGGACAAGTCGCAGCACATCCTGTTCTTCAAGGGCCTCGACGGCCGGCTCTACCTCGACACCCATGAGGGCAAGTTCCGCGTCAGCGGCATGGCGCTCGAGCCCGTCACTTTCCTGCCGGCCATGATGCCCGGCATCCACGCCACCCACCAACACGCCTACCAGGAAGTGCTGCCCATGCCCGATGGCCTGATCGCCAACTGGGCCGATGGTTCTGAAGGCGCCGGACTTTTCAAAAAAATTCTCCTCACCAGCACCAACCCAACCGTTGCACCCCGCACCCTCGAACTCGACTGGGAAGGCGGCGGCTCAAATCTCTTCGTCATCCACCTCGGTGCCGACGGCAACCTCTACGGCTCCAGCTTTCTGCCCGAGCATCTCTTCCGCACCGCGCCCGATGGTTCCGGCATGGTCAATCTCGGCCGCTGCAGCGTGATGATGGGCGAGGCCTACGCCCTCGGCAATTTCAGCGACGGCACGATGATCATCACGTCGTATCCGAAGTCGCACATTTCGCTTTTCGATCCCGCAAAGCCTTATCGCTTCGGCACCGATGCCACCGCCAACCCGCGTGACATTGGCCGGCTCGACGATGTCGGCATCCGCCCCGTGGGTCTCGCCATCGTGCCCGAGTTGAAAAAAGCCGACGGCACCGTCGTCCCTGAACGCGCGTGGGTCGGCTCGCTCCCCGACTATGGCTTGTTCGGCGGCACACTCGCTTGGGTCGACCCAAAGACCGGCGCGCATGCCAGCCATCGCAACCTCGTGACCGATTGTTCGCCCGTCGCGCTCCTCTGGCTCCCTGCGCTACAGCAATTGCTCGTGGGCATGAGTATCGAGAGCGGCACCGGCACGAAAATCCGCGCTCAGCACGGCGCCTTTATGCTCTGGGATCCCATCGGGGACCACCAACTCTACGCCGGTGATTTCGGACTCGCCGGTCTCGGCAGCGTGCAGGCCTTCGCTCCTGCCGCCGACGGGCTCGTCTATGCCTTCATCGCCAACAACCGCTTCGCCGAGGACACAATGGGCGCAGCCAAGTTGCAGCCGCGCCTCGCTCTCATCGATCCCGCCGCTCGCAAGGTCGTCGCCACCGCCCCGCTCGCCGCCGACCTCGGACCCATCGCGCTGCACACCCAGTTCTGCATCTTTCCCGGACCGGGCGGGGTCTATGGCATCACCGAGAAAACGCTTTACCGCCTCAAGCCCGGCACCTGCGAAACCGAGATCATCTGGCGCGCACCCGAGGGCGATCAAATCGACGTGCCCGGCCCATGGGTCGGAAATACGTTATACTTCGCCACCGGTTGGCGCCTCCGCGCCCTCACTTTATCCTGATGAACTCCTTCCACGAAATCGGCACGCCCGTCAAAGGCATCAACTGGATTCGCCTCCACCCCGGCGCGACCGCCGACGGCCGCCCCTCGCTCATCGGCTCGATGGGCCAAAACAACGGCGGCCTCCTCGTCATCGATATTGATCTTACCACGGGAAAATGCCGCCAGTTCAACGCCCCCGCCAAGGGTGCCGACTACCCCATCAGCGCCATCCGCAGCCTGCGCACGGGCCAGCTTTGGTTCGGCACCGCATGGGACGGCCACCTCCACCGCTTCGATCCCGCCCAACCTGAGCGCGGCATCGAGGACCTCGGCGCCATTCATCCCGGACAGGCGACGTTCATCACCGGCATCCAGGAGTCGCCCGACGGCATGATCTGGATCGGCGCCTATCCCGGCTGCTGCCTCACGCGCTACCATCCTGCCACCGGCGAGTTCACGCGCTTCGGTCGTCTCGATGAGACTGACAAATATCTCTACCCCCTCTGCGGCGACGACGGCACCATCGCGACGCAGACGAAGACCACTCGCCACCGCATCATCCTGTTCGACCCGGCCACCGGCACGCATGTCCCCGTCGGCCCCGTGCTCGACGACCCCAATAACCACGCCCGCCGCTGGTTCTTCTTCAAGGGCACCGACGGTCTCCTCTACCTCGACAGCGATCTGGGCAAGTTTCGTTTCACCGGCCTCACCGCCACGCCCGTGGAAACCGTGCCGCCCGAGATGCCCGGCATCCACGCCACCTACAAGCACGGCTACCAGGTGGACATCACCATGCCCGGCGGCTGGCGCGCCGCCTATGCGGAGGACAACGGTGCGCCCCGCAAACTCGCGCTCACGAACACCGACCCGGCCATCCCCACCCGCCACCTCACGCTCGATTGGCAAGGCGGCGGCACGCAGATCTTCATGATCGGCCTCGGCCCCGACCAGCGCATCTACGGTTCGAGCATTTTGCCGGAGCACCTCTTCCGCTGCGAACTCGACGGCACCGGGCTCGTCAACCTCGGCCAGTGCAACCTCGCCCTCGGCGAGGCCTACTCCATGGCCGGCTACGGCGACGGCCTCATCGCCCTCTCTTCCTACCCCGCCGCGCGCATTACGCTCTACGATCCCAAGAAGCCCTACAATTTCGGCACCGGCCCCGGCAGCAATCCCCTCGACATCGGCCCGCTCGACGCCGCCGAGATCGCCTTCCGCCCGCACGCGATGGTCGCCACCCCCGACGGCAAACTCTGGATCGGCTCCGCGCCCAACTACGGCATCCGCGGCGGCCCGCTCGGTTGGTATGACCCGAAAACTGCCACGCGCGGCTTCCACCGCGAAGTGCTCGCCGACACGTCGCCCAACTGCCTGCTCTACCTGCCCGAGTTGAAGCAACTCCTCATCGGCCTCGGCACCGAGCCCGGCAGCGGCGTCTCCGTGCAACGCCCCGCCGGCGCCTTCGCGCTCTGGGACACGATCAACGACCAACTCGTCCACGCCGGCGACTTCGGCCTAAAAGACATCGCCGACATTTGCTCGTTCGTCCCCGCCGGTCGCGACGGCCTCATCTATGCGCTGAGCGCCCGTCCGCACTACATCGTGAAGGATTACGGCGCTCAACCTGCGCCGATGCAGGTCGCGCTCATCGACCCTGCCCGCCGCTGCGTGCTCGCCTCCGCCGTCGTGCCGCCCGAGTTGGGCCGCCTGCCCGAATTCAGCTATGACTCCCTGCGCCGCGCCGCCGACGGCACCGTTTACCTCGTGATGATGCATGGGGTCTACCAAGTGAACCCCGACACCTGCGCCGTGACCCTCGCGTGGAAGATGCCCGTCGAAGCCATCGAGATCACCGGCCCCATCGTCGGCCGCCGCTTCTTTTTCGGCACCCAGTGGAAACTCCGCTACGTGGACCTTTAATCTCCAGCGCCAATGACCCGCCGCCGGCACGTTTTCTTCGCTCAGATTGCCGTTCACTGCTCGCCGCCGACCGCAGCTCGACCAGCGCCCGACATACCCAATTCTGCATCTTCCCCGGCCCCAGAGTTGAGAACACTTTCTGCTTCACCACCGCCTGGCGCCTCCACCGCCTGACTTTGATTTGGATCTTTAACCCCGTCCCCAACCCCACTCCCTATGAAAACTCGCCCCTTTCTCACGATCGCCATGATCGCCAACCTGATCTACGGCTGTTGGTATTTCCTCGCCCCGCAAGGCGCGGCCAATGCTTACGGCTTTGGTGCCGCCACGACCGAGCTGAGTAACCTTATCTTTCAATTTCTCGGCATCATGTTCATCGCCGAGGGCGTCATGTGCGCCGTAGCCCGCCAGGCCGAAAATTCGCTCGGGCGCATCGCCGTGCTGGCATTTATCAGCATATCATCGCTGCTCTGTTTCTACATGGACATCAAGACGCTGCTCGGTGAACCCGGCACGCTGGACTACATCGACACGGTGGTTAACGCTCTTTTCGGCTTCGGCGCATTAACCATTTTGATCCGCGATCGGAAAACCCAGATGCCGCACTGATTGGCGGCCAGATCGGCCCGTGCGACGCACCGCAAAAAACACCTAAAACCGCCAATCACTTGACGGACCTACCGCCAAGTTCTAGGGAGTCGTTACCCCATGACCGAATCCATCAAGATCAACTGGTATCGCTGCAAGGTCGACAAGGCCCTCATGAGCGAGCTCATGCGCAAGAGCGACGCGCGCGCCTTCCTGCAGGTCATCCCGCAGTTCGCGCTTTTCGTCCTCACCGGCACCCTCGCCTACCTCGCCTTCCGCCACCTCAACTCACTCAACTGGCCGACCGCCCTCCCGCTCCTGCTCCTCGCGCTCTTCGCGCATGGCACCATCGGCAGTTTCTTCGGCGGCATCGCCTGCCATGAGCTCTGTCACAAGACGCCTTTCGCCACCCAGTTTTGGAATACGTTTTTTCTAAAAATCTACTCTTTCCTCGGCTGGTTTGATCCCACCGGTTACCGCGCGAGCCACATCCGGCATCATCAGGTCACCGTCCATACCGAGCATGATGGCGAAATCATGCAGCCGCTCGGGCTCGACTGGCACGGTGTGAAATTCGTCCTCAACGTGCTCACCTTCAGTCCCACCGGCTTGCTCAAGCTCCTCCGCTTCTGGGTCGCCGCCGCATTTGGCAATCTCCGCTACGACGGCTTCTTCCGGGCTCAATGGCTCCAGCGCGTCGTGCCTGAGTCCGACACCAAAAGCCGTCGCGAAATCCGCCGTTGGGCCCGGGTCGTCTTGCTCGGTCACCTTGCCCTCGCCACCGCGTTCATCGTCACCGGGCACTGGTTCCTCATCGTGATCGTGAATTTTGGCTGCATGTATTGCTCGTGGTTCGTCCTCTTGTGCGGGGCCGCGCAACATGTCGGCCTGTCGTCCGATGTGCCTGACTTTCGCCTGAACACCCGCACCTACACCTGCGGCTGGTTTCCGGCCTTCTGCTACTGGAACATGCAATATCACGTGGAGCATCACATGTTCCCCGCCGTGCCTTTCTACAATCTGCCGCACTTGCACGAAGCCATCAAACACGACCTCCCGCCCACGCCCCATGGGCTTTGGGCGACTTGGCAGGAATTGCTGCCCATCTTGCACCGCCAGCGCCAGGACCCCGGCTATCGTTACGTGCCGCCCCTGCCCACGAATGAAGGCGAGCGCGCCACCGACGAGACGCTCCTGCGCGAAGCCGCCCAGACCTGAAACGCGTGCGCTGCGTCAGCTTTTCGCCCCCCGCTTCTCCCGCTGCATAACCTCCCATGACCGCGCTTTCCGACCCCGCTCTTACCCAGCAACGCCGCCTCAAGCTGCGCTCCGAAACAGCTCTCAGCCGCCAATATCTCAGGATCATCGAGCGCTGGATCCCCATTGGCCGCGGCCTGTTCGCCACGTGGCCCGACCGGCCCGACTGCGGACATTTTCTCGGCGGGTGTCATTGGTATGGCATCGAGACCCTGGCCGGTGCCATTGCTTTTGCCGCGGCCGCCAGCTCACCTGAATACAATCCTAAGGTCGGCGGTTGTTCCCGCCAAGAACTGCGCACGATCGCCCGCCAAGCGTTGCGCTACCTTTGTTTCACCCATGACTCTGGTCCGCCGGATTGTGTGCGCCCCGCCCAGGGCCTGGGCCGGCCCGAGAACTTCGGACGCAAGTGGGGTGAACGGGGCAAGGGGTTCTTCCCGGAAAGTCAGTGCGGCACCACCGTGGCGGGACTCGCCATCGTGGCCCTGTTGCTGGGTGATGCCGTGGATGAAGCAACCTGGGCGATGATCGGTCGGGTGCATGCCGACTATGCGGAGAGGTTCGGCACCATGGACCCCAAAAATGGCGTTTATCTGGACACGCAAATGGAGGAAAATGGCTGGACCTCCGTCGGCCTCGCCTCCGTGGCCTGCGTGCTGGGCAACTCACCGACCGCGCCGGCGTGGGCGGCCGCTGCCCGCCGCTGGATGTTTTCCACCGCCGCCGCCCCGCAGGACGCCAAGAACCTGCAGCCGTTGGCGGACGGCCAGACCGTGGCGGAATGGACCGGAAAGACCTTCACCGCTTTGCCCGATTTCATGGCGGAAAACCACGGCATGGTGCACCCCAACTATACCGGCGCCTCGGTGCATTTCACCGGAGTCCTTGGCGTCATCCTCGGTGCCTACGGACAAAAACTGCCGCCCCAAGCCTACTTCAATCGCGCTAAAATCTACGCGCAGTTGAAACTGACCACGGATCGCACCGGGTCCCTGCATCCGGTGCAGGGCATGGACTGGCCCTACCTTTTCACCGACCCCGGCACCATGACCCACGCCGCCGCCGCCGTCATGCTGCGCGATTCCGATGCCGCACGTTTCGAGCGGATGGCCGTGCGGACCCTCGCCGAACGCCAGGCCAGTCACGGCGGTCGCATGGTTGACCCGGCCGTAGCCGCAGTTTGTCACGACGTGCAGGACCCCATGGTCATCCGCGAGTGCGTGATCGCCAATCCCACCTGGACCTATCTGCTCCACCGGGTGCAGGGCGACGGCCCCGCCCCGACGCCCCGCCCGACCTTGGAACGCAAGCTGCGCGGCGTGAAAGTGTATCCGCATTCCGGTTTCGTGTTTCAACGCCATCCCCGCGGCCAGACTTCCTTCTCGTGGCGCAACTGCCAGATGGCACTGCCGCTCACCACCGACGGCATCCAGACCGTGGCACCCGCCTCTCATTCCTGGCTCGGTCGTGTTACGGTGCAGGACCGCCCGGACAGCCAGGAGGAGGTCTCCGTGCATATCGCCACCGCGCAGCACAGCTTCGCGGCCGCCTTGGTGATGGATCGCGCCCAAGGCTCCGTGCGGCAGCAAGTGCTCTACGCCGGCCTGCCCGACGGCACCGCCTTGTCCTGCGAGCGTTTGATCGCACAGGAAAACGTGGTGGTGAGCGACGTCGCCCAAGGCTTTCTGCGCATCATCAACGAGCACTTTAGCGCGATGCCGGACAATTGCCACGGCTACCGCATCGTCACCACGCCGGGCGCCGCGACCCGCTTCGCCGGCTTCGTCAGCCCCGACCCCGCCAGCGACATCGTTCACACCTACGCCCAACCCGGCTGGCTGAACGTGGATGATCGCCTCGGCTTCGTTTTCCGCGGCACCGGCGAGACCGTTTACCACAACCGGCACTTTTTCTCTACTTGGTGGGCCACCGCGGATGATCTGACGCTGAGCCGCACACCGGCGGCCCGCCGGTTGGCCTCGGGCACCACCATCGCGAGCCTCAGTGCGCTCATCCTGCCCGGCCAGACCGCCCGGCAAACCGCCCGCGCCACCCTGCTCGAACTTACCGCCCCGGCCGACTGCGTCGGCCTGATCGCCCACGGCCATCTCGCCGCGGCCTGTTTCGGTTCAACTCCCGTCATGGCCCGCCTGCGCGCCCGCCGCGACGCCTTCACCCGCATCCCGGTGTTTGAGGGCACCGCGAGAATCACCAACGCGCACATCACCTACCACCTCGCACTACCCGCCGGCCAAGCCGTGTTACGTTCCGTATTGGCGCAGGTCGCGGTCACCGGCGAGGTGGAGATCACCGCCTCACCCACCGCCTTGGTCGCGCACAATAATGGCCGCACCCCGGCCACCATCACCGTCGGCCGCCGCTCCACCCGCCTCCGGCCCGGGCAGACGGTAAGCCTACGCTGATCGCCACCCGTGCGTCCAAATCGCCTGCTGCCGCGTATTTGACCAGTAACACCATCCACCTTTGATTCGCACCCATGCTTACTGACCTCTTCCAAGAACGCGCGGCTTGCTACGCCGCCGGCGCCATGCCCGCGGAGGAGCGCGATAGCTTTGAGGTCCTGCTGCATTATCAAGCGGAACTGCGCGAGCTGGTCGAAAGTCTCCAGGCCGCCGCAACCTTGGTCATGCTCGCGAACACCGCCGCTGCCTCGCCCTCCCCCGCCCTCAAGACCCGCCTGCTGGACGCGCTGCTCACCTTGCCTGCCCTGGAGCCCGAAGCCTTGGTCGTCACTGATGCCACCGGCCATATCGAATGGTTCAACCCTGCCTTCACCGCCATGTGCGGCTACACGCTCGCCGAGTTACGCGGCCGCAAACCCGGGCAGGTGCTCCAAGGCCCCGACACCGATGCCGCGAGCGTGACGCGCATCCGCACCGCCTTGCACAACCGTCAGCCCTGCCACGAACAGTTGGTCAATTATCACAAGGACGGATCGCGTTATCGCGCCGACATCCGGCTTGCCCCCATCTTGGATGACGCGAACGAGCCGCTGTATTTTGTCGCACGCGAACGGAAGCTATAGCCGGCGACCCCCTCAGGACCGCGGCAATGTCTGCATCGCGCGGATGAAATCATCCTGCCCGAAAACGAAGCCGGAGTTGATCGCCACGCGCCAGAGCGCCTGCTGCTTTTCGCGTTCGTTGCGCGCCGTCTCGCGGTTCTCCACCGCCGTCACCGCCTCGCGGATGGTCGAGCAGATGACGCCATAGCGGCTCAGGTCCACCATGCCGCCCGGGGACATAAGCAGGCACCAGTTGATGGCAAACCCGATGTAAACGAGATGGTTGATCCCATGCGCCCGGCAGAGCGCGGCGAGCTGGTGGCCGTCCTCGGCAATCGGTTCGGCCCCGACCGGCCGGGCCTCCGGAGCGAAATCCAGAAATTTCCAGCCCGCATCCACATCGGGCCGGTTGGCGGCGCCGACAAAGACGTTGTCATTGCGGAATTTTTCCAACCGCTCGTAAACTGGGTCCTTCACGATCGGTTCATGTTGGGGCGACGGGCCCGCCAGCTTGAGCGTGTTTTGGTAACCGGGTAGATGCGAGTAGTAGTCCCGCCCGCCGACGACATGAAACACCCGCAACGGTGAGGCGCGCACCGCGCCAAGCAACGGCGGAAAAACCTCGGCAAGAATTTGCAGCGCACGTGGATGATATTCCACGCATTTGCGCCAGCCCGGCCACTGCTCCATCGTCCCGCATTCCCATGCGTGCATGACCACGAGCGCCGTGTGCGCCGGGGCCAGCTCGATCTCCGAGTGTTTCCAGCCGCCGTAGCCTTCCGCCGGCACATCGCGCGCGTAATCCGCATCGAATTGCTGGTAGTAGTGGGCGGGGAGTTTCACGGAGTTCATGGGTGTGACCTTACCACGGATTGCAGTGAAAACAAACTTCCGGACACGACTGGTGCAAGCCAGCGCAAGTCATCCCAGCCATGGGGTGCGTCTGATCCGTGTTCATCCGTGAAATCCGTGGTTAAAGCTTGGTTCACACCGCGATGACCGGTGCGGCGTCACCTGCCGCCATCAAGGTTACGTTGATCCTTAAGCCGCCATGCTCGCCTTGCACGCGCCAGTGTTTTCCCTCGCGCCTGAGCTGCAAGTTGCCCTGCGCCGCACCCGTTGGCCGCGCACTGCAGACCGTGAGAATCTCATGCTCCGTCGCTTCGGCGGACACGATCTCGGCAAATTGCTGTTCGCCGTCCTTCGCCTCCAGCGGCAGCCGGTTCGCCTGCAATTGCACGCCGGCGATCTGTGCCACCCGGCCGAGCAGGGAGGCATGCGGCCGCGTGATGGTGAATTCCCGGTCGTTGATGGCGAGCGTCCCGGCGGCGTCTTCGTTGAAAATCTGGAAACGCACCTGCACCGCTGCCGCTGCCTTGAGCGCCACGCAATCCAGGAAAATGACCACATCGGGTTTGAGGTAAACCAGCGTGCGGTGCACGCGCGTGACCTGCGCGTTGACCAATTGGTAGGCATCGGTCGCATCGCTGGTCACGACCATCCAGCCGGGACCCGTGCGATAATCGATCACCCGCGCAAAGGCCCACGAGGCGTTCGTGCCCTCGCTGCCGTCGTGATACTGGTGACCCTGGCCGTTGATGAGCACCGCCGTGTGTGCCTCGGTGAGGCGCAGCCGCCACCGCGGGTTCTGCACCATGTAGGCGGCGCGGAAGGGATCGTGCAACAGGCGCTCACCATAGGCCTTGAAGATGACGCTGTTGCGGTCGGCGTGCTCGTGGTTGCCCGGACCGCCACTGCGCAGCGCCAGCACATTGTCCATCGTCTTCCAACCCGTGCGGGAAATGACAATGTCGTTCGACTGCCGGCGGTCGAGCATCGCGGACTCCGGCGCCGCCGCCGGCCGTTGCGGATCATACCAGATCAGACCGTAGAGCTGCTTCGCCTCGCCGATCTCCCGGGCGACGAATTGCGCCAACGCATCACCATGCGTGCGTGCCACCCACGCGGCCACGGAAACATCCACCGCGCCGTTCGAGTCACCGTGATTCACAATGTCGAATTCCGGCTTCACCGTCGGCATCATATAACCCTTCACGTGCTGGAAGTCGCTCAGTTTGCGGTGGTCGTCGATCGTCGGCATCGTGTTGCCCAGCGCGTAACGCACCGTGCCGGGATAGTTGATGAGGTTGCGGTCATCGATGCCCTGCGTGCGCCACAGCACCTCGGCAAACAGCGCGAGGTAGAGCGTGGTGTAACCCCAGTAGCTCACCCCCTCGTCATAACAACCGTCGCTGCCGTAAAAGGTGGCAAACGCCTTCGCGCTTGAACGTGCCAGCTCGAGCCAGCCTTCGGTCTGCGGCAGCCGGCCGCGGAAATAACACGCCGCAATGCCGAGGCAGGCTGTCGGGATGATCTTGAGGTTCGTCGCGTTGATGATGAGCGGCCAGCGCTTCAGGTCGATGTGGCGGAACTCATCCACTTCGCTGCGCGGATTCCAGCTCCAGCCCTGCACGCGGTCGGGATATTTCATCCCATAGACCGGCGTGTAACAGGCCGGCACGCCCTTGGTGAGCACCGCCTGCTCCACTTCTTCGCGCTCGGCCGGAGTGACCGCGTCGCCGAGGCACTCCAACGCCTGCAGCAGCGCGACCGTCCCCTCCGTCGCGCGTTGCAACCCGATGATCTGGCGGCCGCCCTCGATGAAACTGTCCCACTCGGGATAATCGAGCATGCGGCGCAGCGCGAGTTTCGCCAGCGCCAGCTGCCCCGGCTCGCGGTTGACCAGATAAATGAATGACGCCCGCTCCAGAATCCGCTGCGCCCGCAGCAGGTGCACCGTGTGGTTGGTCAATCGCAGCTCGTTCGAGAGAAAATTCGTGTCCGCTGCGATATCCGCCTGCAGTTGGGTCTGCCAAAATGCGGCAAAACGCGGGTCCGTGGTATTGGCCCGGATGCGGGGCAGATCAGCTTCGTCAAAGAAAAGACCGCGGTGGGCGGAGGTGTTCATAGGGAGGGTGGCGCGAAGCTAGCCGCCCGCCTCACGCTGTCATTCCAAAACCAGCCGAAAGTCGCGATTCTGTCGGAATAATCAGCGGGTGCCGTGGTAGCGGGCGATCGCCACGGCGGCATAACTGCCAAGCTCATCGCCTAGCAACGCCGGCACCACCCGGCAGTCCCGCACACTGTCCGGCAAAGCTTCACGGGCGATCACCGCTTGCATCGCCGGCGCCATGAACCGCTCGCACCGCTGATAAATGCTGCCGATGACAATCCGCTCGGGGTTCAGCACGTCGATAAACAGGGCCAGCGCCTCGCCCAACCGCTCCCCGACTTCGCGCCAAATCGCCAGCGCCAGGGTATCGCCCGCACCGGCGGCCTCGCCCAGATCTCGCGCCGTGATTTTTTCAAGGGTGAGCTGCTTCAAGCGGCTCGGCCCGGCAAACGCCGCCACGCGCCGTCGCGCGATCTGCGCAATGCCGCCGCCCGAGCAAAATCCCTCGAACGATCCGGCTTTGCCGAAACCCATCGGCCCGTCGGCGGCGAGGCGCATATGTCCAACCTCGCCGGCGTTGCCGGTCACGCCCTCATACAGCCGGCCGTCGAGAATCAGTCCGGCCCCCATGCCCGTGCCCATGGTCAGAAAAATCATGCTCTGGCAGCCGCGTCCCGCGCCAAACTGCCACTCGGCCAAGGCGCAGGCGTTGGCATCATTCATCAAAAAAGCCCGCCCGCCAAACCGCTGCGTCAGCTCTTCACAGATCGCGATACGATCCCAACCCGGCAGATTCGGCGGCGATAGGATGAGCCCGCGCTTCGCATCGAGCGGCCCGCCGCACGAAACGCCAAACACCGTGTCGGCGGCGGGCGCGCGCTTGGCGATCTCCGCAAAAATCCGTTCCCGCGTGCCGGCCACATCGGTCGTGGCAAACCGCGCGACCTCCTGCACGCGTTCCGCGCCAGCCGGCACGCTCAGCGCGCATTTGGTTCCCCCGATATCAACACCGATGATGTTCACGCGTTTACTCCAGATACGCATTCAGCTTTTTGCCGAGCACGAAATGCTTCCGGTCGGAATACCACAGCCAGTGGTCGTCACCGTCCCGGAAGTAGCTGGGGTAGCACACCGGCTCAATCCGCCCGTAATGCCCGAGCTTCACGCCGTCCGCCGTGGCCAAGCGCTGCGGCGGGCCGAAGACCACCGGCTGCCCTGCATTTGCGTCGAAACGGCCGCAGACAATCCAGACATCGCGGCGGTTGACTTGGTAGTCCGTCGGATGCCGTGCGCCTAGAATATAGCCGTCATTGTTGAAATAGATCAGGCAGTATTTACTCGGCGCGTATTCAAAGATCGGACAGCACACGATCGGCGAGTGCACCAGCGGGCCGTCGTCGCTGTAGCGCAAAGGGAAAACCGGCAGCGGCTGAGTCTCGTCCTGATCCGTCCAGTGCGACTGCCAGCTGCGGCCGTTGTCCTGCGAAGCGCTCCAGTAGAGGCAGCCTTGCAGCGTGCGCATCACGGTAAACAACCGGCCATCCGGCAGCGGCACGGTCATCGCCTCCTGCGCGAGACTTTGGTTCATCCGAAAAGGATGCGGGACCTGCAGGCCGGTGCCGCCCTCCGGCCACGTCGTCAGCACCAGTTTCGCCGGATCGCGCTCACTGCGGATATTTTCAAACCGCAGAAACCACACCTCGCTGTTCACGTTGAGCAGGTGCGGACTGCCCGAGCCCCACCGCGTGAGGCTCGCCAGCGGCACGCCGTCGGGCGCCAGCACACTCTGGAAGCACGTCACAAAATTCACGGGCATCGCGGGATTAGGATGGTCAATCGTCCCGCGCCGGATCCGCAGATAATCGAGCGGCTCCGACCAGCTGCGACCTTCGTCCACCGAATACCGGCAACGCAATATGCCCGTCGTGTCGTCGCGCGCATCCTTCACGCCGATATTCTTGTTGTAGAAAAGATAGATCCGCCCGAACGCCGGCGCTTCGACAAAAAACGCCCAGCTCGCCTGGTATTTGCCGCTTTCCGGCCCCGCCTGCTGCGCCGGGGTCGCCCCGTCGATCCACTGCGGCTCGCTCCACGTCGCGCCGCGATCCTCGCTGCGGCTCACGACCACATGCTGGTCCGGATTGTTCTCGTGCGTCGCCTGCGTCCAGGTGAGCAGCCAGTGGCCCGCCGCCGTCACCATCCCGATGACCTGCTGGTTTTCCGCGTTCGGCCCGCACTCCCACTTCGGCCGATAGACGACGCAATCAGGCTGGGTGCGCTGGATTTCCTTGGCGTAGACGGCAGTGTCCATGACTCAGCGGATGATCATGGTGGGCCGGCCGAGTTTTTTGGCCAGCCGACGCAACGCTGGCAGCGCCCTGGTTTTCAGCAGCACGACCACCGTGCCACCGCTGCCCCCGCCGCTCACTCGCGCACCGTAAAATCCCTGCGCCGGACCCGCGGTCCGCACTGCGTCGACCATTTCATCTGTTTCCGGACACCCGAGCCCGATGGAGGAATAACCGGCATGCGATTGGTAAAGCAGTTCGCCGAGCACACGCAGCGATTCCTCGCGGTTGCGCGCATTGATTCCGCGCAGCAACGCCACCGCCGTGGCGGCGCGAAAATTTTCCCCGATGGGAAACGCCACCGCCGCGCGCACCGCATAGGTCTGTCCCGGCGCGATCTTGGAAAGCGGATCATCCACATTGCCGCAGCGTTGCAGGAAAGCCCGCCCGGTCATCGTCTCCGGCAAAACCGCTGACGCGATGCCGGGCAACTCCGAGGGTGTGAGTTCCGTCGCATACGCCAAGGTCCGGCCGGTGGCGCGTTCGATGAGTTTTTTTCCCATGAAGGCCCCGGCGCGCGCCGTGGCGTAGGGTGAAGCCGTCACCGCGTGCTTCACCCCGCTCGGCCAGCCGACCGCGATCACGCCAGCCGGCAGTTTCACGGGCGCCGACAACCCATCTGGCCGGCAGAGAATCGGCAGCAGCGCACCGCGCACGCCGTTCGCCGACGCCAGTTGATCCATCAACCCGCAGGGCGCACCGACGATCTCGTTCTCCGCCCGTTGCGCCAGCCGCGCCAGCGCCGTGCCTTTGAATTTTTTGCCGGAAAGTTTTTCCAGCGCCCGCAGCGTCGCCACTTCGAGTGCCGCACTGCTGCTCACCCCCATCGAAGCGGGCACTCGCGACGTGATTGTGAAGATCAATCCCGCCTTTGGTCGCCAGCGCTGCGCGCTGCAAAACAACTGATAGCAGCCGTAGGGATAGCGCACCCATTTGGGCACTTCCTCCGCCCGCGCATCAGCCGGCAGCGAACTGTAACCTTCATCCGCGCTGACAAACACCAACTCGCGCGCCTTCGTCTCCGTGATACTCACCTGCGTCGTAAGCGTCAGCGGCATCTCAAGCACCAGCGAGCCGCTGTAATCGGCCACGCCGCCCAGAAAATCCAACCGCCCCGGGGCTTCGCCTGTGACCGTTTTCATATCAGCGATGCTCCAACCGGAATATTTTCTCTGCGGATTTCGCAGCTTGGCCCGGATTAAGGTCGGGGCCGTTATCCTTAACGGCCCTTGGGGATAACGTCGGCTGAACAGGGCGGTTAAGGATAACCGCCCCGACCCGGCCAGCGGCAGCCTGATGCGCGGGACTCGATAGCTTTGTATCCGTGTTCATGCGTGTCATCCGTGGTTAAAATTTGCGCTCAGAAATATTTCTTCATCAGCCCCTGCAGCACCGGTCGCACGGTCCGCGCCAGCGTCGGGTTGGCATAACCCATCCAGGCGATGGGTGAGGTCGTGTCGAGCGGCGCCCGCAGCGGCCGGCCATCGGGCGCCTCCACCAGTCCACCGGCTTCCTGCAGCAGCAGCGCGGTGCAGATGTCGTAGGGGTGACAGCACAGCGAGGCGCTCCCGAGCGCGAGCTTGGCATAGGCCAATGGCCGCAAATCGCCCAGCATGCGGTCATGTCCGATCAGCAGTTCGTAAATCTGTCCGCCCGTCGTGATATATTGATCGTCGAAAACCAACTGGCCGCCGTTCTTCCCCAGCACCCCAAGCTCGCGCCAGAGCGCCTCCTCCACCGTGCCGAGCAGGCCCTTGCCCTCGGGAAAAAATCGCGCAATGGAAGCAAACCCGTGCTCGAAATTCCGCGCCCGGGAAGGCCGCACCTTGAGCGCCGCCCAGCGCCGCGTGCGCAGGTCAAACGCCCGCGCCTGCACGCCGCGCCCGCGCACCGCGCTCAGCTGGTCGCTGCGCCACATCTTGCTCGTCGAGAGCTCGGTCATCGCCGCCACGACGATGTCGCCCAGGTTCGTCTTTGCGCCGCGCTGCGGTGCGAGCGCGCTGAGGATCCACGCACTGCGCTTGTCATACATCAGGTTCCGCGTCCCGTCGATCGGATCGAGGATGCATTTGAAAATCGTTTTTTTCGCCGGTGTGCCGCGCGGAAAAGTGACCACTGCGCCGTCCTCGATGCCTTCCATCACCAGCTCGACCGGCCAAGCCTTTGGCCAGTGCCGCTCGAACCAGTGGAAAATCGCCTCCTCCGAAATCTTATCCACCTGGTAGATCGTGTCCGCCGCGGTCACCGCCGCGATCTTCGCGAAGGAAGCCAGACTCTTCGCCCGCGCCGCAATGAGCGTGTCGCGGATATGATCCTGCAATGCGCAAAGGAGTTTCCGGGCGGTTTCGAGTTGGGCAGCGGTCATGTTTAACCACGGATTTCACAGATTATCACGGATACAAGCATGGAATTATCCGCGCTGCTTCGCGTCAGCCGCGGGAAGAGGGTTCGGATTTGTAATGCCGGGAAGAGACCGCGCGCAGTTCCGCGGCCTTTTCATCCGGGTTCGACTCATTGGTCATCGAACCGCCGCCAATTTCCGGACCGGCGAGATATTTCAAGGTGTCGGGTTTCCGCAGCGGCGGGTGGAATTCGAGGTGAAACGGATAAAACGCGTAGTCCTGCCCGTCCGTCGGCGCTTGGTGAATCGCCATCACATAGGGCATCGGCATCCGCCAGAGATTGTCGTAGCGCGTGGTGACCTCACGAATCATCGATCCGAGTTGCGCACGTTCCTCCGTGGTCAGCGCCGCCAACGACGGCACCGGCCGCCGCGGCAGGATAAATACCTCGTAGGCATAACGCGCAAACCACGGCACGCAGGCCACCCAACCGGCGTTTTCCGCAATCACCCGCGGCCCCGCCAGTTCGCGGCTAAGGATGTCCGCACCGAGCAGGCGGCCGGTTTTTTGGAAATGTTTGCGTCCGCTCTCCACTTCGCGCGCCGTGAATCCGTAAATCAGGTTGCCGGCGTAAATCTGGCAGTGCGGGTGCGGATTGGAGGTGCCGACCAGCGAGCCTTTATTTTCGAAGATCAACACGTGCTGCACTTCCGGCCGCGCCCCGAGTTCCCGATAACGCGCGGCCCACAGATCCACCACCGCCGCCCCCTCAGCGTCGGTCAGGTCCACGAATGTCTTCGCGTGATTCGGGCTGTAACAGACCACCTCGGCCGTGCCTAGCGCGGGCCGCGCCCGGTAAAAATCGTCGCCGGCGATCACCCGCGGTGCCGGCGCCTCATTGGCAAAACACGGCAGATCGTTGGTGAACCAATACACGCCAGTGTAGGCGGGATTTTCGCCCTGCACCCGCTTGTTGCCGGGGCAAAGCGCGCAAGTCGGGTCATGACTCGGCGGAGTATTTTCCGCTGGCTTGTGCGTATCACCAATCCACGGCCGGCCGCCACGATGGGAGGTATAAAGCACCCACTCCTCGCGAAGCGGGTGCCAGCGTTGTTCCCAGATGACGGGTTGGGTGGGGGCGGACGTTGGCACCGACATGTGACGAAAACCGTGCGGCAACCCATCGGCATGGCGAGTCGATTTGCAGTCCATGCACTTACACAACGTGTCATGCATAATGCCGGATTAGCTTCTCAAAGCCGTTCAGAATGCACGATTTCGGGCGGCTTAACGCCAAGTGTGCAGGCCGATAAAATTATTTTAAACCCTGCGCCCAAGCGGTTTGCGAATTATCAAATCTCCGTTGGCACGCATCCAGTTAAGGGAAGGGTCTCACTTCAACCCAATATCACCATGAAAACAGAATTTTCCCCGCCAGAGTCCTCGGCCAAGTCCCACGATTCCACCGCCGCTGCCATCCTGGATGCGACCTTGGTGCAACGTTTCAACACCGGCGACGATCAGGCGTTC
This sequence comes from Opitutaceae bacterium, assembly GCA_017988885.1. Classification (GTDB taxonomy): domain Bacteria; phylum Verrucomicrobiota; class Verrucomicrobiia; order Opitutales; family Opitutaceae; genus UBA2377. Next base: position 2,408 of record JAGNQV010000007.1, on the reverse strand, counting down.
GTCACCATCATGGAGCGCTACCGGGCCAAACTTTACGCCACGGTTCTCAATCTGCTCCACAACCACGCGGACACCGAGGAGATCGTCCAGGACGCCTTCATCCGCGCCCACCGCGGCCTCGCGAATTTTCGCGGCGACTCCTCCCTCGCGACTTGGCTCTACCGCATCGCGGTCAATCTCGCGCGCAACCGCTACTGGTATTTTTTCCGCCGCCGCCGGCAGGATTCCCTCTCGCTGGACCACGCGCTTTCCGACGAAAGCAACGCGACCTTCGCGGACCTCGTGGCTTCCGAAGCGCAGGATCCCGCGCAGGAGACGGCCACCGAGGAATTTTCCACCCTCATCAATACCTGCATGACGCAATTGGAACGCCGCCACCGCGAGGTTCTCACGATGCGCAACGTCCTCAACCTCTCCTATGAGGATATCGCCCAATCGCTCGGCATCAACGTGGGCACGGTGAAAAGCCGCATCGCCCGCGCCCGTGAAAATCTCCGCGCCCTGCTGGCCGCCAGTTGCCCCGAATTCGCCCCGGAAACCGCCCCGGCGGAATACTTCATTCAAACTCGCGCCGGCTACGGCCGGCCCGCCATCGCCTACGCCTGAGTCCCGGGAGCGCGGGCCGCCGGCCCGCATTCTTAAACAAGACCACGCCCGCTTTCCGCGCGGACGTGGTCTTGTCTTTTTACCACCCGATCGCGTTGAATCGGCGCCAGCGTGCCATCGGCCCTAAAAATTTCTCCTCTCACCGCCCGCCGGTTCATGCGCCGCGCGCTGCTGCTCGACACGCCTGCCCCCGATATCGGCACCGCCCTCGCCCATCATGGCTTTGTGCAGATCGATCCGATCAATGTCACCGGTCGCATGCACGATCTCATTCTGCGCAACCGCGTCGCCGGTTACCGCGAGGGCGACCTGATGCGTCATGTCCACGGCCCCACCACCCCGCTGCCCGCGGCCGACCGGGTGGCGTTTGAGCATCACCAGCCTGCCACCGGGAACCTCGCGGTCTTTACCCACGACGCCTGGCCGCACCTGCTGGCCGCCATGCGGGCGCGCACCCGGATCAAAAGTGCTTGGTCCGGCCGGTTGACCAAGGCCGAACGCGAATTGGAGGAGACCATCTTTGCCGCCATCCGTGCACAAGGCCCGCTCAGTTCGGATGCGTTTACCGACGATCGTCGTGCCCGGCGCATCTGGGGCCTGGCCACGCTCCCGAAGTCCGCGATGCAGAAACTCTTTTTTCACGGCCGGCTGCTCATCGCCCAGCGCCAGGGCATCCGCCGGCTCTATGATTTGCCGGAACGCGTGCTGCCTGCCGCGGTGCTCAACCTGCCCGAACCCACCCGCCCCGAAACCAATCGCTGGGAGGCACTGCTCAAATTGCGCCAACGCCGGCTGGCTTGGCTGAAGCGGACCGAATTGGCGGCCGTCGCCGACCTCGTGCAACCGGTGCAAATCACGGACGGCCCTCTGCTGCACTGCCTGCTTTCGGATGTCCCTTTGCTCGCCGCCGCCCAAGCGCAGCCCGCCAAAATCGCCAAAACCTCCCCGCTCCTGATCGCACCGCTTGATCCGTTGATTTACGACCGCCGCGTGACGCAAGCCGTGTGGGATTACGATTACACTTGGGAGGTTTACACCCCGCCCGCCAAGCGGGTGCGCGGCTACTACGCCCTGCCCATTCTCGCCGGACACGAGCTTGTCGGCCACATCGACCCGAAGGCCGACCGCGAAAATAAACACCTGCGTGTCATGGCGCGTGCCGTGAAACGCGGCCACGCGATCTCGGGCGCGGTCGGGTCGCTTGCCCGCTGGCTGGGGCTGCGAAACTGAGCACCGGACCGTCGCGCGGAAAAAAGATGCATCCGCCGGCACCACCGGCCCGTTTGAGACATGTGACCTCGGACATCCGTTCGACCGGTCGCATTCAACCCTTAATCAGAAACCTATCATGAAACTCCGTTCTGTATTCGCCGCCCTCTTCCTCAGCACCGGTCTCGTGGCCATCTCCTCGGCCAAGACCATCGTTGATATCGCCGCCGGTTCCCCCGACCACACCACCCTCGTGGCTGCCGTCAAGGCCGCCGGTCTCGTCGAGACCCTCAGCAGCCCCGGTAAGTTCACCGTCTTCGCGCCGACCAACGCCGCTTTTGCCAAGCTTCCCGCCGGCACCGTCAAGATGCTCCTGCTCCCTGAAAACAAGGCCAAGCTGGTCGCGATCCTCACCTACCACGTCGTGCCCGCGGTTGTCCTGGCGGCCGACGTCAAGACCGGCGAGGCGCCTACCGTCAACGGCAAGGCACTGACGCTGCAGGCCGATGCGATGGGTGTGACCGTCAATGGCGCCAAGGTCATCGCCGCCGATCTGATCGCCAGCAATGGCGTGATTCACGTGGTGGACACCG
>JAGNQV010000283.1 GCA_017988885.1 Opitutaceae bacterium | reverse complement strand
TGGAGCGATGGTTGCCGCGCGAGGTCAACCCGCTCGCGCATCTGGGGGCCGCGGCCAACGTCATGTTGCTGCTGGCGACGGCGTCGGGCGTGTTTCTCCTGATCTGGTATTCGCCAAGCGTGCAAACGGCGTGGGAATCGCTGGCCAGTCTCGGCGGACGTTCGCTGGGCGGTCTGATGCGCAGTGTGCACCGTTACGCGGCGGATCTGTTGATGCTGCTGTTACTGGCGCATGCGCTGCGGATGTTTCTGGCGCGGAAGTTCGCCGATGCACGCTGGCTGGCGTGGGCGAGCGGCATCGCACTGCTCGGGTTGGTTTGGTTTATCGGGTGGACGGGTTACTGGTTGGTGTGGGATGTGCGGGCGCAATTGCTCGCCTCGGACACGATTCGAGGGGTGGACGTGCTGCCGATCTTCGGCGAACCGATGCTGCGGTTGTTTGCGACCGACGCGACCGTGCCGTCGCTGTTGTTTTTCTTGGTCTTCTTTTTGCACATGGTGCTGCCGCTCGGGATTGCCGGCGGGCTGTGCGTGCATCTGGCCCGGCTGAGTCGCACAAAATTGCTGCCCGACTGGCGGCTCACGGCTTGGTTGATCGGCGCGGTGGTCGCGGCCGCGCTGGTTTACCCGGCGACCAATGCGGCGGTGGCGCAGATGGCGGTGAAACCGGACCGGATGACCATGGACTGGTGGTATCTCTGGCCGTTGGAAATCACGGCCCGACTTTCGGGCGGCGGCATCTGGCTGACGACGGCTTTGGCGGCGGCAGGGTTGATGACGGTGCCTTGGTGGCTGGCGCGCCGCCGGCCGCGCGCGACTTTTCAAGCGACGGTCAACACGGCGCGTTGCTTCTCCTGCACGCTGTGTTCGCACGACTGTCCCTTTGGTGCGATCACGATGGTGCCACGCACCGACGGAAAACCGTTTCCCTCCCAGGCGCAGATCGATCCCACGCGTTGTATCGGTTGCGGGGTCTGCTCGGGAGCGTGCGATACGCAGGCGATCGGCATGTCTTGGTTCGATGCCTTGAAGGTCATCCGCGACTTGGAAGCACTGGTGCAAAAGGCCGTGGCGGGTGGCGAAGCTCCGGCACTGGCTTTTGTCTGTGCGCAATCTGACGGCGGTTGGGAAATGTTCGATGAAGCCGCGTGGCGAACCCGGCTGCCGGGTTACACCGTGCGCCCGATTCCGTGCTCGGGCTGGATTGAGCCGAAGATGATTGAGCGGCTGATCAGCAAAGGAGCGGCAGCTGTGCTGATTATCGGCTGCGGTTCGAGCGAGGCGTTTTGCAAGGAGGGCAGCGAATGGCTGGGGGCGCGGCTTGACGGGACGCGCGAACCGGAGTTTCGGCCCAACCGCGCCGACCCGCGCAAGGTGGCGTTAGTCAATTTCGATGTGTTGCGGCCGCAACTGGTGGGCGTGGCGGCGCAGCGGCTACTCGCGCTGGAACCGGTGCCGAAGAAAGTTTCAGGCGGTCGTTTCGGCGGACTGATGGTGGGGCTGTTGCTCGCGCTCGTGGCGATGGCGGCGGTGCTCTGGGTGAGCGATGCACCGTTCCGGAATCCGGCGCCGGCGACGGCCGAATTTGTCTTTTCCTTCCGGGTAGCAGGCGACTGGGTCTCGGGGGCGGCTGTCGCGCTGCCGGACCCGGCGCATGATACCCGGCCGGTGCACATGCGCACCGCGCTTCCGGCGGAGCGCACCCGCGTGCCTGTGACCGTGCGCTTGGGAGTTGATGGACAAGTGCAGGAGCATGTTTACCAGCCCAAGGGCCTGAAGTCTGATGGCATTTCCGTGGGCGAACTGCGCGTGCCGCTGGCCCCGGGTGCGCACCATATCAAGGTCGAAGTCGTGACGACGGCGGATCCGGCTGGCCAACCGCAGGTGTGGGCCGAAGAAATCAAGGCTAGGTCGCGGCGCATTCAGGTGCTTTCCTACGAGGCGCAACACGGTTTTCGTTTCACTCCGTGAGCCATGAGTTTTTCCTGCCCTCACTTTGATCCGGACCATGATGCCTGTCGCTTGTTGAAGACCGACTGCGTGCCGGGTCGGCGTGGTTGTGTGCTCAAGGGCTCGGTCTTTGCCGTGCCAGTGGAGCAGCGCTTGAAGGAACGGGAGGAGGAGAACCGCCAACGGGCGATCCAAGCGATGTTCGATGCCGCAAAGAAACCGGTCGCAGGCGAATCAGGAAGGTAAAGCGGTGCCCAGCGGTTGCGCTGGGCGCGCACTGACGGCGCACCGGGCCGTGCCGGTTCACTAATTTATTCCGCGCTCACCCGCAACCAAGCTACACGGTGCGGGAATGACGTTTTGATTCGGCCGAGTGGTAGGCGTCGAAGCACACGGCAATGTTGCGCAGGAGGAGTCGACCGAGGTCGGTCACTTCGAAGCCGTGCGGCGTCAAGGTGATGAGGCCGTCCTGTGCGAGCGGTTGGAGCCGGGCGATTTCCACGGCGTAGCGCGTGGCAAAATCGAAGCCGAACTCGCGGGATAACGCGGCGAAGTCGAGCGACAGGTGGCACATCAGGCGCATGATGATCTCGCGGCGGCGGTGGTCTTCCTCGGTGAGCTCACGGCCGCGCACGACGGGCAACACATTGCGGTCGAGCGTCGCGTAGTAGCCGGTGAGCGTCTTGTGGTTTTGCCGGTAGCTATACGGGGTCTGCGAAATCGCGGAGAGGCCGAAGGCGAGAATCTCTGCGCCGGCGCGGGTGCTGTAACCCTGAAAATTGCGCTGGAGGGTGCGGGCGCATTGCGCGACGGCGAGCTCGTCGGTGTGCTTGGCGAAATGGTCCATGCCGATGTAAACGTAGCCCCGGCTGGTGAGGGTCTCGGTGATGAGTTTGAGCATCGCGAGCTTGGTCTCGGGCGTGGGCAGGGCGGATT
>JAGNQV010000282.1 GCA_017988885.1 Opitutaceae bacterium | reverse complement strand
TTGTGCTGTTAAACGACCACGATCCGGTGCCGCTGTATTATCAATTTACCGCCGAATTTCCCGAGGCTTTTGCGTGGGAATATCTGGAGCGCGGTCCCGAGGAGTTCCGGGTGAAGATCACGAAACTGCACGCGGTGAGCGGAGCGACGCCGACGCCGCCGTTAGCCGCGGCGCAGGCTGCCGCTCCCGTGAAGGCGGGTGGGCGCTACGAGATTGATGTGCGCGGTTTGGAACCGCCGGAGCCGCTCATTCGCATTCTGGATGCCTTGGCCGCATTGCCCGCCGGAGCGACTTTGCATGCGCGCACTGATCGCGAACCGTGCCATCTGTTCGGCGAAGCCGAGCAGCGTGGATTCCGGCACGACTGCAAGGAACAAACGGACGGCAGTTGGCTAACGGTGCTCACGCGTGGCTGATTCGACTCCAGCGCGTCCAGCGACGGCGGCCGGTCGGCCCGCCATGTCCGGCAGTTGGCTCGCCGTGCAAGGGCGGCTGCCGCTCGCGTTCATGGGCCTGGGCTTGGCTTGGCTGGTGATCGCGACAGCGCTGCTGGTGATTAACGCGGAGGTGCTCGCGCTGCCGCATACGCATCCCCAAGTCGTCGCGTTGACGCATGCCTGGGTGCTGGGTTTTTTTGTGACAGTGGCGTGCGGAGCGGTTTATCAACTGGCGCCGGTCGCGCTCGGCACCACGCTGGTAAACGAACGCCACGGTTGGTGGCATTTTGGTCTGCATGCCTTCGGCGTGCCGGGAATGGTCTATGCGTTCTGGCATTGGGATCTCAAGCTGCTCGGGCATTACGGGTTCGCGGTGGCGCTCGGCATCCTGCTGTTTTCCGTCAATACGTGGCGCACGGTGCGGCGAGCCGGCCGCCGCGGAACGGTGGCGTGGTCGCTGGCGCTGGCCGCCGGCTGGTTGCTTACCACGGTGTTGATCGGGCTGCTGCTGGCGGCCAATCGCTATTGGTATTTCATTCCCATTGACCCGCTCGCGTTGTTGCGGGCGCACGCACATGTCGGGCTCGTCGGATTTTTTCTCACGCTGTTGCAAGGCGTCGGGTTTCAGCTCGTGCCGATGTTCACGCTCGGCGAGGTGCGCAACTGGCGGTTGGCGAATGGCGGGCTCTGGCTGTCGCAGGCCGGGTTGCTGGGATTGACGCCGGCGTTTGTCTGGCATCTTACGCCACTGGCGCAGCTCTCGGCGTTGGCGATCACGGTGGGCGTGGTTTGTTCCGGGGTGGGATTGTGGCGGGCGCTCGCGACGCGGAAAAAACGCGCGCTCGATGCCGGCACGCAGTCGTTTTTGCGCGGCGGCGTGGGCGTGGCATTCGCGACGGCGGGCGGGCTGGCGCTGCTGTTTGCAGGCGAAGGCACCTCGGCGACCGGGGGATTCCGGGCGATGTTCTATGCGGTGTTGATTGTTTTTGGCGGACTGTTGCCGTGCCTCGCGGGGATGATGTGCAAGATCGTGCCCTTTCTCACGTGGATGCGTGCTTATGGTCCGCGGGTCGGCCGTGGACCGACACCATCGGCCAGTGCGCTGGCCAATCCTCGCATCGAGCGTTGGGGGCTGGCGTTGCAAGGGATCGCGACCGGGCCGCTCCTGCTCGGTGCGTGGACTTTAAACCGCGGCTGGATGCTGGCGGGAGTATGGATCCTCGCGGCGGGGGTGGGGCTCTTCGTCGCCGATATGTTCGGCGTGCTGCGGCATCTTTGGGTGGCACCAGCGGCGCCTGCAGGCGAAAAAATCCCGCAAACTTTATGAATGCGATTCCAGACACGGCCGCGGTTTGGGCGGCGTTGAGCTCGATTCCCGATCCGGAGTTTGGCGTGAATATCGTCGATCTCGGGTTGATCTACAGTGTCGAGTGCAACGACGGCGACATCGCCGTGATCATGACGCTGACGACTCCGAGTTGCCCGTCGGGCGGCTGGATTCACGAAGGCGCCAAGCAAGCGCTCGCGCGTTTGCCCGGAGTGAAGACCGTGAGTGTGGCGATGGTCTTTGAACCGCCGTGGACGACGGCCATGTTGAGTGAAGCGGCGCAGCGCCAATTGGGGCGCATCGGTTGACGGAAGGGGCGGGGGGATTAAATTGCACCATGCAAACGCGCTTGGATTTCGCCCAGACCTCGCCGTTGGGTTTTGCTGTCTGCGGCCACGGTGCGCCCGCTTTGGGATGAAAACAAAAAAAGACACACGGCCTTTGTTCGCGATCAAACGAGTTTACGAAACACCGGCCGCGGCTGATGGGCAGCGCGTGCTCGTCGAGCGGTTGTGGCCGCGGGGGATCAAGAAGGAGACCCTGAAAATGGACGCTTGGTGGAAGGACGCCGCGCCCAGCACCGAATTGCGCAAATGGTTCAGCCACGATCCGGCTAAATGGGCGGAGTTTCAGCGGCGTTACCGAGCGGAGCTCAAGCAACGACCCGAGGCGTGGCAACCCATCCTGGACGCGGCCAAGCAAGGTCCGGTGACATTACTGTTCAGCTCACACGACACCGAGCACAACAATGTGGTGGCGTTGCGGGCGTTCCTGCTGGAGCAGGGATGATCCGGACGGGTAAACCGAGACAGCGCGGTCAGGGGCGGTGAAAATTGACGGACCATGCGCCGTCACGCCGATGTTCAATGGTGGACTGGAAGCCCTCGGCTTTGAGGAGTTCGATCAGCGGCGCGGGGAGAAACGGGGCGATCACCGTGAGGTTATCGCCCGGGGCGAGCGCATCTACTTGGGCGCGGATCAGGGCGAACGGTTCCGCGCCGTTGGCGAGGATGGGGCGGACGTCGAGCGTGTGATTTTTGGTGGTAACCATGGGCAAAATTTTAGAGGGCGTATTCGAGTTGGAACCAAAGCTTGCTGACGTTGGGCAGTGTGGGGAGATCGCGGGTGAAGTC
>JAGNQV010000095.1 GCA_017988885.1 Opitutaceae bacterium | reverse complement strand
TACCTTCTGCCCCGCCCTCGCCCGCTTTCCTCGCGGCCTTCCACGAACGTGCCGGCCACGGTGGGGTGCTGACATTCGCGGAGTTCATGGAACTCGCGCTCTATCATCCCACGCTGGGCTATTACCGGCAGGCCAAACCGCGGGTCGGCTATGGGACCGGCACTGATTTCTATACGGCCAGCACCTCCGGTCCGATATTTGGCGAGCTGATCATTGAAGCCTGCCGCACCTTGCTGCACCCGGCTGATCCTGCCGACTTTGATTTTGTGGAAATCGGTGCCGAGGCCGATGCAGGCATTCTGCGCGATGTCGCCCATCCTTTTCGCTCGGCCCGCACCATCAGGGTTTCAGCGCCGATCGAGCTTTCCGGTCCGTGCATTGTGTTTTCCAACGAACTCTTCGATGCGCAGCCGTTTCGGCGTTTTATTCACACCCAACCCACTTGGCGGGAGCTGGCCGTGACTCTGCAAGGGGACCAGCTGGTTGAAACGACGCTCGCCATCAACGCCCCCGTGCCACTGCCGCTCAATATGCCTGAAGGCTACGTCATCGACGCGCCCCTGGCCGCTAGCGATCTGTTACGACACATCACGGACCAGCCATGGCATGGACTGTTCATGGCCTGCGATTACGGTAAATCTTGGCAGGAACTCTCAAGTTCACTGCCCGCAGGCACCGCGCGGGCCTATTTTAAGCACCAGCAGCATCATCAGCTCTTGGCGCGCCCCGGTGAACAGGACCTCACTTGCCATGTGTGCTGGGATTGGCTGGTCGCGGTCCTGGCCGCAAATAACTTCCGGTCACCCCAACTGGAATCGCAGGAAAGCTTTTTCGTCCACCATGCCAGTGACTTCATTCAAGCCACGAGCACCGCAGAAGCCGCCCGTTTCAGCCAACGCAAGCTGTCGCTTATGCAACTGCTCCATCCTGCGCATCTTGGCCAAAAATTCCAGGTGCTGCATGCTTTGCGTAACTAACCTCCAAAAACCGAAGAAATCCCTTGCTTCGCCCTTCTCCCGCCCTTTACTCCGAACCTTTAACCACTCAAACCATGGCCAGAATTTGTGCAATCACCGGTCGGCGGCCCGTCAAAGGCAGCTCCATCAATCGCAAGGGACAAAGCAAGAAAAGCGGCGGCATCGGCACGCACGTGACCAGCATCACGAAGCGTAAATTTCGCCCCAACTTGCAACGCATCCGCGTCAAATTGCCCAACGGTGGCACCAAGCGCATGCTGGTCTCCGTCAAGGCCATCAAAGCTGGTTTGGTGCAAAAGGCCTGAGCTTTCCCCCACACCTTCATCTTTTAACCCGCGACCAAGGTCGCGGGTTTTTTATTGGCTGAAATGGCCGCCGGATCATAAACCAGAATCCGCTTTCGTGCCGCAGGTTTCCTGCTACTCATCACCCAATGGCTGCCCCTGCCCCCGCAAGCTCAAGCCCGCCGGGAACTGACCGCATCATCGCGCAGCGCGTGCAGGGGGAGCTCACCCGCCTGCTCTACCGCTCGGCAGGTTTCGGCCTGTTTTCGAATTTTGTGCTCGCAGCCGTCATGGCGTTTGCAGTCGGGCAATACTTCCCTTTTGCCCTCAACGCCAAATGGTATGGCGCCATTTTCGTTATTTCTCTTCTGCGCCTGGGCCTGAATTTCACTTTTAAACGCTGTAATCCACCGCTTGAAAAGTTGGAGCATTGGCGCCTCGCCTTCCTGATCGGCGTCGCAGCTTCAGGTTTGGTCTGGGGCCTGGCCGGGTGGATCTATTTCTACAGCGACAATAACTTCGCCCAGCTGCTGCTCATGCTGATCCTCGCAGGTATGAACGCCGGAGCCGCCCGCTCGCTCGCGCCGGTTATCGTAAGTTATTGGATCTACATTTTCACGACCTTCACTCCCATCACGGTGCGTTTCTTTACCACGCCGGAGACGGGTAGCTGGACGCTCGCCCTGATTACCATCACCTTTGCGCTCTTCCTGCTTAATACCGCCAAACTGCACCAACTCGACCTGCGACGCCTCTACCGGTTGATTTTCGAAAACGAGGACTTGGTTGGCACTCTCAGCCAGGCCAAGGCCAAGGCTGAGGCAGCCAACAAGGCCAAGGGCGACTTTCTCGCCACCATGAGCCACGAAATCCGCACGCCCATGAACGGCGTGATCGGCATGCTCCAACTCCTGCGGGATTCGCCGCTGAGTGCCGACCAGAAGTCGCAAGTGGACATTGCCTCGAGTTCCGCCGACACCCTGCTGCGACTGCTTAACGAAATTCTGGACCTTTCTAAAATTGAGAGCGGCAAGATTGAATTTGAACGAATCCCTTTCCGGCCTTGTGCCGCCTTGCGTGAAATCACCACCTTGCTCATGCCCCGGGCGGCCGAGAAAAAACTCAACTTCACGCTCAACTTGCCGCAAAACGAACTCTTTCAGGTGCAAGGCGATGCCGTCCGACTCAAGCAGGTGATTCTGAATCTCACGGGCAACGCCATCAAGTTTACCGAGCGCGGGTGCATCGGCCTTTCGCTCCAGATCCTGCACCGCGACGAGCAAAATGTAACCCTGTGTTCCAAGGTGTCCGACACCGGCATCGGCATTGCCGAGGAAACCCAGGCCAAACTTTTCCAAGACTTCACCCAAGGCGACAGTTCGACCACGCGGCGCTTTGGTGGCAGTGGCCTCGGTCTTTCCATTTCACAAAGGCTGGTCAACCAAATGGGCGGACAAATTACCGTGCATAGCGAAGCCAACCGTGGCTCCGAGTTCAGTTTCACCGTCACCTATCCGGCCGCACCCGATGCCCAACCCGCTGCAATGGCGCCTGCCCTAGCGCAAAATTTTCAGCTCTCCGGCCGGATCTTGGTCGCCGAAGACGATAACATCAACAAGCGCGTGATTCAGCTCATGCTCGGACGTTTGGGTATCCAGCCCACGATCGTCGAGAATGGCGCGGTCGCCCTCGACGCGGTGAAACTAGCGGCTTGGGACGCGATCATCATGGATTGCCAGATGCCGGTGATGGATGGATTTGAAGCCACCCGGCGCATCCGCGCTCATCTCGCCGGCAGGCCCCTGCCCATCATTGCACTGACGGCCAATGCCATGGCCGAAGATCGCGCCGCATGCTTGGCTGCGGGCATGGACGATTTTCTCGCCAAACCCGTGCGCCAAGATGAACTGCGGACCACGCTCGCCAAGTGGCTTCCCCGCCATACCGCAACCTAGAGAGCGCGGAAAACAATCGCGGCATTTTGACCGCCAAATCCGAGATTGTTGCTTAAAACCGTCTGCACTATGGCCGTTCGAGCGACATTGGGCACATAGTCTAGATCACAATCGGGATCCGGCTCATCCAAGTTGATGGTCGGGGCAATCATCCCCGTTTGGATGGTCTTCACGCAAATCACCGATTCAATTCCACCCGCCGCACCAAGCAAATGACCCGTCATCGATTTGGTTGAACTGATGGCGAGGCGGGGAGCATGCGCGCCAAAGACTTTCTTGATGGCCAGCGTCTCAAACTTGTCGTTGTAAGGCGTCGAAGTGCCATGCGCATTGATGTAATCGACCGATTCGGGCGCTATGTTGCCGACAGCCAGCGCACGCTTCATCGCGAGCGAAAGCCCTTTGCCGTCGGGGTCGGGCTGCGTGATGTGAAAAGCATCACATGTCGCTGCGTAGCCGGTCACCTCACAGTAAATCCGCGCCCCGCGGTTTCGGGCGTGCTCTAGCGTCTCCAGCACCAGCACGCCGGAGCCCTCACCCATCACGAAGCCATCGCGGTTTTTTTCGAACGGGCGGCTGGACTGTAGCGGAGTGCCATTGCGTGTGCTCATCGCCTTCATCGAGCAAAAACCAGCATAAGCCAACGGGGTGATGGCTGCTTCGCTGCCTCCCGCCACCATGACATCAGCCTCACCCCGCCGAATGGCATGGAACGCCTCTCCGATGGCATGCGTTGCGGTCGCACAGGCGGAAACGACGCCAAAATTCGGCCCCCGGGCCCCGAGCTCGATCGCCACCAGACCACCGGCCATATTGCTGATGAGCGAGGGAATCATGAACGGCGACACCTTGCGCGGGCCGCGTTCCAGCAAAATCTTGTGCTGCGTCTCGATGGTCTGCATGCCACCGATGCCGGAACCGATGATTACGCCGACCCGGTCACCATCCTCCTTGCTCATGTCCAAACCGGCGTCCTGCGTCGCCTGCTTGGCCGCCACAAAAGCAAAATGCGTGAAGCGATCATTCCGCCTCACTTCTTTCGGATCCATGTGCAGCGCCGGATCCCAGTCCCGCACTTCGGCGCCAATCTGAGTCGCAAAGGCGGTCGGATCAAAATGCGTCACGCGGCCAATCCCACATTTACCCGCCAACAAACCGGCCCAAAACTCGTCAACGGTGTGGCCGACTGAGGCAACCACACCCAACCCGGTGATCACAATGCGCCGTGACGAAGAGGAATCCATAAGGCAGGGTTAGTGACCTCGTTTTTCAGAAACAAAAAAGGCGTTCCGCCAGAACTTTCCTGAGAAAATTCAGCGGAACGCCAAAGTGCGTTCCCGTCTTACTTAGCCGCCGCCTTGGCTTTGATGTAGTCGGTCACTTGGCCGACGGTCTGGAGCTTTTCGGCATCAGATTCAGGGATCTCCCCCTTGATCTCATCCTTAAACTCCTCTTCGAAAGCCATGATCAACTCGACGGTGTCGAGGGAATCTGCGCCCAGATCATCCAGAAAGGAAGCAGTGGGCGTGATCTGCTCCTCGTTAACATTGAGTTGGTTAACAATGATCTCTTTGACGCGTTGTTCGATGGTTTTGGTGTCAGCCATGTTAGGAAAATCCGTTACCAGTGAGGGTTCACATCGCCATGCCGCCGTCAACGGTAAAAACTTGGCCGGTAATGTAGTTTGCTTCCTCTGAACAAAGATAGGCGGTCATGTTTGCGATATCGGCCGCTGCGCCAAACCGCTTCAAAGGCACCGCCTCTAGAATTTTGGCCGCTACTTCGGGGTTGTTGACAAACTCCGTGGTCATATCGGTGTTGATGAATCCCGGCGCCACCGCATTTACCGTCACACTCCGGCCGGCGAATTCCCGGGCAAGACTCTTGGTCAGGCCGATCATGCCGGCCTTCGCCGCTGAATAGTTGGCCTGACCGGCATTACCCATGATACCGCTGACCGAGGTAATATTTACGATGCGCCCCCAGCGCGCGCGCGTCATTGGCCGGGCCAGATGCTTCGTCCAGTGAAAGCAGCTCGAGAGATTCGTGCTGATCACCGAATTCCAATCATCTTCGCTCATCCGGAAGAGCAAGCCATCCCGGGTGATGCCGGCATTGTTCACGAGCATGTCGATCGTGGGAAACTCGGCCAGCAGCGCCTCCGCCGCCTTTGCGACTGCGGCGCCATCGGCCACGTCCACGGCGAGCGCCTTGGCCTTGCCGCCCGCGGCAGCAATGGCGGCCGCGACGGCCCCGCACGAATCGGCGGACTTGGATACACAGATCACCGTCACGCCATTTTTGGCCAAGGTTTCCGCGATGGCTTTGCCGATGCCGCGGCCGGCGCCGGTCACCAATGCCGTGCGATTTTGAAAGGTCAGGCTCATGATTTATATTTAGGTTAGTAAACGTCGCGCTGGTAGCGCTTGTCCTTCTTCAGTTGCTTTACGTAGTCGGCGGCGGCCGCCGCGTCCAGCCCACCCTGCTGGGCAATGATTTCATGCAGAGCGAGGTCCACATCCTTCGCCATGCGCTTGGCATCGCCGCAAACGTAAAAATAGGCGCCGCCCCTAATCCAGCTCCACAACTCGGCCGCACTCTCCCGCATCTTGTCCTGAACGTAGATCTTGTGCAACTGGTCGCGCGACCAAGCGAGGTCGAGTCGGGCCACCTGCCCCTTGGTCGCGTATTCCGTCCATTCTTCGCTATAGAGAAAGTCCGTCGCCTGCTTCTGATCACCAAAAAATACCCAATTACGGCCCGCCGCACCACCCGCGATCCGATCCTGCACAAATGCCCGGAACGGCGCGATACCGGTGCCGGGGCCGACCATGATGCAGTCCTTCGACTGGTCCTCGGGCGGCCCAAAGTGTGAATGCGAAACAAACACCGGCGTCAGCGTTGTGCCCACCTGGACGCGATCCGCCAAAAAACTCGAACACACCCCCACCCGTTCCCGCTGATTGGTCGTATAGCGCACCACCGCCACCGTGAGGTGGATTTCGGTTGGGTAGACCTTGGGTGATGAGGCGATGGAATACAGCCGCGGCATCAGCCGGCGCATGTGATCAACGAGTTCTTGGGGCGTAAGTTTGGCACTGGGAAACTCCGCCAGTAAATCCACGTATTCACGCTCATCGAGATACCCGGCGAGTAAATCCTTCGATTCAGGCGTCAGCAATCCGGCGAGCCGGGCCTTCTCCGCCGGATCGGTCGCCTTCGCGGCCAAAGTCCCGATGATTTTAGGTGTCGGTCCCGCCAAGGCCAGCCGCGAGGTCAGCGCTTCGCGCAGCGAAATAGGAGCGGTCAACTTCAGCATCACTGGGGCGACCGGCTCGCTGCCGTCTGCGCCCACCAACCGCAACAACTCATCGACTTCGCTCGCGCGGTTCGCGCCAAAGACACCCAGCGAGTCTCCGACCTCGTAGCGCAATCCGCTGCCGGCGATGTTGACCACAAAATGCCGGGTCTCCTTGCCCGAGCCGGGTTTACTCAACAGGCGGTTCTCGGTGATTTTGGCCGGGAATGGGTTGTCTTTGGTGTAGGCGGAAACGTCGGCGGGAGCGGACATGGCTGCCGGATGTAGGGCGCACGGCTCGGAACGCGCAAGCCTTTGTTTACGATCACTGCAAGGCTTGCCCCTGACTGAAAATTCAAGCCAACTGCCGTGACTCATGAGCCATCCCGAACCTGTCCGTCTGCAAAAATTCCTCGCCGAAGCCGGGATCTGCTCACGCCGTAACGCCGAAGCAATGATCGCCCAGGGTGAAGTCTGGGTCAACGGCGCACCGGCCACCCTCGGGCAAAAAGTGACGCCCGGCGTCGATCGCGTTACGACCAACGGCAAACAGGTGCGCAGCACGCAACAGCCGCGCCTCACCCTCCTCGTCAATAAGCCGCGCGGGCTGGTCTGCTCCAATGATGACCCGCACAATGCGGACACCATTTTCGATCTACTCCCCCGCGAATTGGCAAAATTCCGCTTCTTCTGCGCTGGCCGGCTCGACAAGGACAGCGAAGGCATGGTCATCATCACCACGGATGGCGAGCTCGCCAACCGCCTCATGCACCCGTCCAACATCGTGGTGAAACGCTACCATGTGGTGCTGAAGCAGCCTTACCCAGGCTCGAAGCTGCCCCAATTGATCAAGGGCATCATGTATGAAGGCGAACGCCTCAAAGTGGAGCGCGCCGCACTCGTGAATCCCAGCGCCAGCCAATCCTCCGCCAGCCTTGATGTGCACATGCACCATGGCAAGAAGCGGGAAATCCGCCTGCTCTTCACCGCGCTCGGCTACGATGTGAAACGCCTCCGTCGCTACCAGATTGGTGCCTTGCGGTTGAAGGGAATCCCGTTGCACGCCGTGAAACAACTGACTACCAAGGAGGTCGCACTGCTCTTCAAGATCCCCCGCCCCTTCCGCGGAGCATCTGAAACCGAAAACTCCTTAGATCATGATGAAGCTTAATTTCTTTCTCACTTGCGCGCTGCTGACCGGCTCAACCCTCGTCGCGGCGCCTTTGTCGAAAACCACGGCAGTATTTGTGCGGCCGGACGTCGCCTCACCGACCATCACCTTTCTCAAGGCCGGCACCGAACCCGTCATTGCGGCCGACTCCCTCGCCCTCGCTCCGGCGGGCTGGCAGGCCGTGGAACTGCCCGGGCCTTTCGAAGTTTACGTTCAAAACAAAGACATTGGCAAAAGCTTGGACGTGCAAACCGGCACGGGTTTCCACCTTAACCCCAAGTCCGATTCCGCGGTTATCAGCACCATGGCGGCCGATGACAAAGCCACCATTACGGGCCTTCATGGCAAATGGACCCAAATCAGCCTGGATAAAAAGATCACCGGCTACATCCGCGGAATTCCCGGCATCCCCTCGTCCACGACCGGCCCGGTGCTGACTGACGTCGCTCGCACCCACGTCGCGGCACCTTCGCCTGCCCCGGTGCAGCCCGCCGCCTACGGTGTCGGTGGCGCCGGCCAGCCGGCACCCATGCTCAATCTGGGCGACGGCGGCTCCGGCGCGCTGCCGCGCTTATTCCAAGGTAAATTTGTTTCCACCAAGCGGGCCTTCGCGCCGCGCCGGCCTTATGACTGGCAATTGAACGATGATGCCGGCGTCCGCTATGCGTATCTTGACATCAGCAAACTGCTCCTGACCGAACAGATCGAAAAATACATCGATCATGTCGTGGTCGTCTACGGCACGCCCAAGCCCGCGCCTAGTGGCCGGGACTTCGTCATCCAAATCGAAAGCCTCCAACTTAAGTAAACGCTTCACTTTTAGGGCCGGCGAATCACACGATTTGCCGGCCCTTATTTTTGCCACCATGGAACTCATTGACGGAAACAAAATCGCCACCGCCATCGTCGCGGAGCTCAAAGCCGAAGTCGCCGCCATCACCGGCCGCAAACCCTGCATCGCTTTGGTGCGGGTCGGCGAAGACCCCGCGTCGGTCTCCTATGTCAAAAAGAAGGAGAAGACCGCGGCCGAAATCGGCATCGCAGGCCGTATTCACCTCCCTCCGATCGACATCACCCAGGAGGCGTTGTTTGCCTTGATCGATCGACTCAATGCCGACCCCACGGTGGACGGCATTCTTGTGCAGTCGCCGATGCCGAAGCATATCGATGAGCTGGCCGTTTTCCGGCGGGTATCCGCGCTGAAGGATGTGGATGGTTTCAATACCCTCAACCTCGGCAAAGTCGCTCAAGAGGATGAGACCGGCTTTGTCGCCTGCACGCCCGCCGGCATCATGGAACTACTCGGTCGCAGCGGAATCGACTTGAAGGGCAAACATGTCGTCGTGCTCGGCCGTTCCCTCATTGTCGGCAAGCCCGTGGCTTTGCTTGCGCTGCAGAAAAAAGCCGGCGCCAACGGCACGGTCACCATTTGCCATTCAGGCACCGCCAATCTTCCTGCCCTGACGCGCCAGGCCGATGTCCTGATCGCCGCCATTGGCCGGCCAGAGTTTGTGACCGCAGATATGGTCAAACCCGGCGCAGTCGTGATCGACGTCGGCATCAATCGTGTCCCCGATGCCACCAAGAAAACGGGCTATCGCCTCACCGGCGATGTGCAATTCTCCACCGTAGCTCCCTTGGCCTCCAAAATCACCCCTGTCCCCGGTGGCGTCGGCCCGATGACGGTAGCCATGCTGATGAAAAACACGGTCAAGGCCTTCCGGCTTCAGGCCGGCAATAGTTAATAACCTGCAACGCAAGGGTTGCGCCCACCGCCAAGGTTCTCAATCCTCTCCCCACGATGCCTGCGCACTCCATTCTCGTCGTCGATGACCAACCCATCAACGTCCAGCTTCTGAAACGTAAGCTTGAGCGCGAAGGCCTTCGCGTCGTGGCCGCCTATAACGGCTTGGAAGCCTTGGAATGCGTGCGCAAAGACCGGCCCGACCTCATCCTCTTGGATGTGATGATGCCGGATATGGACGGCATCGAGGTATGCCAACGCCTGCAGGCCGATGAAGATACCCGCTCGATCCCGGTCATTTTCATCACGGCGCGCACTTCCAAGGAAGGCAAACTAGAGGGACTCGGCGTGGGGGCGGTCGATTATATCACCAAGCCCATTGACCTCGATGAGACCTTTGCGCGCGTGCAGACCCATTTGCGCTTCGTGGCGATCAACCGTGAAATGCTCGATCTCCAGCGCCGCCTCGTCGAAACCCGCCGTGGCGCAACCATCGGTGCCATCACCCAAGGTATCGCCCACAATCTCAACAATCTTCTCGGCGTCGTCATCGGTTACCTCGATCTCATCAAGGCCTATTACGACAAGCCTGAGCAGGTCAAAAAGAACGCCCAACAGGTCGAGGACGCGGTCCAGCGGATTGTCGCCATCATCAAGCAACTCAGTTCGCTCGTGGTGAAGTCCCGTCCGCCGCTCGTCAAGTGCAACCTGCAGCAGTTGCTGGACAGCAGTGTTGAGCGCTTCCGCAAGGACACGAAAATTACCACACCCATCACGATCACTAATCCCCTCGGCGCCCTGTTAATCGACAGCAACACCGAGGTCTTCGAGGAAATTATTGGCAAGGTTTTGATGAATGCATGGGAGAGCTATGACAATCATCCCGGCGAACCCCGGCCCATTTGGATCAAGACCGAACTGCTGGAGAAGCCCACCGAGGGCAAAATCGTGCAGATCAGCATTGAGGACCAAGGTCGTGGGGTGGACCCTGAGATTCGCGATCATCTTTTTGAGCCGTTCATCAGCTCCAAAAATACCGTTGGCGTCGGCATGGGCCTGACGGTCGCTCGTCATGCGTTGCGCAATATGGGCGGCGAAGTCACCATGAACGACCGGACCGGCGGCGGTGCCTGCGCCGTGCTGGTGCACCCGGTCGAAAAGAAAGTCCGCCAAGACACGGATGAGTAAGTTGGCATTTCTCGGCGCCGGCAACATGGTGTCGGCCTTGGTCGATGGGCTGCTCGCGCA
>JAGNQV010000281.1 GCA_017988885.1 Opitutaceae bacterium | reverse complement strand
ATCCAGCGCAAGACCAATGAAGTGCGCACGTTCGAGCAAAACACGCAGCGTTCCCTGCAGGGCCGCATCCGGACGTTCCGGGACTTGATGTTTGAAGAAATCGGCAAGATCGCCACCGACGTCGCCAAGCGCAAAGGCGCCGGTCTGCTCCTCGATAAATCCGGCCCTTCACTGCTCGGCATTCCCGGCGTGGTTTATTCCGACTCGGCGCTCGATATCACCGATGAAGTCATGAAGGAAATTAACAAGGACCGGCCGGCGGCAGGTGCGACGGCGACGACGCCCGCGGCCTCCGCGCCGGCGACCAGCAGCGGATCGGATGCCCCGACCATCAAGATTCCCGGCCGCTAAGGCCGGCTGATTTTTGGTGCTGATTTTCAAGCCCCGCCCATCAGGGCGGGGCTTTTTGCTTTCAGGCATTGCGCCCGACCACAATTCTTTCAGGCTGATACCATGCAGGTCTCGTTTACCGCCGACGAAATCATTGCTTGGGTGCAACCCCAGCAAACCCGGGGTGCCACCCAGGAAAAAATCCATGGCATCGGTGCCCTCGCGGCCGCAGGGCGGGGTGAGCTGACCTTTTTGGGCAACCCCAAATACCGGCACGAAGTGGCCGGGACGAATGCTTCCATCGTGCTGGTGCCGTTGGATTATGAAGGCGCGGCGAAGCCTGGGCAGTTGTTGCTGCTCGTGGAGCACCCCTCGGTGGCGCTTGCCCGCATTTGCGGTCGAATCGAGCAATTGCTGTGGCCCAAGCCGGTGGCGGGGATTCACCCGACGGCCTTTGTTGATCCTGCGGCGCAGGTGGCATCGAGCGCCACGGTGGGGCCTCACTGCGTCGTAGAGGCAGATGCGGTGATCGGGGAGGGCACTCATCTGCAGGCCCAGGTATTTGTGGGGCGCAACACCAGGATTGGCGCTCAGTGCTGGCTCATGCCCGGCACCGTGGTGATGGCGGAATGCGTGCTGCAGAATCGCGTGCGCCTGCAGCCCGGGGTGGTGATCGGCTCGGATGGATTCGGTTATGAATTTGTGCAGGGCCGGCACGAAAAAGTGCCTCAAGTGGGGGACGTGCTCATCGAGGATGATGTTGAGATTGGCGCCAACAGCACGCTGGATCGGGCCCGTTTCAGTCGCACCGTGATCGGAGCGGGCACCAAGATAGACAATCTCGTGCAGGTGGCGCACAACGTAATTATCGGCAAGCATTGCATTCTTTGTGCGCAAGTGGGCATTTCGGGCAGCACGAAGCTGGAGGACTATGTGGTGTTGGGCGGCCAGGCGGGCGTCGCGGGGCACCTCACCATCGGCCAAGGGGCCAAGTCAGGCGGAGGCGCCGCCATCACGTCGAGCGTGGCGGCCGGAGTTTTTGTCAACGGCTCACCCGCCCGCGCCTATATGTTGGAGCGCCGCCTGCAGGTTTTGTATCAGCGTCTGCCGGATCTTTTCAAACGGGTCGCGGAGTTGGAGGCGCAAATAAAATTGTCTTCCGCCTGAACCGGCCGCCCCCAAGGATGCGCGCATGAGCGAGTCGCGGCTTAAAATCCTTTCAGGTAACTCAAATCGTCCTCTGGCCGAGGAAATTTGTCAGTCCATCGGAATGCCGCTGGGGGAGGCGACGGTCACCAGCTTTCCGGACGGTGAGTCGTTTGTGAAAATCAACGAAAATATCCGCGGCCAGGATGTGTTTATCATCCAGTCCACCTGTCCGCCGACCAACCATCACCTGATGGAATTGCTCATCATGATTGATGCGGCGCGGCGGGCCTCGGCGCAGCGGATTACCGCCGTGCTGCCGTTTTATGGCTATGCCCGGCAGGATCGCAAAGACCAGCCGCGGGTGCCGATCACGGCCAAGTTGGTGGCCAATCTCCTCGTGGCCGCCGGTGCGACGCGCATCCTGACGATGGACTTGCACAGCCAGCAAATTCAGGGTTTTTTCGATATTCCGGTCGACCATCTCTACGCCTCGCCGGTGTTTTTCGAACACTTGGCCAAGCGCAAAAGCGCCAATTCGCTCGTGGTATGTTCGCCTGATGTCGGCGGCATGAAGATGGCGTCGGCCTATGCGGATACCATGGGGGCGGCTTTGGCCTTTGTGGCTAAAAAGCGCAAGAACGCCACGACGGTGGAGGCCATGAGTGTGGTTGGCGACGTGGCCGGCTGCGATGTGCTGTTGGTGGATGATATCACGGAAACTGCTGGCACGCTGACGGCCGCAGCCAAAATTCTGCGGGACCACGGGGCGGTGAGTGTCAGCGCGGCGGTCAGCCACTGTATTCTCAACGAGGTGGCGGTCGAACGGCTCAAGAGCGGGTTGATCGATGAACTCATCACGACCAACTCAACGCCGATCACCACGCACGGTTTGCCGATCACGGTGCTGAGCATCGCCAAACTGCTTGGCCAGGCGATCGTGCGCATCACGAGCAATGAAAGCGTGACGGGTCTTTTTAAGATCAAGGGTTTCTGACGCATGAACCTTGGCGTGGCTCCAAACTCAGACGGAACTTTTAGGCATAACACTTTGTCATTCTCGCACCTTATGAAATCTTGGTCTCCCTCTTGTTTCCTGTCCGCCCTGATCCTTGGCTCAGTTCTCATTGCCCCCGCCCGGGCTTTGGAAGCTGAGCACAATCCGGCGAAACCAGAATTGCGCGTCGATTCGACACCGGTGAGCGATGGCAAGACGGCCGTGGTCACGAGCTATGCCGAGGTGGTGGAACCGGTCCAAAAGGCCGTGGTTTCCGTTTACTCGACCAAGATTGTCGCTCAGCGCGTCGCACCCAATCCCATGTTGCGCCAGTTGTTTGGGGATTTGCCGGATCAAACGCGCGAGAAAAAGGAAGAGGGCCTGGGCTCGGGCGTCATCGTTTCGGCCAACGGATATATCATTACC
>JAGNQV010000006.1:1652-39734 GCA_017988885.1 Opitutaceae bacterium | reverse complement strand
TGACCTGGCTCAACAGCGACGACCAGCTCGCCCCGGGCAGCCTCTTCACTGTGGCCCAGCAATTCCTGCTGCATGATCCCGATCTCCTGGTCGGCCGCTGCGCCCTCGTCACGGACCGGGATCCGCAACCGCACCATATCCACCGCTCAGTCCTGACCTATGGCCAGATCCAGCCCCTGCCGCTGCCTGAGTTGCTCGACCTCGATAACTGCTGGTTGAAGGGTTGGTTTTTTCATCAGCCGGAGGTTTTCTTTCATCGCCGGATTTTCGAACGCGCCGGCGGCCGCCTCCGCGAAGACCTTTACTACAGCATGGACTATGACCTGTGGGTGCGCATGGCCAAGGCTGGCGCGCGGATCCTCCCCCTCCCGGAAATTCTGGCGATCTTCCGCGCGCATGCGCAGCAGAAAACCGGTGGCGCCGACGTGCCCTACCTGCCCGAATTGCGGACGGTCAACGCCGCCCACCGCAACCCCGCCTGAGCCCTCACCTGATGTCCCCAGCGCCCGACAATTTCTCAACCTGGATCGCCAGCCTCCACAAATGGCACGGCTGGCTGCAACTCTCGGCCGAGCGGGCCTACATGCATGCGGAGGAGGAATACAACAGTTTCTACGGCGTTACCGCCGTCGAGACGCGCGAAGGCGAAGGATTCTGCAATTTGCTGCAAACCCACCAGATCGATGCCAGCGGTCCCCTGCTCGAGATCGGCTGCGGCACGGGCTATCTTTCCCTCGGGCTCGGCCGGCACTATCCGGGGCCCGACTACCTGATCACGGACCCGTCACCTACTTTCCTGCGGCTGACCCAGGGGCAGTTCGGCCCCGACTTCGCCGGCACCACCCGCCGGCACTTTGCGGTGTTCAATGCCGACGACACCGCCCAACTGCCCGCCGGCATGTTCTCAGTCATCGCCCTCCGCTCCACGTTGCACCACATCCTGAAGGTGGAGGATTTCATCGCCGGCTGTGCCCGGGCGCTGCGGCCCGGCGGTGCCTTGGTCATGGGCGCCGAGCCGTGCGAAACCGGCTTCCTCCTCATGGCGGCGGTTGCCCAGTCCATCCCCAATGCCTTGAAGGCGGCTGGGGTCGAGATGCGCCCGGAGTGGACCTTTAAGCTCAGCGATTTCACCAGCACCGTGCAGTTCTGCTGTAATCGGGACATCGACAAGACCCATGGCGAAGACAAGCACTTCTTCGGCCCGTTCGAACTCGCCCAGCTGGGTGAGGCCCATGGCTTGAAACTCGAATTCCTTCCCACGGGAACCTTCCAGGATTTCGCCCCGCCCTTTGCCAACGCCTTTCACTGCTTCAGCAGTTTCTTCCTGATGTATATGCAATTCTGCATGCGTTTCGACGACGACTTCATGGCGCAGATTCGTCTGCACCTGAAATCGCAGCTCAAGTTCATCGACGACTGCTATCGCGCCCATGCCGGCCCCGCGGTCAGCAGCATCTTCCTGTTGAAGAAGCCCGGTGCCTCAGCCCGTTGATGCCACCGGTCGCCGCCACGTCTGCCCCGCCAGGTCCACCCCATGAGTGCGGGCTCTTTTTCGGCTGGCCTGTCACGGCACAACTCCTTCCTTTGGACCCCACCGTCCGTTCTGAACGGACCACTTCATGAGACATTTCTGCACCTATTTTGACGCCAACTATCTCACCCGGGGGCTGGCGCTGCACCGATCGCTGGCGGCCCACGCCGGAGAATTCGAGTTGGTAGTGCTGTGCATGGATGAGGCGGTAGAGACCGCGCTCCGGCAGAAAAATCTGCCCCAGGTCCGCGTGCTGCCGGTCGCAGATCTCGTGGCGCAATCTCCCGCCCTCGCAGCCGCCCGCACCGACCGCACGAAACTTGAATTCTATTTCACGTGCACCTCGTGGTTAATGCAGCACCTGCTGCCGCAGATTCCTCCCGGCGAGTTGCTCACTTATCTCGACGCCGACCTCTATTTTTTCAGCTCGCCCCAGCTGGTCTACGATGAGATTGGCCGCGCCTCGATCGCGATCACGCCGCACCGTTTTCCTCCGTCCCTCGCCCACCTCGAAAGGTATGGCAAATACAACGTAGGCTGGGTCTCCCTCCGGAATGACGCCACCGGCCGCGCCTGCGCCGCCGATTGGGCGGATAAGTGTGCCATTTGGTGCTTCAACCTTCTCGAGGTCGATCGTTACGCCGACCAGAAGTATCTCGACGCTTGGGTCACGCGGTTTCCCGACACCGTCAGTCTCTCCCATCCTGGCATCAATGTTGCCCCTTGGAATATCAAGGACGCGGTCATCACCGTCGGAAAACAGGGCCTCCGGATCAACAAGCAGCCACTGATCTTCTATCACTTCCATGCCTTGGTGCATTTGGCGCGCCAGCTCTATGACGCCAGTCTGCATAAGTATGATGCCGTGATGACACCCGCCCTGCGCGAGCAGGTTTATCAACCCTACTTGCGCCTGCTGCAGGATAGCCTCACGGCGGGGGAATCTCCCGACGTGCTGCCACCCGCTCGCACGGATGATCCGCGCAATGGCATAGCGTTCGCACATTTGTTCCACCGCCTTGAGGCCTCCGAGCTGGATCGCGCCGCCCGCCTCGTCGCGATTGAGAAAGCACTACACGCCGTCAACGAATCGCGTTCCGCCACGAAGCAAACCATTGCCTATCTGCGCGAAGTTGAAAAAGACCGCGACCAAGCCAACGCGATAACCAGCAAGACCATCACCTATCTCCAGGAAGTGGAGAAAGACAGCAAATCCCGGCTCGAATCCATCAACTTCTATCAGGAGAAATTAAAAAAAGCCTACGCCGACCACGAACACAACGTCGGCTATATGAAATCCCTCGAGGCCGAGATTCAAGCCCATGTGAAAGTGGCGGCCGACCGCGATGCACTCATCGCCAGCGTAAGCCAGCAGCTCGACGCAACACAGGAGCAGCTGATGGCAACCATCGCCAGACAGGCCGATCACGCCGCCATTCGCGCCGTGCTCGAGCCCTACGCGCGTCATCTTAAGAAAGCCGTTGTCGTCAAATACCACCCGCGTCTGCTCCCGCACATCTTATGGCTTTCCGCGCTCGGCGTCCCGACGGAAATTTTCGAAAGCCCCTTGGAATATACGCAAGCCCGTCCCGGCCTGGCCCATTTTCGAGCCGCAACCTTCCTTGAATGGCTTGGCAGCACCAACAACCTCTTTAACGAAAAAGCCTACCTGCTCGCCAACCCCGATGTCGGCGATGCCGTAACCAAGGGTGTCCTCGCCAGCGGCTGGGATCATTTTCAGCTCTTCGGCCAGCGGGAAGGCCGCAGTTCTGGCACCGACACTTATTTTACCGGCCTGGCTGAGTTCGATGCCGTGTTATTTGACGGTCACGACACCGACTCCGTGCGTCTGTGCATCGTCGGAAGGATGCAAGCCCACCACATTCTTTTCATCAGCGGCTTCGATCCCGCGTCGCACTGGCTGCCCCCAGATACCGCCCGCACCACCATCCTCAACGACACACTCGTGTGCCTGCGCCCGCCACAAAGCTGGCTTGGTCCGCGCCTCCCGAGCGAGATTCGCGCCAGCCACTGGCCCGCCGTCCGCGCGCAAGACGTCTATCCGCCCCAACCCGCGCAACCCGCCGAGTGGCCCCTCATCTCGGTCGTCACGGTGAGCTACAATCAGGCCGTCTACCTCGAGGATACCATTCGCTCCGTTCTCGATCAGAATTACCCCAATCTCGAATATATCATTGTGGACGGTGGCTCGACCGACGGCTCCGTTGAAATCATCCAGAAATACGCGGCTCGCCTCAAATGGTGGGTCAGCGAAAAGGACCGTGGCCAGTCGCATGCCCTCAATAAAGGCTTCGCCCAAGCCACTGGCCGCATTCTCACCTGGGTGAACAGCGATGACCGCCTCGCTCCCGGCAGTCTCTTCACCGTCGGCCAGACATTCCTGCTCCATGACACCGACATGGTGGTCGGCCGTTGCGCCCGCGTCATTGATTTGGAACCACGCCCGCATCACATTCATCGCAGTTATTTGCCGTTCGATCGCGTGTGGCCGCTCTCGGTTCCGGATCTGCTCGATCTCGACGGTCACTGGCTTAAAGGCAGTTTTTTTCATCAACCCGAGGTTTTCTTCAGCCGAGAAGCCTTTGACCGCGCCGGCGGACTGGTGCGGGAAGATCTCTACTACAGCATGGACTACGATCTGTGGATGCGCCTCGCGAAGACCGGTGCCCGCATTCTCGCCGTGCCCGAAATCCTCGCGATCTTCCGCGAACACGCGAAGCAGAAAACCAGCGGCGCCCACGTGCCGTATCTGCCCGAATTACAGGCGGTCAACGCCGCGCACCGCTGAGTTTTTATTTTCATGCCATCTGCCCCCGACTCATTCCAGCATTGGCTTAACCACCTCCCGAAATGGCGTGGATTGCTCCAGCTTTCGCCCGAACGCCCCTACGCCCACGCCGAAGAAGGCTACGACAGCCAATATGGGGTGACGGCCGGTGAACCCCAGGAAGGCCAAGGCCTCTGCGCCCTGCTCAAAACCCATGACGTGGATACGACCGGACCCGCCTTGGAAATCGGCTGCGGCACGGGCCGCCTCACCTTCGGCCTCGCGAAGTATTATCCCGGTCCGGATTTTCTCGTCACGGATCCCTCCCAGACCTTTCTCCGGCTCACGCAAAGTCAGTTCGGCAGCGGTGAAGGCTTCCCGCCCCGGTTGCATTTTGCCGTGCTGAATGCCGACGACCTGGCTCAACTGCCGGCGGAAATGTTTTCCCTGATCACCATGCGCTCCACGCTCCACCACATCCTCGGAGTGGAGGCCTTCATTGCGGCGTGTGCCCGAACCCTCCGCCCCGGCGGTGCACTGGTGATGGGCGCCGAGCCCTGCGAATACGGTTACCTGCTCATGGGCGCCATCGGTCAGAGCATTGCCCCGGTGCTCCAAACCGCCGGCGTCGAATTGCGGCCCGAGTGGCAAAAGCAAATCGCCAGCCTCGTGGACACGGTAAAGTTCTACTGCCGCCGCGACCTCGACAAGACCACTGCTGAGGACAAGCACCTCTTCAACCCACATGAGATGGCCGATCTCGGCGCCGCGCACGGACTGCAATTACGCTTCTTCCCCAACGCCACCTTCAGTGATTACGCCCCGCCGTTTCAGCCCGAGTTCGTCGGCTTCAGCGTCTTCTTCATGAATTATCTGCAGTATTGCCTGATGTTCGATGCCGAACTGCTGGAACTCATTCACCGTCACCTGCACTCCCAGATTAAGTATGTCGACGACTGCTACCGCAGCCACGTCGGTCCGGCCATGACCGGCGTGTTCATGTTGAAGAAAATAACTGCTGCTCAGTGATGAAACCCATGCCCGACAAGCGCCGCACTCCCGACCTGCCGAAGCGCATCCTCTTTCTTAACGACGTCGGCTTTCAGTATGGCGCGGGCATCGCGCAAGCCCGCCAGCTCGAGTGCATCATGGGCCTGGGCATCGAGGCCGGTGTCTTGACGTGGGCCCACGGCGATATCCCGCTGGAAAAAGTCGCCACGCGGATGATCGATTCCGACCTCTGGCTCGGCATCCGCCAAGTCAACCACCTCGAAGGCAACGCGAATTTTTCCCCGGAGGCTCTGATCACCGGCCTGCTGCTGGAGGTGGCCCGCTTCAATCCCGAAATCGTGCTCGTGGGCAACCTGCACGCCGCGCGCTGGCCTTTCCAACTCCTCACCGCCCTCCGCAGCATTGGCTGCCGCGTGCTGACCTTCCTGCATGACGCCTACCTCTACACCGGCCGCTGCGCCTATCCCGGCTCCTGCCAACTCTACCTCACGGGCTGCAACGACACCTGCCCCACCGCCGGGCAATATCCCTCCCTCGCCCCCGCGCTGATCGCCGATGCTTGGCAAACCCGGCGCGATATTTTCGGCGGCCCCCACGGCGTGGAGGTGATCGCCAACAGCCTCTGGAGCAAAAAAATGTTTCAGACCGCCCTGCCCGCAGTCGGGCACATCGAGACCATCGAGCTCAGCGCCAACGAGGATGTTTTCAAACCCGCCGACAAACCCGCCGCGCGCCGCCTCCTTGGCCTGCCCAACGACAAACCGGTCGTGCTCTGTGCCGCCGTTAATTTTCAAGAAGAACGCAAAGGTGGCCGGCAACTGCGCGCGATCATTGCCGCGCTGCAAAACGAAGTCACCTTTGCGGCTTTCGGCCACAACGCGCAGGAGATCCCCGGTCTCATCGGCCTCGGCTACCATCTCGCCGCCGACAAAATCGCCGGTGCCTACCAGGCCGCCGATATTTTTCTCGGCACCGCCACCGAGGAAGCCTTCGGCCAGACGGTCATGGAGGCCCAGCTCTGCGGCCTGCCCGTCGTGGCGTTCAATGCCGGCGGTGTTTCGGAAATTGTGCGTAACGAGATCACCGGGAAACTCGTCCGCAACGGCGATGCCAGCGAGGCCATCGCCGCCATCCGCGCCATGCTCTCTGACTCCCGCTTCATGAATGTCGCGGCGCCATGGGCCCGGCAATACGCGCTCAGCCGTTTCTCCATGTGGTGGCAGGAGCAACGTTGGCACGAGTATTTCACCGGCCGCCGCCGCGTCGGCACCGGGCCCAATCCGCCCACACTCACATATCCGCTCGCTGAAGCGCAGGACAGCGTCGAGACCGCCCGCCACCGGCCTTCTTGGGCCGGCACCGATCACTTCATCAATGCAGAACACGCGCAGATCTTTGAGAAAACTTCGTCCTTGCCCGGCTGGCAGACCCCCGGCGATTCCTTCAAACTCTACGAGATGGCCTATCACGCCGGCGATGTGATCCTTGAGATCGGCACTTTCGGCGGCCGGTCCGCCACCATCGAATTGCGCGGGGCCCTGGCGAACCCGTCACGCACCGCCCCGCCGCAATTCTACGGCATCGACATCATGGACGATTCGATCACCCGCACCCGCCAGATCCTCGCGGGAGAAATGCTGGGAGACCGCTGCCATCTGTTCCACGGCGTGCTGCAGGATTTTGTGCAACGCTGGAGCATCACGCCCACGATGGTCTTCCTCGACGGCGATCACAGCTATGAGGGCTGCAAGGCCGACCTGCTCATCCTCAGCGAATATTTGAAACCCGGCACGCCGGTCCTCGTCCACGATTTCCTGAACACCGAAAACGAAGCCGGGAACATCGGCGTCAAGAAAGCCGCCCGTGAATGGGAAGCCGCGGGTCACGGTCAGTTCATGGGCTGTTTCGGTTGTTGCGCCCTCTATGTTACCCTGACCGGCAAGTCCTGACATGGCTCTTCTTCTTGCGCACACGATCCTGCTGACCCTGGCGTCCTACGCGACCGCCAGCCGTCTGATCCGTGCCGTTACCGATCGGGTGTTGGCCACGCTGCTGCTGGTGTGGGCCAACCTGGTCGCCACCAGCCTCCTGCTCTCGTGCGTGCGCCAACTGGGTGATCCCGCCTGGTTCTTCCGTGGCTCCCTGCTGCTCGCTTTCGCCACTTGGTGGCTGCTGCGCCGCGTCCCACCCGAATCAGCCACGCCGCCCCCGCCGACCGACACGCCCCATCGCGGCCTGCTCGTCGCCTTCTGCGTCACGCTCCTCCCGGTTGTTTGGATCGGCCTCCAACTCGCATCCACCTACGAACCCAACAACTACGACTCGCTCACTTATCATTTGCCGCGCGCGATGTATTACATGGGCCAGGGCAACCTCGCGCACTTCGACACCGGCAATCCGCGCCAGATCTATTTTCCGTTCAACTACAACCTGCTCCAACTCGCGGGCCTCATTTACAGTGCGCCGGTGCAGGCGGTGAATTTCATCAATCTCGCCGCTTGGGCGGCGGCCGGACTCGCGCTCTACCGCCTCTGCCGGCTCTGCACCTTCGGGGCCAACGCTGCCCTCACCGCCACCTGGCTGACGCTCATGGCGACCCAAGTGCTCGCCCAAGCCACCGCCACCACGAACGACCTGCCCACCGGGGTCGGCTTGATCACGGCGCTGACCTTCGCTTTGCGGTGGCGCCACTCCGGCCAGACCCGCGATGCTTTGCTCGCCGGCGTCGCCGCCGGCTTGGCCATCGGCTCCAAGCTCACGGTGGTGTTCTTTGCGCCAGCCGGAGGATTGATCCTCCTCTTCCTCGCTTGGCGTCATGCGCAGAATCACAAACTGCCGGAATTTTTTCGGGGCGTGCGCGCCTGGCTCTTTCCCGCGCTGCTGGCCGGCCTGCTCGCCGCCCCCTTCGCCGCCATCAATATCGCGGAAAAGGGCGAATGGATCAATCATTCCTATGATTTCACCCTCAACCGTCCTTTCTCGATCGGGTGTGTGGCGCAAACCAGCGAAGCCTATCTCGTGCAGTTGTTCCTCGAACCGCTGCACCGGTTTACCTTCGATCTGCAAATCACGGCGGAGCTGAATGCTTGGGGGACGCGCACCTTTTTCCCCCACTGGAATGAGGCCTACGCCTTTGCTCCGCTCTACCTTTTTCCACCCGACCTGAATGAGGACCACGTGTGGTTCGGTTTCACGGGACCCGCCATCTTGCTCGCCGCCTTCTTTTGTCTGCTGCGTTGCCGCCGCGCCCACGTTCCCGCCGCCTGGCTGGCATGGTTGGGGCTCGGTTGGTTCGCCACCTATTTCATCCTCAACAAGTGGTCGCTCTACAATCAGCGCTACTTTGTCCCCGCCATCCTCGTCCTGGGCCCCTGCCTGGCGGCGGTCATCGAGGCCGGTTGGCGCAACCCCCGCCTCTATCGCACGACCCGCAATCTCGTGCTGCTGCTGGCCGTGAGCTCCCTCTGGTTGGCCGGGGTTTACTTGTTTAAAAACACCAGCCGCCCCTACGCCCCGCTCTGGGCCGGCCAGCCGCCCCCGCCCGCCCTGCCTGCCCTCCCACCGCTCCTTGTGCAACGCCTCGCCGGTGAACCCCGCATCAACATCGATACGACCGATGGCAATGAGCGGACGTTTCTTTTCATGAATCTCGGGCGGCACCAGCGGTTCACCTCCTTCGACCGCACCGATCCTGACGCCTACAATCTCTTTTCCCACTGGGGTTTCGTGCGCAAAGTCGCCTACAGCAATATCGAGCAGCTCTCCTCTTACACGATCGTCAACCTCCCGGCCAAGCGCACCGCCGGCGTCGAGTTTCTCGGCACCATCGGCTCGGGCCAGCCGGCACTGGATTACTATGGCTTGGCGCCTCATCCGGAAACTCTTCCTGCCACCGAATCCAATCGCAATGCCATGGTCGTGTTTTACTACGGCCCGCGCGATCCGGGCCGCTACGCCAAGTTGCGCATCAAGGCGGCCGGACTGAACGCGGCCGACCACGCACGCCTGCGCGTCGGCGTCGACTTCTCCGACGGCAGCAGCGAGACCCTCGCCACCTTCACCGCGAATGGCGAAGCATGGGCGTCCGTCACGCGACCCATTAAGCGTTTCACCGTCCGGGTGAACGACGCAGCCAGTGACGCCGCGCTCGGGCAGAGCGAGGTGCCCTATTTCGCACGGGAAGATCCGCCGGATTTCGAAACTCCCCTCGATCCGACTTCGCTCTTTGCTGACGAGCTCATCTCCCCAGCCCCCAAGACCCGGATCGTCACCACCGGTCTGGCCCCGGCCGAGGGTCCATATCCCCAATGGGACCTGCCGCTTATCCGCTGGGCCAAGGCACCTGTGCTCCGGCTCGAGATCCCGCCGCAAAAGCACCTTGATCGTATCGAATTCGCCTTCGATCTCCGCCTGCACATCCGCGAAGCCGCGCAATTCGACGTCCTCTTCAACGGCGAGATCGTCGCCACCTATGATTGGGCCAACCGCACCGGCTGGTTCATTCGCCGGCTCACCTTCACTCCGATTCCCGACCAACCCAATGTGATCGAGATCCGCAGCGTCACCTTGGGCACGGAGCCGGACTGGCTGGACTACCTTGAACGTTACCCCGACATCAAGGCCTACGTGTTGTCCCAGCACATCCCCTTGGTGCAAGGTGCCCGCGAACACTACGAAGCGTTTGGCCGGAAAGAAAATCGCGCGCTTCACCTGCAACGCCACATCGAGACGCTGTCCGGCGACCCGCTCTACTACATGTTCCGCACCCTGCGTGTGGCCGGATTCCGCGACCTATGAACCCGGCTGCCATCCCTGCCCCGGCCGGCCGCAACGCCTACATCGACACCCTGCGCGGCTGGAGCATCTTCGGCGTGATCTGCGTGCACTTTGCGGGAAGTTTTGTGACCACGGATGCCTATGCGTGGAGTCCTTCGTTCTATCTCGGCCTCGCGCTCAACCAAGGCTTCGGCTTCGCCGTGCCGCTCTTCGTCTTCCTTTCCGGCCTGCTCGCCGGCTTGTCCCGGTCGGCACATTCGCTCGGGGACTATTACCGCGGCCGGCTCTGGCGCATTGGATTTCCTTACCTGCTCGCGAGCATCGCTTCATTCATTTTTTTGAACCATTACGCCACGTGGCAGGCGATTCCCGGCCTCGGCGCCAAGTTCACCTGGCTCTGGCAGCACCTGCTGTTTTACGGCGTCGAGCCCACGCTCTACTTCATCCCCCTCATTCTTCAACTCTACCTTTTTCAACCCCTCCTGAAGGCGCTGCCGCACTGGCTCCAGCGTGTGATTCCGGTTCTCAGCCTTGAGCGCGCCACACTCGTCCTCGCCACCCTGTTCCTCGCACTGCACCTCACACTCGGCCTTCTTTCGGATCGCGGGACCTTGAGCTATTACACTTGGGCGCGGCCCAACGGACTTTTCTGGGCGTTTTATTTCTTTGCCGGGCTGCACTTTCGCGTGCTCGTCGGCTCCCTTTCCCGCCGCAGTCTGGGCACGCTCGGCGTGATCGCCCTGCTCGCCGCCGGCGGCGCGATGGCTTGGAACGCCCTTCACCTGCTTGATCGCCAGCTCATGGGCGCGCATTTTGAATTCAACCGGCTCGATTTCGCGTATGCCCGGCCTGAGATGCTGGTTTATGACCTCGCTGCCGTCGCGGCTCTCGCCACTGGTATCGCGCTGGGCTGGTCGCCCCGGGCAGGACTGGCGGCCTACCTTGGCCGGTATACGCTGGAGATCTATCTCTGGCACATCCTCGCCCTGTATTATGGCGTCTGGCGCTTTGGCGATGCCCTCGCCGCGTGTCGCCAACAACCGGAACTCATCGTCATCGTGTGTCTCGGTGCCGCCGTTGCCCTCGCCCTCGCCACCGACCTCTTGCACCGGCTGCGTGTCTTCATCCGTGAATACCGCGTCGGATTCATAAAAACCCGTTAAGCCCCGGTTCGACCCGCGGTTAAATCACTGTGGACATGCTCTCCTAAAACAGGCTCCTTTCTCGGTCTAACCTCGTCTCGTTTCCTCTCCGTTTCACCACATGGCCAGCACTCCCGCCACTCCCAGCATCGCGGTCACCATCCCCTGTTATCAGGAAGAAAAGACCATCGCGCAGGTCGTCGCCGACTTTAAACGCGAGCTCCCCGCGGCCGTGATCTATGTCTTCGACAACAATTGCACCGATCGCACCGCGGAGTTTGCCCGCGCCGCCGGCGCCATTGTCATTCGCGAAAAAAGGCAGGGCAAAGGCCACGTCGTCGCCACGATCTTCGAAGTCGTGCAGGAAGACATCATGATCATGGTGGACGGTGACGGCACCTACGATGCCACCGCGGTCCACCGCCTGCTGGCCCCGGTGCTCAACGGCGATGCCGACATGACCGTTGCTGCCCGCCTGCAGCAATACAGCGACAAGTCCTTCCGCAAATTCCACGTTGCCGGCAACCAGATGGTTTGCTGGATCATCAACCAGATTTTCAACGCCAGTATCTCTGACATTTTTTCCGGCTACCGTGCCTTCACCCGCGAATGCGCGCTGTCCATCCCGATTACCTCGCGCGGCTTCGACGTGGAAACCGAATTGACCGTGCAGAGCCTCTACCGTGGCGCCGTCGTGCACGAGATTGAGGCCCCCTACGGCGAACGTCCCTCCGGCAGTTTCTCCAAGCTCCGCACCATTCCCGACGGCATCCGCGTCCTGCTGCGGCTCTTTTTGCTGATGCGGGCTTACAAGCCCCTCGCGTTGTTCGGCAGCGTTTTCATCGTGCTCGCCCTGGCCGCCGCCGCCGCCGGCGCCCTGCCGCTCTTTGAACTCATCCAGCAACACCGCGTGGTCAGCCGCGCCAGCGCGATCGTCGCCATCTCCGGCTTCATGCTCGCGAGCCTCAGCCTTGCCCTTGGACTGGTGCTAAGCTCCGTCAATCAGCGCCTGCTCGAACTCGAGCGCGTCGTCATTAAACGCATCAACCGGTCGCGCACCGACTGACCCGCGCATGGGCACGAAGGATTTTAACGCGCTCGACCTGTTTATCTGCCGGTGGCGCTCAAGGATTGTCCGGAAATTCCTGCGGCCTGACACCACCGTGCTGGACTTTGGCTGCGGCCATCAGGCGTTGTTTCTGCAATCTGTGCAGCAAAGCATCCGCCACGGCATTGGCCTCGATTACGACGCCACGCCCGGCCAACTGGCGGCCAATCTCGAAATCCAGAATTTCCATTTCAAGACCCGCTTCGAATTCGCCGACGCCAGCTTTGACCACATCACTATCCTCGCCGTGCTGGAACACATCCCGCTCGATCAAGTGGACGTTCTTTTCCGGGAATTTCACCGCATCCTCAAGGCCGGCGGCAGCGTGCTCCTCACCACCCCCACGCCTGCCTCGCAGCCCGTGCTGGAATTCCTGGCCTTCAAACTGAAGATCATCTCCGGCCCCGAGATCGCCGACCACAAACACTACTGGAATCAGACTGACATCGCGACCCTCGCCACCCGCAATGGTTTTTCGGCGCCGACTTACCGGCGCTTTCAATTCGGCTTAAATAGTTTCGCTGCTCTGGAAAAAGCGGCGGGATGCTGACCCACGCTTTGCCGCACGCCTCGCTGCAGGTTGGCGAGGACCTGCTCGCCCTTTGGTCGACCGCAGCCCCACGGCAAATCCTGCCGCCGGTGTGGGCGCGACTTTCCCCGCCCTTGACCCCGCCGGCCCCTGACGGCTTCCTTGCGCTGGCGGTTTCGCGCCACTTTTCCCTTCCCTGCTGATGCTGCCCACGGACACCCTTCACCCCCATGCTGAAAAGGTGCGCGCTTTCTATGAAGCGGCTCCGACGAGTTTGACTTGGACGGCTCGCAGCTACCGGCGCCTGCTCGCCCACTATTACAACCTGATCATTCCGGCCGATGCCACGGTGCTCGAAGTCGGCTGCGGCACCGGCGAACTACTCGCTCAGATCCGTGCCACGCACCGTGTCGGGATCGATCTCTCTCCGAAACAGATCGAAGCGGCGCGTCAACGCGTGCCTGGTGTGGAATTCCATGTGCAGGCCGGCGAGACGCTAAAACTAGCCCGAGAGTTCGATTACATCATCGTTTCCGACACGTTGAACCAAGCCGCAGACGTCCAGCAACTGCTCGAGCAATTCCACCAAGTCTCGCACGCCGATACTCGCTTGGTTTTCAACTATTTCTCTAACGTCTGGCGCCCGCTGCTGGCCTTCGCGGGCTGGCTCGGCCTCCGCTCGCCTCAGCCCCAGAGCAACTGGATCAGCACAGCGGATGTGCGCAACTTCCTGCGCCTCGCCGATTGGCAGACCGTCCTGATCCAGTCGCGGATCCTGCTGCCTTTCCCCTGTTTCGGCCTCGAACTTTTGCTCAACCGCTGGCTGGCGCCGATCTTTACTTGGTTCTGCCTCACGGTCTTTTGCGTCGCCAGCCCCACCCGCATCCGTGCACGTCCACCGCGCACAGTCTCCGTCATCATCCCCGCCCGCAACGAGGCCGGCAACATCGAGGCCGCCGTGTTGCGCACGCCCGACATGGGCGCCGGCACCGAACTCATCTTCGTCGAGGGACATTCCAAGGATAACACTTGGGCCGAAATCCAACGCGTCGCCGCGGCTTATCCGCAACGGAAAATCAAAATCATGCAGCAAACCGGCAAGGGCAAGGGCGACGCCGTCCGCCTGGGCTTTGCCGCTGCTTCCGGCGATATCCTGATGATCCTCGATGCCGATCTCACCATGCCCCCCGAGGAGCTGCCCAAATTCTACCAAGTGCTGGCCGACGGCCACGCCGAATTCGCCAACGGCTGCCGCTTGGTTTACCCCATGGACGAAGAAGCGATGCAGTTTCTGAATCTCTGCGCGAACAAGACCTTTGGCCTCATCTTCACCTGGCTGCTCGGCCAGCCGGTGAAGGACACGCTCTGCGGCACCAAAGTTCTCAGTCGCGCCCACTACGAAAAGATCGCCGCCAACCGCGCCTACTTCGGTGACTTCGACCCCTTCGGTGACTTTGATCTGCTCTTCGGCGCGGCCAAACTGAACCTGAAGATCGCCGACGTGCCCATCCGCTATAAGGAGCGCACCTACGGTTCGACCAACATCCAGCGCTGGAGCCACGGCTGGCTGCTGCTGCGCATGGTCGCTTTTGCCGCCCGCAAATTGAAGTTCGTCTGAGACCGCCGTGGCCCTGCAGTCCCACATCGATCAACCCGACGACTGGAGCCACCCGTCGCGCTGCGTCATCATCCGTGGCTGGTGCTTCGACGAATCTGCCGGCGCCATCACCGGCATTCGTTTGCGCACTGCCGACCGCATCCTCGACGGCGTCGTGGGCATGCCACGCCCCGACGTGCCGGCTGCCCTGCCCGCGGCCCCGGATGCCAACACTGGATTTGAGATCCGCGGCACCCTTCCCGCTGGCCGGCAGCGCCTCGTCATCGAGGCCCGGACGCCCGACGGAGCATGGGCCGCGATCATGAGCCGCGACGTGCGCATCAAGCGCCTGCTGCTCCCTCTCTGGCTGGGCGGTGGCGACTGGACCGAGCTCATGTTCTTCCAGATGCCGGCGCACATGGCCCACCCGCCGCGCCCGGTGCGACCCGAAACCTTCCCCGCCCCGCGCCCCGGTCTCGCCCGGCCGAAACTGTCCATCGTCACGCCTTCCTACCAGCAGGCCCGCTACCTCGCCGAAACCATGCGCAGCGTGCTCGACCAAGGCTTCCTGGTGGAATACGTCGTGCAGGACGGCGGCTCGACCGATGGCAGCGTCGAACTCATCCGCCAGCACGCCTCCCGCCTTGTCGCCTGGACCAGCGCACCAGACGCCGGCCAAGCTGATGCCATCGCCACAGGTTTTGCCCGGACCTCCGGCGGACCTGACGATGTCATGGCGTGGATCAACTCCGACGACTACTATCAGCCCGGCGCGCTGGCCTTCGTGGCGGACTACTTCGCCGCCCATCCCGAGGTCGATGTGATCTATGGCCACCGCATCGTCGTCGATGAGGCGTCACAAGAAATTGCCCGCTGGTTTCTGCCGGCGCATGATGCCGCCGTGTTGCGCCTGAATGATTTCGTGCCGCAGGAAACGCTGTTCTGGCGGCGGCGGATATGGGAACGGGCCGGCGGTTTGGATCCCTCATTCAACTTCGCCATGGACTGGGATCTGTTGCTGCGTTTCGACGCCGCCGGGGCGCGCATCGTGCGCGTGCCCTGGTTCCTCGCCTGCTTCCGGGCCCACGCCGCGCAAAAAACCGCCGCCTTCATGCACAGCACCGGCCAGAGCGAGATTACCCGACTGCGCGAACGCACCCACGACCGCCATTTCCCGGCCCATGAGATCGAGCGGCATCCCCGTCTCATGGCCTACCTGCGCAAAAGCGCGTTGATTCAGTTTCTCTGGCGGCTGGGTTTCCGGACCGGTTGATCGCGCGTGCCAAGGGTTGATTTTATCAGCCCACTCCGCGATGAATGGGACGATGCTGCTGTCCATCATCGTTCCCGTTTACAAGGAGGAGAAGAACGTCCCCGAGTTCCTCCGCCGGCTGCAGCCTATTCTGGCCCCGATCACCGCGGACTATGAGATCATTTTTTCGCTGGATCCGTCGCCCGATCGCACCGAAGACGTCATTCTGGAACACCGCGCCAAAGACGAGCGCCTGAAGCTCCTGAAATTTTCCCGCCGCGTCGGCCAGCCCATGGCCACTCTGGCCGGTCTCGAGTATTCCCGCGGCGACGCCGTCATCGTGATGGATGTGGACCTGCAGGATCCGCCGGAACTCGTGTCCGATATGGTGGCAAAGTGGCGCGAGGGCTTCGACATCGTCCTGCCGCAACGCCGCCAGCGCACCGGCGAACCCTGGGTGAAGAAGGTCGTCTCCCACGTCGGCTACAAGGTCATCAACAAGATCGCCGATGTCACCATCCCGCCCAACACCGGTGATTTCCGCCTGATGTCGCGCCGCGTCGTCAACGAGGTCGTGAAGCTCAAGGAGTCCCACGGTTTTCTGCGCGGGATGGTCGCCGTGGTCGGCTTCCGCCAGATCCTCCTGCCTTTCGACCGCCCGGCCCGCCACGCCGGTGCCACCAACTACAACCGCTTCTTCGGTTCGCTGCGCATCGGCTTCAACGGCATCTTCTGCTTTTCCACCTACGCGCTGCAACTCAGCACCATGCTGGGTTTCGCGATCGCCGGCTTTTCTTTCCTGCTGATGGGCATTTATCTTTTCTACAAATTCATGGGGTGGACGATTCTTTGGGGTAATCCGACCCTCGTCATTCTCATTTCCTTCCTCGGCGGTATCCAGCTCATCAGTGTGGGCATCCTCGGCGAATACATCGGTCGCATCTACGAGGAGGTGCGCGGGCGCCCCAAATTCATCCTCGAGCGCTCCGCGGGCTTCGAGCCGCGCGCCTGACCCGCCGCCATGCCGACCACCCAGTGGCCGAAAATCCTCCCGCCGCTCACCCCCGAGCAGCAGGTCCGCAACGACCAGTTCATGAAACTCTGGCACGAGGAACTCGCCGGCCGTTCCCGCTACGGCCTCGTCGAGCGTTTCAACCACGAGTGGCCGGTCCGGCACTCGCCCCTGGGTTTCCGCACCACCCTCGAGATCGGCGCCGGCCTCGGCGAACACCTCGACTACGAAAAGCTCACGCCCGAGCAGGCGCAAAACTACTACTGCAACGAGTATCGCGAGAACATGGCCGCCGACATCCGCCGGCGCCACCCCGAGGTGCAGACCGTCGTCGGCGACTGCCAGCAACGGATGGATTTTGCCGGGGGTTACTTCGACCGCATCCTCGCCATCCACGTCCTTGAGCACCTGCCCAACCTTCCCGCCTGCCTTGCCGAACTGCACCGCCTCGTGAACAAGCAGACCGGCCGCCTGCTCATCGTCATTCCCACCGAGGGCAGTCCCGCCTACGGTCTGGCGCGCCGGCTCTCCGCGCAGCGGGTCTGGTATCGACATTTCACCGCGCCTTACGTCGAGTTTTACGGTCGTGAACACCTCAACCTCGTGCCTGAGATCCTCGCGGAGCTGCATCCTTACTTCACCCTCGAGCGCCGCGCCTGCTTCCCGCTGCCCTTCCTGCCCTTTATTTTCTGCAATCTCGTCATCGGCTACGTTTTGAAACCGCGCCCGCAGAAACTCCCCGCCTGATTCTTCCATGCAACACGCTTTCATCACTGGTGCCGCCGGTTTCATTGGCTCCACCCTCACCGACCGGCTGCTCGCCGACGGCGTCGCCGTCACCGGCTGGGACAACCTCTCCACCGGTCAGGAACGTTTTCTCGAAAACGCGCGGCAGCATCCGCGCTTCCGTCTCGTGCGCGGCGACAACCTCGATCTGCCCGCACTCACCGCGGCGATGCAGGGCGCCGACTTCACCTTTCACCTCGCCGCCAACGCCGACATCAAGGACGGCTGGAACCACCCGCGGAAGGACCTCGAGCAAAACACCATCGCCACCTTCAACGTCCTCGAGGCCATGCGCGCCAACGGCGTGCGCCGCATCGCGTTCTCGTCCACCGGCTCCGTCTACGGTGAAGCGCTCGTCACCCCCGACCGCCCCACGCCCGAGACCGACGCCTTCCCGGTCCAGACCTCGCTCTACGCCGCCTCCAAGAGTGCCGGCGAAGGCCTCATCTCCTCCTACGCCGAGGGCGGCCAGCTCGATGAAGCTTACCTCTTCCGCTTCGTCTCCATCCTCGGCGAGCGCTACACCCACGGCCATGTCTTCGATTTCTACAAGCAACTCACCGACCACCCGGACCACCTCCGCGTGCTCGGTGACGGCCGGCAGCGCAAAAGTTACCTCTACGTGCAGGACTGCGTCTCAGCCCTGTTGCATGTCGCGCGCGCCCACACGGCCCGCGATGCCAAGCACCACACCCAAGTCTACAACCTCGGCACTCCGGAATACGTCGAGGTCAACCAGAGCATCGGCTACCTCTGCGCCGCCCTCGGCCTGAAACCGCGCCTCGAATACACCGGCGGCGATCGCGGCTGGATTGGCGACAACCCTTTCATCTTCCTCGACACCCAAAAAATCCGGGCCACCGGCTGGCAACCTGCCCTCACCATCGAGCAAGGCATTCTCCGCACCCTGCAATGGCTGGAGGCCAATCGCTGGGTCTATGCAGCCCGCCACTGAACCGCGCATGACCGGCTCA
Source organism: Opitutaceae bacterium (assembly GCA_017988885.1). Classification (GTDB taxonomy): domain Bacteria; phylum Verrucomicrobiota; class Verrucomicrobiia; order Opitutales; family Opitutaceae; genus UBA2377. Next base: position 21,228 of record JAGNQV010000006.1, on the reverse strand, counting down.
CCCTCCGCTTCCGCCACGCGCTGGTTTTGGCTGTTGGCCGTGGGGCTGATGCTGGTCGAATTCCTGGTGTTCGATCGGATGACGTCGCGCCACTACACCAAGATTTATCCGCGTTGGAACGATCAGATCCAATACCTTTCCGAATCCTATCATGCCTACGAACACGCCAAAGTTCACGGGCTGGCTTCCGGCCTGAAATTCGCCCTCGGCAAAACCGCGCTGCAAGGCACCCTGCACGACGCCGCGGCCCTGTTGATTTTTACCGTGACGGGTTCCGCTTCGCGCAGTGCCGCGCTCAGCCTGAACATGCTCGTGTTTCTGGCCTGGCAGGCGGCCCTCCTCTATACGATTTCACGCCTCACCGGTTCACGCCTGCTTGGCTGGATGGCCTTTGGGCTGGCCCTGTGCATCGCCTGGCCTTGGTCAGGGGCAGCCGGCTCCGCCGTGGACTTCCGGCTCGATCATGCGGCCATGTGCCTGTTCGGCGTCACCTCCTGCCTCGCGCTCCTCACCCGGGGCTTCCGCGCCCTCGGCTGGAGCATCGCCTTTGGCTTCGCCGTGGGCTTTACCCTCCTCGAACGCTTCCTCACGGGAGCCTATTTCGCCCCGCTCTTTTTTGTCGCCGCCCTCTGGGTTCTCTTCAGCCCGGAACGCTGGCTCCGCCTGCGCAACCTGTGCTTCGCCGGCGGCATCGCGGCCGCGCTAGCGTTGCCGTTTTTCTGGATGAGTCGCACGGCAATCTACAATTATTATTGGGTCGGCCATGTCACCGGTGCCGAAAGTGCCGCCCGCTTCCTCGGTTTCGATCTCTGGCACTCCACCCGGTTTGTTTTCGGTCATCTCGGCGACATGCACCTCGGCGTGTGGTTTGGCTGGACCAGCGCCGCGCTCACCGGACTGCTCGTCCTTTTCCTGATCATCCACCCGCGCCGGCGCGGCACCGGATTTTCGCGCGACTGGCTTTTCTTCGGTTTGGCCTTCCTGCTCCTCCCCGCCGCCATTCTCACCCTGCACAAGCAAAAATCGGAATACGTGCTCGGCGTGCTGGTGCCCGGTGTGCTGCTGCTCGTGCTCTGGCTTTGGGCCCAGCTCTGGGCCCGCCTCGATTTGACCGCCACCACCCGCTGGCGCCGCGCCCTGTTGCTCCTGCCCGCCGCGCTCGCCCTCGGCAGCGGCGGCTATTACTTTCTGCAACGTCAACTCCGCCCCCCCCACTCCGCCGAATTCCTCGCCAGCGCCCGCAGCGTCAACCAGATGGCCGACTACATCTACGACACCAGCCATTCACTCAAACTGACCAATCCCTATATCGGCATCGATCAGATCGTTGACTACATTGATGCCTCCATTCTCCAGGTCATTTGCTACGAGCGAAAAAAGGTCTGGGTCCCTTTCGTCATCCAACTCCCCGACAGTATTCTCGCCAACACGGATGAAGTCATGTTCTACCGCCTCAAGCTTTGCGACTTTGTCGCCCTCACCGATGAAATGCCCGGTGATGGCTACTGGCCCTACGACAAGCAAATGCGCCGGCTTTATCCGCAATTCAAGGAGTGGTGCGAGGGCAACCTCCAGCGCGTGGATACATTTTCGCTCTTCGGTCGCCGCATGACCCTTTATCAACGCCGCGTCCAACCCTGACCCTGCCCCGCCGCCCATGCACGTCACCGTCCTCGGCCTTTGGCACCTCGGCAGCGTCACCGCCGCCTGCCTTGCCCACCACCACCGCGTCACCGGCGTGGACTTTGACGCAACGGTCATCGCCGGCCTGCGTGCCGGTCGCGCGCCGCTGCACGAACCCGGACTCGATGCCCTGCTCACCGCGGGTCTCGCTTCTGGCCAGCTGGATTTCGCCGCGGAAGCGGAGGCGGTGACGGCCACCGATGTGCTCTGGGTCTGCTTCGACACGCCCGTCGACGATGATGACCGCTCCGATCTGGACTGGGTTCACCAGCGCCTCGCGCGCGTCTTGCCGCTGCTGCGACCGGCCACGATTGTGCTGATTTCCTCCCAACTGCCCGTCGGCACCTGCGCGCAACTGGCGAAAGCCCATCCGTTGCTCCACTTTGCCTGTTCACCGGAGAATCTCCGCCTCGGCAAAGCGATCGAGGCCTTCGCGCAACCTGCGCGCATCATCGTCGGCACCTCATCCGCGCAAGTTCGTGCCACTCTGGAGAAAATGCTTTCGCCCATCGGCGCCCCGCTCGTGTGGCTGCGCACCGAGTCCGCCGAGATGGTAAAACACGCGCTCAATTCCTTCCTCGCGCTCTCCGTCGCCTACATCAACGAAATCGCCGCACTGGCCGAAACCGTCGGTGCCGACGCGCAGGAGGTCGCCGCCGGCTTGAAGAGCGACCCGCGCATCGGCCAACGCGCCTACCTCGGACCCGGCGGCCCCTTTGCGGGCGGCACCCTGGCCCGCGATGTCGTAACCCTGACCCAACTCGGACAGACTCAAAATCTACCTCTCGCCCTCATCCCCGCCATCAAGGAAAGCAACGACCGCCATCGCGGCTGGGCGTTTCGAAAAATCCAAGGTGCACTGAAAGGTATCCCGCAACCCGTCGTCGCGGTGCTCGGCCTCGCCTACACCCCCAACACCAGCACGCTCCGCCGCAGCGCCGCCGTCGAGCTCTGCCGTCAACTGCTGGCCGCGAACATTCAGGTGCAGGCCTTCGACCCGCTCATTCGCACCACCGACACCGCCCACGCCGATCTCCCGCTGTCGGCCTCGGCCGCCGCTGCCTTGCGCGGCGCTCACGCCGTGGTCATCTGCACCGAGTGGCCCGAATTCCGCGACTACCCCTGGCCTGCCTTGCTCGCTGGGATGGCGCGCCCGCTGGTCATCGACGCGAATCGTTTGATTGAAAAAGCGGTGGCGCCCATCCCCGGGGCTAGCTATCTCACTGTCGGACGCCCATGAAACTTTCCGGACGCAACACTCTCATCACCGGCGGCAGCCAGGGTTTTGGCCGCCACCTCGTCGAGGCTTTCCTCGCCGCCGGCGCCAATGTCATCTTCTGCGCCCGCACCGCCGCCGACGTCAGCACGACGCAGGCCGCGCTCGCCCCCTCGCTTAAGCCCGGCCAGCAGCTCATCGGCCTTGCGTGCGATGTTTCCGATCCCGCCAGCGTCGCCGCCCTCTTCGCCCGCGCGACCGAGACCGGACCGCTGCACGCGGTCGTTAACAACGCCGGCATCTACGGCCCCATCGGTCCGACCGAGGAGGTTGACCTCGCCGAATGGACCCAGGCTTGGTCGGTCAACGTCACCGGCACCCTCCTCGTCTGTCAGCACGCCATCCGGGTCATGCGGCCGCAACGCGCCGGCAAGATCATCAACATCTCCGGCGGCGGCGCCACCAACCCGATGCCCCGCTTCGCCGCCTACGCCGCGACCAAGGCGGCGGTGGTCCGGCTGACCGAAACTCTCGCCGAGGAATTTCGCGCCGACCGAATCGACGTGAACGCCATCGCTCCCGGTGCCTTGCGCACGCGGCTCACCGCGCAAGTGCTCGCCGCCGGTCCGGCCAAGGCGGGGGCAGAGTTTTTTGCCAAAAATAAAAAATGGTCCGACGAAGGTGCGGTGGACCCGAAGCTGGGCGCGGCCCTCTGCGTCTACCTCGCCAGCAGCGAAAGCGACGGCATCACCGGCAAACTCATCAGCGCGCAATGGGACCCGTGGCAGGATCCGGCCAGATTCCGCGCCCTTGCCACCGGCGACGTTTACACCCTCCGCCGCATCGTCCCCGAAGATCGACCCAAGCAGTCCTGATGGCCGCCCCGCTCCAGTTTGCCATCATCGGCTGCGGCCTCATCGGCCGGAAGCGTGCCGCCAGTCTGGCGCCCGGCCAGTTGCGCTACGCCTGTGATCTCGATATTTCCCGCGCCGTCGAAATCACTAAAATTCATCCCGCTGCCACCGCGCTCGCCGATTACGCGCCGGCCCTCGCCGATCCCGCCGTCAACGCCGTCATCATCGCCACCCTCAACGGTGCACTCGCCCCCATCGCTCTCGCCGCCGTCAATGCGGGCAAACACGTGCTCGTCGAAAAACCCGGCGCGCTCAACGCCGCCCAACTGCGCACCGTGCAAGCGGCCGCCGAGATCGCCGGCGTCCGCGTGCGCCTCGGTTATAACCATCGTTTCCATCCCGCTCTGCAAAAAGCGCGCGCGCTGTTCGAGTCCGGCGCACTCGGCCCGATGATGTTTCTCCGGGGACGTTACGGCCACGGCGGCCGCAAGGGTTACGACCGCGAATGGCGCGCCAATCCCGCCCTCTCCGGCGGCGGTGAACTCATCGACCAAGGCGTGCACCTCATCGACCTCGCGGGTTGGTTCCTGGGTGACTTCACCACCCTCGACGGCCACGCCACGACGTATTTTTGGGACATGCCGGTCGACGACAACGCCTTCCTCTCGCTCCGCACGCCCGGTGGCCAGACCGCTTGGCTGCACGTCAGCTGCACCGAGTGGAAAAACCTGTTCTCGCTCGAACTCTACGGTCGCGATGCCAAAATTGCGCTCGACGGATTAGGCGGCAGCTACGGTCCGGAAAAGTGCACCTACTATAAAATGCTGCCGCAGATGGGCCCGCCCGAAACCACGGTCTGGGACTACCCCTCCGGCGACAATTCCTGGGCGCTCGAACTTGCCGCCTTTGAGGAAGACATCCGCACCGGCCGAGAGCCCAGCCCCGGTTTACCTGAAGGCATCCGCACCCTCGAAATCGTAGAGACGATCTACCGCACCAGCGGCTACCCTGTCTCCCCCGCCACCCTCTGACCCTTCCGCCTTTCCCCTTTCGCCTTTCGCCTTTCCGCCATGATCATCACCCGTTCCCCTCTGCGTATTTCCCTCGGCGGCGGCGGCACCGACCTGCCTTCCTACTACCGCGAGCACGGCGGCTTCCTCGTGGCGGGTGCGCTCGACAAATACGTCTACTTGACGCTCCACCGCACTTTCGTCTCCGACCTGATCGTCAAGTATTCCAAACTCGAGCGCGTGGCCTCGGCCGCGCAGTTGGAACACCCGATCATCCGCGAGGCCTTCGCTTTGCTGAACATGCACGGCGCGTCTTTGGAACTCACCTCCATGGCCGACATCCCCGGCGGCACCGGCCTCGGCTCCTCGGGCAGTTTCACGACCGCCCTCCTCAAGGTCCTCCACACCGCCAACAAGCACCACATCTCCCCCGCCGCCCTCGCCGAGCAAGCCTGCCACATCGAGATCGACAAGCTGGGCGAACCCATCGGCAAGCAGGACCAGTATATCGCCGCCGTCGGCGGCATCACGGCGTTCACTTTCCACCAGGACGGCCGCGTTGAATACCGGCCCGCCAAGATTTCCGAGGAGACGCTCTTCAACCTTGAGGACAACCTGCTGCTCTTCTTCACCGGCTACTCGCGCGCTGCGTCGGCCATCCTCAAGGACCAAAACGACCGGTCGCAGCAGCACGACCAAGCGATGCTCGACCACCTGCATTTCACCAAGGACCTCGGCTACCAGTCGCTCGCGGCCCTGGAAGGCAGCAATCTCGAGGAGTTCGCCCGGTTGATGGATGTCCACTGGCAGCGCAAGAAGGCGCGCAGTGCCGGCATGAGCAACGACCGCATCAACGAGTGGTATGACTGCGCCATGGCTCACGGCGCTCTCGGCGGCAAACTCATTGGGGCCGGCGGCGGCGGCTTCCTGATGTTCTACGCCAGTGACAAAACCAAGCTCCGCCACGCCATGCGCGAAAAAGGCCTCCAGGAAGTCCGCTTCCGCTTCGACTTCGAAGGCACGAAAGTCGTCGCGCAGAACTGAAGGGAAAAGGCGGAAGGCGGAAATCGAAAGGCGAAGGATGAATCAGAAACCGTGAAAAACGAACTCGAAGGTCGCACGCTCCAGTTCGCTCTCACGGCGATCGCTTTCGTCAATTCTCTGCCACGTAACACGGCTGGGGCCGTAATCGGTCGGCAATTGCTGCGCTCCGCCACTTCCATCGGCGCCAACTATCGTGAAGCCCAGCGCGCCGAATCCAAGGCCGACTTCATTCACAAAGTCGCCGTGGCCGAAAAAGAAGCCGCTGAGACGGAGTATTGGTTGATCCTTTGCCTCGAAAGCGGTCTGGCTCCCGCAGAGACAGATAAGCTTCTGCTCGAGACCCGGGAACTCCTCGCCATTCTCGTCACCATCGGTCGCAACACAAAGCGGAACCTGAAATAGCCACTTCCGCCCCTTCGCCCTTCGCCTTCCGCCTTTCGCCTTCCGCCTTCCGTCCTCCGTCCTTCCGCCTTCCGCCCTTCGCCTTCCGTCCTTCGCCTTCCGCCCTTCGCCCTTCGCCTTTCACTCCGTGTCCTCTTCCGCCTTCCGCCTTCCGCCTTCCGCCTTTCGCTTTCCGCCTTCCGCCTTTCGCTTTCCGCCTTCTGCCTTGCCCGTCGCCCTCCTCGCCGGCGGCCTCGCCACCCGCCTCCGCCCGCTCACGGAGAAAATCCCCAAGCTCCTCGTCGAGGTCGCGGGCGAACCATTTTTCTCCCACCAGCTCCGCTTGCTGAAACAGCACGGCCTCACGCGGATCGTCCTCTGCGTCGGCCACCTCGGCGAGATGATCGTCGACCGCTACGGCGACGGTTCGAAATGGGGCGTGCAGCTCGACTATTCCTTCGACGGCCCGAAACTGCTCGGCACCGGCGGCGCCCTCATCCGTGCGCTGCCCAAGCTCGGTGAGGCCTTCTACGTGCTCTACGGCGACTCCTACCTGCCCATCGACTATCAAGCGGTGGGCCGCGCTTTTTTCGACTCCGGCAAACCCGGCCTGATGACCGTGTTCGAAAACCGGGAAGCCTACGACGCCAGCAACGTCTGGTTCGAAGACGGCCGCATCAAACTCTATTCGAAGAAGCAAAAGCCGCCGCAGATGCGGCACATCGACTACGGCCTCGGGGTCTTCCGCGCCGATGCGTTCGCCGGCTACCCGCCTGACGCCGTCGTCGATCTCGCCAGCATCCAGGCCGATCTCTGCACCCGCGGCGACCTGGCCGGTTACGAGATCATGGAGCGTTTCTACGAAATCGGTTCGCCCGCCGGCTTGCAGGAGCTCGACGCCCTGCTGAAGCCGAAGGCTTGAGGCGAGAGGCTTGAGGTGGGAGGAAAATCAGACTGATTCCGACTCGCCTCACCCACCCCGCTTTCCCAACCTCACGCCTCAAGCCTCACCCCTCACGCCTTCAAGCATGTCCTACGCCGTCCAACACCTCAAGGAAACCGCCGCGATCGTCGCGCAGCTCAACGCCGCCGACTGCGAGAAATGCGTCGCGGAATTGCGCGCCACCCGCGAACGCGGCGGCCGGCTCTTCATTCTCGGCGTCGGGGGCAGTGCCGCCAACGCCTCGCATGCCGTAAACGATTTTCGGAAAATCGCCGGCCTCGAATGCTACGCTCCCACTGATAACGTCTCCGAACTCACCGCCCGCACGAACGACGAGGGCTGGGCCACCGTCTTCGTCGAGTGGCTGCGCACCTCGCGGCTCAACGCCAAGGACTGCGTCATGGTGCTCTCCGTCGGCGGCGGTAATCTGGAGAAGAACGTCTCCCCCAACCTCGTGCTCGCCCTCCAGTTCGCCAAGGAGGTCGGCGCCCGTGTCATCGGCATCGTCGGCAAGGACGGCGGCTATACGGCCAAGGTCGCCGACGCTTGCGTCATCGTGCCGACCGTCAACGCGAACAATATCACGCCGCACTCCGAGGCCTTCCAAGCCGTCGTCTGGCACCTCTTTGTCTCCCACCCCGACCTGAAGATGAATCAGACAAAATGGGAGTCGGTCGCGCCAGCCAAGGCGTGAGGCTCGAGGCCTGAGGTTTGAGTATGAGCCAGGGATTCCGCGAGCTTAAGGCCTGGCAGCGCAGCAAAAAGCTGGCCGTCGCAATCTATCGTCTCACCGATGCCGGACCCTTCGCTCGTGACTTCGCCCTGCGTGACCAGATGCGCCGGGCCGCGGTCAGCGTGTGCAGCAACCTTGCCGAGGGTGACGCCCGGCAAACCGACAAGGAGTCAGTCCAATTCTTTTTCATCGCCAAAGGCTCGCTCGCCGAGTTGTCCGCCCAGTTGGAGATTGCGCTGGAAGTGCACGCACTGCCCCAGCCGGCGATCGACCCGCTGATCGCTGAATGCGAGGAGATCGCCGCCATGATCCGCGGCCTCATCAGCCACCGCCGCCCATGACCGCCTCACACCTCACGCCTCACGCCTCACGCCTTTCAGCTCCCTCCTCCCGCCTCCGTCCCGCCGTCTTCCTCGACCGCGACGGCACGCTGAACGTCCCTGTGGTGCAGGCGGGGCAGCCTTACCCGCCGGCCACCCTCGAGGAATTTGTCCTCTATCCGGATGCGGCGGAATCCTGCCGCCGCCTCCACGCCGCCGGTTACGTTTTGGTCGTCGCCACCAACCAACCCGATGTCGGCCGCGGCACGCAGACGCTGACGGATGTGGAAGTCATGCATGCCCACCTGCGAAAACTCATCCCGGAGATCACGCGCATCGAAGTCTGCTACGCACCCGGCCAAGGCATCGACCACCCGGCCAACCGCCGCCGCAAACCCGCGCCGGGCATGCTGCTCGACGCCGCCGCCGCCCTCGGCCTCGACCTCGCGCAAAGCTGGATGATCGGCGACCGCTGGCGCGACATCGACTGCGGCGCACGGGCCGGCTGTCGCACGATCTTTATCGACTGGGACTACGCCGAAACCCTGCGGGCCCAACCGGATTTCACCGTGCGCAGCCTCGCCCAGGCCGTCGGCATTATCCTTGCCCAGTCCAAGGCGATTAGCTGACTGGTTCCATGCTGACCTTAGACACCCTCAAGATCCACCTTTACGCCGACGGAGCGGACAAAGCCGGGATCCTCGATCTCTATGCCAAGCCCTACATCAAGGGCCTGACGACCAACCCGACCCTCATGAAGAAGGCGGGCATCACGGACTACGAGGCCTTCGCGAAGGACATCCTCCAGACCGTCACGGCCAAACCCATCTCGCTCGAAGTTTTCGCCGACGATTTTCCCGAGATGAAACGTCAGGCGCTCAAAATCGCCGGCTGGGGAAAAAACGTCTACGTCAAGATCCCGATCACCAACACCCGCGCCGAATCCGCCGTGCCGCTCATTCGCGAACTCGCCGCTCAAGGCGTGCAGCTTAATATCACCGCCATCCTCACCCTCGAACAGGTCCGTGCCGTCGCGGCCGTGCTGAATTCCGCGGTGCCGTCAGTCGTTTCCATTTTCGCCGGCCGCATTGCCGACACCGGTGTCGATCCGATGCCGCTCATGCGCGAGAGCCGGCAGATTTTGGCCGGCCAGCCCAAGGCGGAACTGCTTTGGGCCAGCGTGCGCGAAGTGTTGAACCTCGTGCAAGCCGAGCAAAGCGGCTGCCACATCGTCACCGTCCAACACGACATTCTCGCCAAGGCCGCCAAACTCCTTGGCATGGACCACGCCGCCCTATCCCTCGACACCGTGAAGATGTTCGCCAACGACGCCGCCTCCGCCGGCTATAAACTCTGAGCCTCCGCCCTTCCGCCTTCCGCCTTTCGCCTTTCTCGCGTCCTCCGCCTTCCGACAATAGGCTTCACTTCCAGCAGGCGCTCCGTTGAGTTGCCCGCAACGATGAAGTCCGCCGAACCGGAGCCCGCTGATCTTGTGCCCCGCCTGCGCCAGCAGCTCATCCTGGCCCAGGTGCGGGTCATGGAGCTTGAGGATGTGCGCGAGAATCTGACGCCGCAGTTGGCTGAACTGGAAAACCTCCTGCGCGCCGCACAGTTGCTGGCCGATCAGAAGACCGACGAGGCGACCCACTTGACCAAGGTGCTCGGCGAGACCCAAAGCCACGCCGCGCAGCTCGGCCAGTTGCAGGTGAAACTCGCGCAGGATCTCGCCGCCGCCATCACCCAACTCGAACAGCGGGAAACCAGCATCCAACAGCTCGACGCCGCCTCCCGGCAGCTCGAGGCGGAGCTGCAGGCAATGAAATCCTCGCGCAGCTGGCGCTGGACCGCCTGGCTCCGCCGTCTCGGGGGCAAATGAGTTCTCCGACGCTGCATGGCGAAATCGAGTCCTCCCGCCCGCTGCACGCGGCCGGGGGCAAAGTCTCGCTCGTCGGTTGGTGCCTGATCGCCGGTCAACCGGCAGCGCCGCCCATCCGCTTGGTCACGGCATCGCACACGCTGCCCATGACGGCACGAATCGCCCGCCCCGACGTCGCCAGCCTGTTGCCCGGCGAACCCGCCGCCGCCAATTCCGGCTTTGCCATCGTAGGTCATTTGCCCGCCGGCCTCCACCACGCGCGCTTCGAGGTCCTCCTGCCGGATGGCACTTGGCAGCTTTTCCGACAGCTCACGCTCGCCGCCACCGCGCCACCCTTCACCGCCGCACTCGACGAGCCGCTCAGCACCGGCACTTTGCGTGACCGCGTCAAAGTCGGCGGCTGGGCCCTCGATCCGGCCGCACCGGTCCGCGAAATTTTCCTGCGCTACGGCCACCGGCGGATTGCCTGTGTCATCAACCAGCCACGCGCTGACGTCGCCCACCTGTTTGCCACCCTGCCGCACGCGGCTCGCGCCGGCTTCACCAGCGCGGATTTCCTCGTCGCTGGGCACGGACCGGTGCGCGTGGAAGCACGCCTCGCGGACGGTCGCACCGCGATCGTCCCCACCGGCGTCACCTTCAGCATCGCCACCGACGAGAACCACGGTCCGGAGTTGGATCTGACCGCCGCTCGCATCGCGCTGACCAGCGACCGTTCGCCGCGGCCATCGGCGCCCGCAACGCCCACCGCGCACCCGCTCAACGTGCTTTTCATCCTGCCGGGCAGCTTCGCGGCCAATCATGCGCTGCATGTCGCCGCCCTGGCCAACGAGCTCGCCCACGCCGGCCATGCCTGCGCTGTCGCCGTCGCTCGCGACAAAGCTACCCTTTGCCAGCTCGACCGCGCGGCCTTCCATGGTCTGACTTATGCCGAAGCGGAGCAAAACCCCGGCTTCGCCAACCAGCGCGGCCCCGACATTGTCCACGCTTGGACCCCCCGCGAAAACGTCCGCCAGTTGGCCGCACGGCTTCGCGCCCGCCATGGCGCACGCGTGGTGCTCCATCTTGAAGACAATGAGCAACAGATCCTCGCCATGTCGCTGGGGAAATCCACGGCCGAGCTCGCGCAACTGTCCGATGCCGCGCTCGAGCGCCTCGTGCCTCCTGATCTCTCGCATCCCCGCCGCAGCCAGGAATTTCTCGCGCAATGCGATGGCGTGACGGTCATCATGGACCGCCTGCGCGAGTTTGTGCCCGCCCGCCAACCCTGCCTCACGCTGCCGCCGGCGGCTGACGCACGCTGGTTTTATTCCCGCCCGTTGCCGACGGCCTTCCGCGCCGCACTGCACCTTCCGGTCGATCGCATCGTCCTCTTCTACCACGGCAACGTCCATGCCGCCAACGCCGCGGAAATGCGCGAACTGTATCTGGCCGTTCTGGCGCTCAACCAGAGCGGGGTTCCGGTCACCCTGATCCGCGCCGGGCTCGACCACGCGGACTTTCTCGGCGATCTTGCCCCGGTGGTTGCACCCTTCGTGCTCTCACTTGGCCTGATCCGGCACCACCACCTGCCGCCACTGATGGCCCTCGCCGATATCTTCGTGCAGCCCGGCGTGCCCGATGCGTTCAACGACTACCGTTTCCCTTCCAAGCTGCCGGAATTTTTCGCCCTCGGCCGGCCCGTCATCCTGCCCCGCACCAACCTCGGCACCACCCTGCGCCATGGCACCGACGCCTATGTGCTCGACCGGGCCGACGCCGCGGGCATCGCCGGCGCCGTGCGCGCGCTGCACGCCGATCCCGTGCTCGCGGAAAAGCTGGGCCGCGGCGCGGCCGCTTATGCCGCGGCACACTTCAGCTGGGCCCGCAGCGCGGCGGCTCTTGCCAGTTTCTATGCCGCCCTGACATCGTCGTGAACATGCCAGCTACGCCCCCTCAACGCATCTTTGTCACCGGCGGACGCGGCCGTCTCGCCTCACTGGTCGCCGACCATTTCCGGGCGCCGGCGCATGCCGTGACATTATTTTCGCGTCAAGCCGGCCCCGGTTTTCGCGCGCTCGCCACCCTCCCCGATCCCACGGTGCTCGCCGGCGCGGACGTTCTTTTTCATCTGGCTTGGAGCTCCCTCCCCGCCACCTCCGAGCAATGCCCCGGCATGGAGCAACAACACGATCTGCCCTTCTTGGAAAAACTGCTTTCCGCCCTGGCCGCCACCCCCGCAGCCCGGCGCCCGCGTCTGGTATTTTTCTCCACCGGCGGCGCCCTCTATGGCAACGCCCCGGGCCGGCCCAATCGCGAGGACGACGCCTGTCAGCCGATTGGTTCCTACGGCCGCGCCAAACTCGCGGCCGAGCAATTGATCGCCGCTCGGGCGGCCCAAGCCGGCCTGCAGTGCACCGTGCTCCGCATCTCCAATCCCTATGGTTACCCCGTGCCGAGCAATCGCACCCAAGGGCTCATCCCCCATGCCTTGCGCTGCAGCGTGAGCGGCCAGCCCCTCACCCTCTGGGGGGATGGCTCGGCCCAGAAGGATTTTCTCTATTATACGGACTTTCTCTCCGCGCTGGAATGTGTGGTGCGCACCCACCTCGCCGGCACCTTCAACCTGAGCGCGGGCGAATCGCACCGCGTGGACGAGGTGATTCGACTGGTGACCGCCGAAGTGGGCCGGCCCATCACGTTGCAGAATATCGCTGCGCCCGCATGGGATGTGCACGACAGCCGTCTGGCCAATGATCGTTTTGTCAGCGCCACGGGTTGGCAGCCCCAGGTTTCCCTCGTCGAGGGCATCCGCCGGGCGGCCGCCGGTTATGCCATGCATTGATCCCATGGCCGATTCAAAGTCTCACTCCACGCCCCCCTCTGTCCGGCACGCTGATGAATGGTGGCTCCGGGCGGTTTTTGTCCTGATCCTCGGCGGCGCCGCGTGGATGCTCACCCGCTCCTGGCATGCCTCCATCCTCGATCGCTACGAGTTCCGCCAACTCCAGACCGCCCTCAGTATTTTCTGGATGAAACAGGCCGGCCTGCGTCTGGACTATCTGACCCCTCTGTTCGGTCCCCCGTGGTCGATTCCCATGGAATTCCCCATTTACCAGTGGATCGTCGCGCTGCTTTCGAACGGGACCGGTTGGGGCCTCGAACCCACGGGGCGGTTCGTCGGCCTGCTGTTTTTTGCGGCGACGTTGCCGGCACTCTACGGACTGCTGGCCGTGGCGGCACTCCCCCCGGCCCGCCGGCTGCTGGTCCTCGTCGTCATCATCACCACGCCGGTTTTTTTATTTTATCCGCGCACCGTCATGATCGAGAGCACGGCCCTCTGCTTTGCCGTCTGGTTTTTATATTCGATCCAGCGCATGCTGGCGGCCGGCAGCGGACGCTGGTTTGCCGCGGCCTGCGGCTTTGCCCTGCTCGCGGCGCTCACCAAGATCACCACTTACGCCGTCTTCTGCCTGCCGGCCGCGGCGCTCACCGTTCAGGCCATGCTCCGCCGCCGCGTGCTGCCCAAAGCCATTCGCGTCGGACTGCTCGCCGCCGTCCCTGTCATCCTCGCGCTTGGCGCCACCCTCTGGTGGGTGGCCCACGGCGATGCGCTCAAGCATTCCAACCCGCTCGCCAGTTTCCTCGGTTCGTATGAACTGCGCCTTTGGAATTATGGCGCGTGGCCTGCCCGCTTCGACCCGGCCTTCTGGCAAAAAATCGCCAGCAATGTTTCGCAGAACATCCTCAGCGAGGGCGCGCTCGCGCTGGCCTTGCTGTGCGCCACCTTTGCCACCGCCGCCGCCCGGCGGATTGCGCTGGTCTGCCTCGCTTCATTTTTGGTCGGCCCGCTCATCTTCGCCAACCTTTACCAGATTCACGATTATTACTATTTCGCGAATGCCCTGTTCCTCACCGGCGCGACCGGCCTCCTGCTGGCTTCAGCCTGGGATAATCCCCGACTTTCCGCCGTCTCACGCTGGACCCTGCTCGGCGTATTATTGCTCCTCCAATACCAAGCCTTCGACCGCGGCTATCATTTTTACTATTGGAAGGAAGCTCCGCCCCCGCCCGATCTCGCCACCATCATGCGGGAAACCATTCCCGCCGACGGTGTCGTGCTCATCTCGGGCGCTGACTGGAGCCCCTTGCTTCCCTATTACGCCCAACGTCGCGCCATCATGCTGACGGAAGGGCGCGAGGCGGACGACCGGCCCCTGGACGCCGTGCTCGCCCAACTGCCGCCGCTCCCGCTCGCCGCCATGGTGCTCAGCGGCGATTTGCGGCATGATGAAAACCTGATTCGCACCCGCACCGCGCGCTTCGGATTTTTCCCGCGCGCTTTTGCGTCCAGCGAAGACGCCGACCTTTATCTGCCCGTGGCCGCCATCAGCGCAGCCGCCGCCCGCCTGCAAGACCGCCCGTTCAAGACGGCCCATGTGCGCTTCGTGCCTGACCTCGCTTTGCCCATGGCGACGTCCATTGAGCAGGATCTGGCCGCCAAGGATTACCCCATGTGCAGCCCTGCGCCGCGGCATTCGCGCAGCCAGTTCGGCATCAGCCCGGGTCTCCTCCACGCGCAACCTGTCATTTATACGCATGCCCCCTCCGAACTGTATTTCCAGCCGGCCGCCGGCATGCACGGTTTTGCGGCCATCGTGGGCATGATGGATATCGCTTTCGCCAACCCGCCGCCGCAGGCCACCGATGGCATCGTCGTGGAAATCTTTGAGCAACAGGCGGACGGCCTCCGCCGCTCGCTCATTCGCCGCACCCTCACTCCCGCCACCCAACTCGCTGACCGCGGCCCGCAACAGCTGAGCTATGAAAACGGAACGCCCTTCACCGGCCAGTTGGTGTTCACGCTCTCACCCGGCCCGGCCAACGATCTGGCTTACGATCAATCCTACTGGGGTCGCATTGCCCTGCACTAACCGCGCCAGACTGCCGGGAGCGCGCCGCCCCACTTGCACGGGCACCAAGCCGGCGGATAAAAGGCCCCCAAAATCGCAGGCGTAATCGCCGGGCCGCGCAAGATTCCCGCCCGACCAGCGCCGTCGTTTCAAACAAGCTTTACTGCCCATGACCGCGACCGCTTAACTTGGCCTCTTGCCATGACCGTTCCGCTCGCGCCTCAATTTCACCTCGACCGCCCCGCCTCTTGGCGGCCGGCAGGCGCGCAGATCGAAATCGGCGGCTGGCTTTATGCGGGTGAAACGACTCCCTGCGTTGATCTCCGTGCCCGGGTGGACAAACGCGCTTACCTCGGCATCTACGGTCTGGACCGGCCGGACACCCAGCAAGTCTTCGGCCCCACTGTCGCGGCCCGGCGCACTGGCTTCATCCAGCAGGTCCAAGTCTGGCGCGGCGCCCGCGAACTCGCCCTCGACTGGCATGATGGCACGCAATGGCGGGAATTTTTCCGCACCACCCTCGACACCTCCGCCCTGCCGGCCGCCGCCGCCAAGCCGCCGCGCGTGCTCCGTGCCGCGCTGGTCTATGAGACGCTGCATTATCTTTACCGGCATTTTCACCACGAGTCTTGGGGCACCCTCTGTCGCGAAGCCGACCATGCCCTCCGGGATGTGCTGACGCCCACCAGCGACCTCTCCATTGGCCAAAGTTTCCTCGGCCACATCGAAAACCCCGGACGCTGGATCAACGTTGCCTACGACAAGTTCCGCATCACCGGCTGGGTCTTTGGTCCCGCTTGCACTATCACCCAGCTCAGTGCCACGACCGGGGTCCTGCTCGAAAACCGCCTCGTCTATCCCAAGGACCGCGCCGATGTCGCGCGCCATCATCCCGGTCAGGCGCACGCCCTCCAGTCCGGCTACTACGGCCTCGTTGATGTCCGCAAAGACACCCCCAGTCCCGCCAATTTGAAAATCTTCGCCGAGACCGGCGAGGGCGCCCGCCCGCTCGTCGCCGCCCGGCGCGTGTTCCTCGACCGGCGCGACGAACATGCCGGCCCGGTCCTGATCTACCGTCCGGCACTTTTCTACAAGGTCGCCGCCGCCTTCCTGCGCGGCCGTCTCCTCGGTCGCTATCAATTCGACGACTGGACCCAGGTGCGCGCCGAGATTGCCCGCCTCCAATCGGATCTCTCCACCTCCTTGGGCCGGGGCGAACCGCGCAAAATCGCCGCCGCCATCGTCCGCCGCCGCGACCAGGACCCCTACACGCGCTGGAGCTGGCACAATCGCATGACCCCACGCCTGCGCGCCGTGCTGCAGCAGGACTCCGACACCCTCGTCAAAACCGGTGGCCCGCTCATCAGCGTCGTCGTGCCCACCTACAACACGCCGGAGAAATACCTTCTTGAACTCCTCGCGTGTCTCCGGGACCAGATTTATCCGCGCTGGGAACTCTGCATCGCCGACGATGCGTCGCCGCAACCTCACGTCCGCCGCATCCTCGAAGAAGCCGCCCGGACCGATGCCCGCATCAAACCCGTCTTCCGGCCGCAGAACGGGCACATTTCCCGCGCCACCAATTCCGCCCTCGACGTCGCCACCGGCGAATTCGTCGCCTTGCTCGATCACGACGACCTGTTGCCGCATGACGCGCTGCTCCATGTCGCCGCGGCCATCGCCCGCCACCCGACCGCCGGCTACCTTTACACGGATGAGGACAAGATCGACGACACCGGCCGGCGCTTCGATCCGCAGTTCAAGGGCGCATGGAGCCCGGAAATGGCCATCACGCACAACTACACGCACCACCTCACCGTCATCCGGCGCGACATCGTCGAAAAAGCCGGCCGCCTCCGCCCCGAGTTCAACGGCGCGCAAGACATCGATCTCTTTCTCCGTTGCTGGGAACTCCTCGCCCCGGCCGATATCATCCACGTGCCGTTCATCGGTTACCACTGGCGCGCGCACGCCGAGAGCACCGCCACCCGCGGCGACCAGAAAGGCTACCTCTTCGAAGCCGCCCGCAAAGGCATCGCCGAAGCCACCACGCGCCGCGGCCTCCGCGCCACGCCAGTCCTCCCGGAATTTGCGAAACACTACGCCCTCTGCCTGCACCAGTTGCAGTGGTCCGCCGATGTCCTCCGGGAAAATCCCGTCACCATCGTCATCCCCACCAAGAACCGCGCCGACCTGCTCCGCACCTGTCTCGACTCCGTCGCCCGCACCACGCCCCGCGAATCCGTGCAAGTCATCGTCGTGGACGACAACTCCACCGAGGCAGAATCGCTCGCCTATCTCGCATCCCTCCCTACGCGCACCGACCTGCGCGTGACCGTCATCACCGCGCCCGACCTCGGCGAAGGCTTCAATTACTCCCGTCTCGTCAATCTCGGCACCGCCCACGCCAACACCCCGTTTGTCCTGCACCTCAATAATGATGTCGAGGCCCTCACCCCCGGCTGGCTCGAGGACATGGCCGGCTGGCTCACCGTCCCCGGGGTGGGCGTTGTCGGCGCGAAGCTCCTCTACCCCGACGGCACGATCAACCACGCCGGCATTGCGCTCAGCCGCGCAGATGGGCTGCCCCACGTGCTCTTCGAACGTGAACCGGCCGAAGAGCTCGGTTACGTTTTCCTGCCGCACACGACCCGCAATGTCGTCGCCGTCACCGGCGCGTGCCTGCTCACCCGCACCGCGCTTTACCGGCAACTCCACGGTTTTGATGAGGCGCAGCTCCGCGTCGCCTACAACGATGTGGACTACTGCCTGCGCGCCGGCGCCGCCGGTTTCCGTTCCGTCGTCACGCCCCAAGCCGTGCTCCGCCACGTGGGCAGCGCCTCGCGCGGCACCACCTACGCCGAGCGCGAACACCTCGCATACCTCGCGCGGCATGGCGCCCGCCGCGATCCCTACCACAGCGAAGCCCTCGAGTTTCCGCCCCGCCACCTGCCGCTCAATCCCTATCATCAGCGCTACGCCCAGACCGCCCGGCCGTTCGCGGCGCTCGTCATCACGCACAATCTCAAGTTCGAGGGCGCGCCCCTCTTCATTTTCGAACTCGCCCGCTATCTCTCCGAGCAGCCCGGCGTGAAAGTGCGCATCGTCTCACCCGAGGAGGGTCCGCTGCGCGCCCGCTTCGAGCAGGCCGGCCTGCCGGTCGAGATTTGCGACACCACCGCCTTGCTTGCCACCCGCAACCCCGAGACCTTCCAAGCCGCGTTGACCGACTTTGCCGCCGCCCATCCTTGCGCCGACGCCGACGTGATCGTGGCCAACACGATGCTCACCTTCTGGGCCGTGCACCTCGCCCACCGGCTCGGCAAGCCCAGCGCGCTCTACTGCCATGAAAGTAGTCCCATCCCGCGCTTCTTCACTCCGATCTTGCCTGCGCCGCTACATCCCGTCGTCGAGGACGCCTTCCGGCTCGCGACGCGCGTCGTCTTCACCGCGCGTTCGACCCACGCCATCCACGAAGAATTCAACGCCAACGACAATTTCCGCACGCTCGCCAGTTGGGTCGACTTTGACCGCATCGACCGCTTCGTCGCCACTCACGAACGCGCCGCGCTGCGCCGCCAACACGGCCTCGATCCCGATGCCGTCGTCGTCGTCAACATCGGCTCCGTCTGTGAGCGCAAGGGCCAGCACATCTACATTCGCGGCATCGATCTGCTGCGCCAAACACCGCCCGCGCTCCCTTCCGGCAAGAAAATCCAGTGGGTCATGGTCGGAGCCCGTCCCGGCCTCTATCTGGAAACACTGCAGGAGGACCTCCAGCTTATGGGCCTGCAGGATACCGTGAAGATTTTCCCCGAGACGCCCGACATCTACGATTTCTACCACCTCGCCGACTTGCTCGTGTGCACCAGCTTTGAGGAATCCTTTCCGCGCGTCATCCTTGAGGCGATGGCCTTCGGCACCCGCATCGTCAGCACCGATGTGAACGGCATCGCCGAAATGCTGACCAACAACGACGAGGCCTATCTCGTGCCCGCCGGCGATCCCTTTAAACTGGCAGCCGCCCTGCAACACGCGCTCAGCGATCATTGCGCCGGCCACCAGAAGATGATTTCCATGGCCCGCGCCCGCGCCGCCCGCCACTACCATCACGCCCGCGCCCTCTCGCGGCATTTGGACGTGGTGCGTGAAGCGTGGCTCGGTTGAGCCGCGCATCAACACCCGCTCGGATCGTTCCCATTCTCGTAATCCCAATCGTTCTCTTCCTCTCCCTTCGAACCGTCCCCCGAAGAGAACGAGAACGATTAAGATAACGATTACGATTTCCGCAGCCTCTCCTGCGCCGTATCCGAGGTGGGCCGTGCGCTCCGCGCGCGGCATCTCTTACCTCTCACCTCTGGCGCGGCAGCGCCGGTAGGGCGTGACCGCCGGGCGCGCCGTTCGTCTCCCATCATTCTCGTTCTCGTTATCCTAATCGTTCTCTTCTTCTCCCCGTCTGCCTCCCCCGCCGAACCGTCTCCCCGAAGAGAACGAGAACGATTAAGATACCGATAACGATTTCCGCAGCCTCTCCTGCGCCGTATCCGAGGTGGGCCGTGCGCTCCGCGCGCGGCATCTCTTACCTCTCACCTCTGGCGCGGCAGCGCCGGTAGGGCGTGACCGC
>JAGNQV010000006.1:0-1552 GCA_017988885.1 Opitutaceae bacterium | reverse complement strand
CCTCCCCCGCCGAACCGTCTCCCCGAAGAGAACGAGAACGATTAAAATAACGATTACGATTTCCGCCCGTCCTCACCCATCCAGCGGCGACCGCACCCCCAGCCCCGGCTTCTGCATCACATGCGTGTAGATCTGCGTCGTCTCCACGCTCTGATGGCCGAGTAACTCCTGCAACGTGCGGATATCCGTCCCGCCCTCCAGCAGATGCGTCGCGAAACTATGCCGCAGCACATGCGGCGTCACGCGCTTGGTGAGCGCGGCCTTGCTCGCCGCCTGCTTGAGCGCCCGTTGAAACAGATTGTCGCTGACATGGTGCCGCCGCCGAATCCCCGTCGCCTGATCCAAGCCCAGCTCGCGTGAAGGAAACAACCACTGCCATTCCCAACTCACTCCGGCCTTGGGATATTTCCGATCCAATCCTTCCGGTAACCACACGCCCGGCACGCCTGCCGCCCGGTCCGTTTTCCACAGCTCATGCAAACGGCTCACTTGGGTTTTCAATTCCGGAATCAGCTTCTGGGGCAACACGGTCAGACGATCCTTGTCTCCTTTGCCTGCAAAAATCTGGAGACACGCACGGTCCAAATCCAAGTGATGGATCCGCAGCCGGAGTAATTCCATGAGCCGCAGCCCCGCCCCGTAGGCCAGCTCCGCCATCAGCCGCGGTGTGCCCGTCATCTGCGCGAATAACGATCGGCATTCAGCCATGGAAAGCACGGTGGGCAGCCGCTCTTTCGGCCGGGCGCGTTTGAACTCCATCTCGCCTAAATCCCGGTGTAGCGCTTCCTGCATAACAAATACCAAGGCGTTCAGCGCCTGCTTTTGGGTCGAAGGACTGGCCCGACCCTCCACCGCCAGAGCACTCAGAAATGCAGCCACCTCCTCGCCCCCGACGGCGTAAGGCGTGCGTGGGGCAATGAACCGGGCGAACCGCACCGTCCACTCACGATACGTCTGTTCGGTGCGCCAGAGAAAGCCACGCTCCCGACTCGCCTTGATCAAGGCTTGCTCCCAAGGCGTCCCACCCAAATCGGTCACGGCCAGTGGCGGTTGGGCGCGGCCCGGCCGGCCGGATGGCTGCAGTCTCGGGGTTACGCCCGCCACCCCAGTCCTCGCCTCCACCGCTGCATTGCCGCGTGCGAGCATGCCGCGCCGTCCTTCACGATAAAACCAGCGCAAGGCTTCGCGCGCCGGCCCACCGGACTGTTTCTCGCGCCAAGCCAGATAGTTCTTGGCCGTTTCGACCGACGCCGATGCGCGCCCCGCTCTGCAATGCTTCAGGAAAGTCAAGATTTCACGCAGATAAGTCGCTCTCAGACTCGAACTGAGCGCCGACTCGGCCAAAGCCTGTTTCCAATCAGGAAAAGAAATGGATTGCTGCTGCATGGGTGGGGGAGCCCAGTGTCATAACTTACGCTTTCGCCGGGAAAAGATGCAACCGGCAAAAGCGTAAGTTCAGAAATCGAAACTTGAACATCAAATGCTTAGGCGACATCCTGCCCGAGATGAAGGCCCAGCAACTTACGCTTTTCCCTGAGGCCGAATAACACTG
>JAGNQV010000094.1 GCA_017988885.1 Opitutaceae bacterium | reverse complement strand
TGGCGGCGGCGCTGGATTTCGTGGCGGGGGCTGGCGGTGGGGTGGTTGCTGACGCTGCCGGTGTTGTTCTGGTTGGCGTGGGACGAGCCGACGGTGCGGGCACCCCTGACGATGGAAGAGTTGTCGCCGCGGTTTGCCGGCGACGAGCAGAGCTATGCCGTGCTCATGCAGTATTCGAAAGGCCAGCCCAGTGCGGCAGCGAAGGCCTTCGCCGCGGATAAATTGCGCGCCAACGCCTACGTCGGCGCCACCACCAAGGACGCCGCGAAATGGCGCGAAGCCGTGCTCAAGCGCCAGGCGGAGATCGAGGCGACGTGGACGGCGTTGGAACCGGAGCGGCAGTGGCTGACCGAGCTCAATGCGTTTGACCGGATCGGCGATCTGACGCCGGCGAAATATGATGCCAATATCATGGGCTTCGGTGTCTGGCGCGTCCTGAGCCAACATGCCTGCGCCACGGCCACGCTGCTGGCGCTTGACGGCCGGGGTGGGGACGCGATGGACGTGCTGCTGCCGGTGTTGGAGGTATCGCGCAAGCTCCAGCCTTCTGCGCGGACGCTGGTGCGGGCGATGATCGCCGTGAGCACAGAGCGTTCGCTCGTCGAGACTGCGGCGATGGTGCTGGACCTGACGGAAGTGCCCCAGCGGGAGCGCGACCGACTGACGGCGTTGTTGCAACCGGGGCTGGAAGCCGGGGGGGCACGGCGGTTGATGCTGATGGAGTATGTTTTTTTCCAACCGCTGATAAACTCGTTAAAACTGGGGGATGCGCTCGCGCTTTTCCGAGGCAGTCCCAAGTTAGTAGTGCGCCGGTCGTTGAACTTTCTCAGCGGGCTGTTCATCAACCCCAATGCGACGGTGAACCGCTATGGGGATCAGATTTACACGCTGGCGGATCTGGCCCGGGCGCGGAAGTTGGAGCAATTATCCGCACAAACCAAAGTCTTCGAAAAATCCCTCGAACACGATGGCGGCATCAAGAACTTCGGCGGCCGCCTCATGCTCGCGACAAGCCTGCCGTCCTACGACAAGATCCTGGAAAGCTACTGGACGCTGCAGGATGAGCGGGCGGCGACGCTGGCGAAGCTCAAGAGCAAGCCGGTGCCAGTGGACTGAATGACTGGCGGGCGGCGGAGCCGGCGCAGGCTTCAGGGTTGGGCGGCGCCGGGTTCCCGCTTGGTTGCGTTAGCGTGCGGCGCCGGGCGGGCGTATTTTTTGATGACAAGGTAGCGCAGCTCTGTGTCGCTGGTGTTGCGGATGCCGTGCACGTGCCACGAGGGACAATAGAGCAGGGTCATGGCGCCGACGGTGCGGCGCTCGCCGTCGAGATAGAATTCGGCGGTGCCATTTAGCACCAGAAAAAACTCATCCTCGGCGTGGCGGTGCGGCGGATGGGTGGCGAGATGTGGACCGACCACGCTGAGTTTGACCGTCTTGCCCTCGGCGAGGGTGGAATCGGCAAACCAGTATTGGTAGCCGACGGCGGTTTTCTCGGTGGCGGCGGAATTGAAGACATTGACGCAGTTCGCCATCGTGTAACCGGGCGCGGGTGTGCCGACGGCGGGCGCGGGTTCGCTGGCGAAGAGCGAACCGGTGAGCAATAAGAGGCAAAGTGGGGTGGCTTGCATGGGGTTGGAGTGGGCGAGAATCAGAGGATGGAGCGCAGCCCGGGGATACGGCGGGCGAGATCGGCGAGGAGGAAACTGCCGATGAGGCCGGCGGTGGTGAGCAGCGCGACCAGCAGGTAAGGGCTGGCGCTTTCCCAAGGACGCAGCGCGATCGTGAGCGCGACGAGGACGGGCGCGTGCAGGACGTAGACGCCGAACGAGCGGTCGGCGAGCCAGCGAGCCAGGCGGCCGGCGCCGTTGAACTTGGTGGAGAAGTGCGCGAGGAGGCCGAGGGACAGACCGAGGCCAGCGAGTTGCTCCCACAGCGCGAGACCGACGGCCTGCGGATGCCAGCCACCATTGTAGGGGTAGGCATCTTTGCCAGTCGGCGGGCCGCCGAGGAACATGACCGTGGCGAGTAAGAGCGGTCCACCGATCAGCGCGAGCCAGCCGGCGCGGCGGGCGACGGGCGAGGCGGCGAGGGCGATCAGCCAGCCGTGTTGCGCGGCGGCGAGGCCGACGAGGAAGGCGGCGACGTATTGCGCGAAGAAGCAGAACTGGAAATTGAGCCACGAGGTTCCGACCGGCTGGACAATGCGCACCAGGAAAGTGGCGAGGACGAGAATGAGGCCGAACCGCCAAAGTCGGGCGGCGCCCGCGGGTGGGGTGAAGCTTGAGGCCGGCACGGCCGGACGCAGGGCGTGCCACGTGGCGAGCAGCGTGCAGAAGATCAGCAGGGCGAAGGCGAACCAGAGTGGACCGCTTGAACCGATAAATTTGCCGGTGCTCAGGTAGTGGGCGTAGAATTCACCCGCGGGTGGGAAATCAGCGTGCCAGGGGTTTAGGCCGAGCAGAATAAAGGGATGGATCACCAACATGTAGAGCAACGTCGGCAGGCCGAGACGGATGACGCGTTCGCGCAAGAAGGCGGCCGGGCCTTTGCGAGTGAGTGAGAGTTGGGCGAAGTAGCCGGAGACGAAGAAGAGCAAGCCCATGAAAAAGGCCTGCAGGTGGCCTTGCCAGAAAAGGAACGGGACTTTCTCCGCCAGCGAGGGCTCGCGGGCCGACATCGTATACCAATCGCCGACGTGACTGTAGGTCACACAGGCGTGCATGTTGACGACGAGCAGGATCGCGAAGGTGCGAAGGTTGTCGATCCACGCCAGACGGGGTTTGGGTTGGGACATGGATGCAAGCTGACGGCGGGCCCGAGTTTGGCGACGGGAATTCGGAGCCACAAAAAAGCCCGGGCAGGTGGCCCGGGCTCAAAATTGAAGCTGAATATCGGGTTACCGCACGACGCGGGCGCTGCCGCCCTTCATGAGCTTCTCGACTTCCTTTTGCGTGGCCATCGAAGTGTCGCCGGGAGTGGTGCTCGCGAAGGCCCCGTGGGCCGCGCCGTAGTCGACGGCGAGTTGCGCGTCGTTCTTCGAGAGGAAGCCGAATTGCAGGCCGGAGGCGAACGAGTCACCGCCGCCGACGCGATCGAGGATCTCGAGGCGCGGGTAGGCGCGGCTTTCGTGAAATTGGCCGTCGTGCCAGAGGATGGCCGACCAGTCGTTGACCGTCGCGGTGTGGACGTGACGGAGCGTGGTGGCGGCGACCTTAAAATTCGGGAATTCCTTCACGGCGGTCTCGATCATGGTCTTGAAGGCGTCCGTCTCGATGTGCTTCAGATCCTCGGCACCCTTGACGGCGAAACCGAGCGAGGCGGTGAAGTCCTCTTCGTTGCCGATCATCACGTCTACGTATTTGGCGATCTCACGGTTCACTTCCTGTGCCTTCTTGAGGCCGCCGATGGTTTTCCAGAGCGAGGGTCGGTAGTTTAAATCATAAGAGACAATCGTGCCGTGTTGCTTGGCGGCTTTGACGGCTTCAACGGTGAGTTCGGCGGTGGAGGCGGAGAGGGCGGCAAAGATGCCGCCGGTGTGAAACCAGCGGGCGCCGAGCTGGCCAAAGATATGATCCCAGTCAAAATCGCCGGGCTTGAGCTGCGAGGCGGCGGTGTTGCCACGATCGGGCACACCGACGGCGCCGCGGATGCCGAAGCCGCGCTCGGTGAAGTTGAGGCCGTTGCGCACGGTGCGGCCGATGCCATCGTCCTCGCGCCACTTGATGAAGTCGGTGGCGACGCCGCCCTGCATGATGAAATCCTCGACGAGGTGGCCGACCTCGTTGTCCACGAAGGCGGTGCAGACGGCGGTCTTGAGGTTGAAACATTTCCGCAGGCCGCGGGAGGTGTTGTATTCGCCGCCGCCTTCCCAGGCGGTGAAGGAACGGGCGGTGCGCACGCGGCCCTCGCCGGGATCGAGGCGGAGCATAACCTCGCCGAGCGAGATTTGGTCAAAGGCGCAAGAGGCGGCGGGTTTGATTTGGAGGGACATGGTAAAGTGAAAGAAGGTGGGCGGAGCTGACGATTGAAAGCAATCCGACTGGGGCCGGTCAACAGCGGTAATTTTTCACTGGTGAACAGATTCTGCTGTTGGCGGCCGCGGCCGGACGTATGATGACTGTCTTATGCCAAACTTTGTTTCCGCCACGCGTGAATTGAAGCGCCGCCTCGGCGCGGGCGTGGTTGCGACCGATGCGGCGGCGCTGCACGCGGCGGCTTTCGATAGCAGCAAGATTCTCTTTCAACCGGTGGCGGTCATCAAGCCACGCAAGGACGCGGACATCGGCGTCGCGCTGGCGTTGGCGAACAAGCATCGCGTGCCGGTGACCGTGCGCGGCCGGGGCACGACGCTGACCGGCGCGGCGGCGCCCGTGCGGGGTGGCTGGGTCATCGACATGCTGAAGCTGAACCGCATTCACATCGACGATGAGACCGGCATGGCGCACGTCCAAGCCGGAGCGAAAGTGGGGGATATCCAGCGGGCGGCGGAGGCGAAGGGCTGGTTTTATCCGCCCGACCCGTCGTCCAAGGAATACTGCACCATCGGGGGCAACATCGCCTGTAACGCCGGCGGCATGCACGGCGGCAAATACGGGGTGACGCGTGATTTCGTGATCGCGTTGGGTGGTTTCCTCCCGACGGGCGAAGCGGTGACGTGGGGCACGGCGACGAAGAAATTTGCCGCGGGGTTTAATCTGCGCGACTTGTGGATCGGCAGCGAAGGCATGCTCGGCGTTGTCACACGGGCGGTGTTGAAACTGATCCCGCAGCCGGCGATGCGCTGGACTTTGCTGTCGGCGTTCAAAGATGAAACGACGGCGTTGGTCGCGGCACGGGTGCTTTTTCGCCAACGGGTGCAGCCGGCGATTTGTGAATTTCTCGACCGCGCCAGCGTGCGCTGTGCGGAGAGTGCGACGGGGCAGCCGGTGTTCGCGGGGCAAAAGGACCGGGCGGTGATTTTGCTGGAACTCGCCGGCACCGTCAGCGAGGTGCGCGAGGTGCAGAAAACCGTGCTCGCTTGGGCGCAGCAGCATGCGGTGGCGCACCGGGCCGCGCGGGATCGCGACGAAGCGGAGCAGCTCTGGGCGGTGCGGCGCAAGTGCTCAGGAGCGATGTTTGAACTGGGGGATTCGAAGCTGAACGAGGACATCACGATCCCGATGGGGAGCTATGTGGCATTCGCGCGGTTTCTGGCGGATTTGAAAAAACGATCCGGGCTGGCGATTCCGACGTTCGGGCATTTGGCGGATGGCAATCTGCACGTGAACATTATGTATCACCGCGCCGATGCAAAAGAAGCGCACGCGGCGGAAGCCGCGGTGGATGAGCTCATGCGCAAAGTGGTGGCGCTGGGCGGGGCCATTTCCGGCGAGCATGGCATCGGCCTCGCGAAGTCACCGTTCCTGCGCATCCAGCATTCACCGGCACAAGTGAAGGCGATGCAGGCGGTAAAAAAGGCGCTCGACCCGCGCGGCATCTGCAATCCGGGTAAAATGTTCGAGGTGTTCCACGTTTGGAAACACCCACGGCTGGCAGTCAAACTGCCGTGGGATCACAAATAGACCACATTCAGTCGAATGGTTGTTCGCGTGGGATACGGTTACTCCGTTCAGGCGAGGGCAGGTAATGCTGCTGGAGACGCCCTGCTAGACCGATCGAGCATATGCAACGGCGCGTCCGATGGTCACGCCCTACTCGAATACCGTATTCACAAATATAAAAATCCAAGACCGATCGGCCTTAGATTTTCCCGGCGGCACGGAGTTCGGCGTGTAATTGCTCCTGATAGGCTTTATGTGCGGCGGTATCGATCTCACAGCGCTCGGCAAAATAGACAAAACCAAGCGCGCGGCGGGTGCGGGTCTTGGACTTGTTGCCGGTGGCGGAGTGGATGGTCAGGGAATGGTGCGCCAACAGGTCGCCGGCGGTGGCCGGGCAGGTAATGGTGTTTGCGAAATCGTGCGGGATGCCGAAATCGAGTATGCCTTGCGAGAAACCGAGCACGCCGGATTTGCCATGGGCGCGCAGGCCGAGTCGGTGCGAACCCTGCACGTAGCTGACGCAGCCGTTCTCATGATCTACGTCCTCCAGTGCGAGCCACATGGTCAGGGCGAGATTGGGCTGTAGTTTGAAATAGTAGCCATCCTGGTGTGGCGGGGTGGGCAGACCGATGCCCGGCGGCTTGTTGAAGTATTGCACGCTTTTGCAGCGCACGGGTTCGCCCAGGGCAATGGCGGCGAAGTCCTTGCAACGGCCCTGCACGATATCATTGAAAAACGGATCATGCACCTGCAGGTCCTGCATCTGCTTGAGGGTGGTGGGGTCGCTCGTGTCCTCGTAAAAGATTTCGGTCTCGGGGCGAGTGGGGGCGATTTCGCGGATGTAGCGCGAAACGCGGGCGCAGATTTCAGCCAGCTCGTCACCCGCGAAAAAGTTGGGGACGGCCACAAAGCCGTTCAGGTTGAAGGCTTGGGCGGTGTCGGCGGGGTGTTTTTGCCAGTGCCGCATGGGAGATGGGGATGGGTCGGAGCATGGCCCGGCGGTCGAGGCAAGCAAGTTTTCTCAGCTCGGAAACGCGGCCGGAAAAGACTTTGGTTTTTGCGTTTGCGCGTGCTCAAAAGCTTCCCCCACACTGCGCAACTTCATGTATCTTAAGGCGCTCAAGCTTCACGGTTTTAAGTCCTTTGCCGACGCGACTACCCTGCGTTTCGAACCCGGCGTCACCGCTGTGGTCGGACCCAACGGCTGCGGCAAATCCAACATCGCCGACGGCATCCGCTGGGTGCTCGGCGAGCAGAGTGCCAAGGCCCTCCGCGGCGGCAAGATGCAGGATGTCATCTTTGAGGGCGCCGACACGCGCAAGGCCGCCCAGATGTGCGAGGTCTCGTTGTTGCTCACGGACTGCGAGAAGCAGCTCGGCAGTGAGTTTCACGAGATCGAGATCACGCGCCGGGTCCATCGGGACGGGCAGAGCGAGTATTTTTTCAACGGCCAGGCCTGCCGCTTGAAGGACATCCATAAACTTTTCATGGACACCGGTGTCGGCCGGACGAGTTACTCGATCATGGCGCAGGGCCAGATCGACCAGATTCTGTCGTCGAAGCCGGAGGAGCGCCGCACGGTGTTCGAAGAGGCTGCCGGCATCACGAAATACAAGAGTGCCCGCCGCGAGGCACTGAACAAACTGGCGTTGACGGACCAGAATCTGGCGCGGGTGGCCGATGTCATCGGTGAGGTTGCGCGGCAAATCGGCAGTCTGCGCCGGCAGGCGGCGAAAGCCATGCGCTACAAGCGCGTCAGCCACCGTTTACGGCACCTGAGTCTCGCCTGGAGCGGACTGCATCACGCGCAGCTCATGGCGGCGCTCGGTGAACTTGAGGGCAAGGTCGCTTCTTTTCGCACAGACTCGGACGCACGCCGCAGCAATCTCGAAACGCAGCAGACGGCGCTCGACGAGAAAAAGACACAACGGGGCCGGCTCAACCAGCGGGTGCAGGATGCCCAGCAGTCGGTCTATGACATCCGCTCCCAAAAAGAAGCCGCGGAAAACCAAGCCAATCTTGCGCAAATCAAACGGAGTGGATTAGAGGACCGGCTCGGTTCGTCGCGTGCCAATTTGGGCGAATTGGAAATGCAGCTGCGCGAAGTCGCGGCCCAGGCGGACTCGGGCGCACAGGACAAGCAGATGCAGCTCGGGCTGCTCGGCAGCTCCGACGCCGTCTTTCAGAATCGCAACCGCGAACTGGCGGTCGTTGAGGGCGAGTTGAGCAAGGTCGAACAAGAGTTGCAGCAGGCGAAGTTTGAGCTGTTGCAATTGGAAAGCACGGTGGCGCGGTTGCGCACGGATTGCTCGGGTTACGAAGTGGACCAGAAGACCAGCGCGCACAAACACGACTCGTTGGCGCAGGAACTCGAGGGCGTGCGGCAGCAACAAACGGCCGCGGCTCAGGCGGCGCTGGAACTGGAAGCGCGCCTCGAGCAAGCCCTCGCCGAAAAATCCCGCTCGCACAATGAATCCGTGGCGGCACAGCAGGTCATCACTGATTTGACCCGGGAATTCCGCGAGGCGCAGCGCAAGCTGTCCGAGATTGACCGGGCGCTGGCCCAGCGCACCGCCCGGCTGCGCTTGCTGCAACAATTGCAGGAAAAATGGGAAGGGTTTGGCGAAGGCGCGAAGGCCGTGTTGCAAGGCCGGCTCGACGCTTCTCTGGCCGGAGCCAAGGCGCGGCCGATTCTACAGGGACTCGAAGTGAAACCCGAGTTTGGCAGAGCGGTGGAGGCGATTCTGGGCTCCGCGGCCGAAGCGATCAGTGTCACCGATGTGGCGACGG
The DNA here is from genome assembly GCA_017988885.1 of Opitutaceae bacterium. Classification (GTDB taxonomy): domain Bacteria; phylum Verrucomicrobiota; class Verrucomicrobiia; order Opitutales; family Opitutaceae; genus UBA2377. The sequence goes on along the minus strand of JAGNQV010000094.1, from coordinate 2,351 downwards.
CGCAGCGCATCCTCGCGCAGTTGGAAAGCGAGCAAATCGGTTCCGTCGTGCTGCATGTGGGCGAGGCCGTGGGCGCAGGGGCGACAGCCGACGCATTGCCGGCGTTTCTGCATCCGGCAACCGAGACCATCGCTGCCGCGGAGGGGAATCACCCGGTGCTCAGCGTGCTCTCGACCTGCTACGTGACCGACGACCTGCCGGCGTTTCTGGAATTCTGGAAGGCGAATCCGGGATTTGGTTTTCTTGCCGTCGCGACCCGCAAGGGTGATCTCGTGGATCGGCGCGGCTTGATCTACGGCGGGCATCACAGCAGTAAAAAGTCCGCCAACAGCATCGTGCAGCGTGAAATCGATCTGCGCGAAACCGCCCGGGCGCTGGCCGATGAGCAGAAGACGCACGACGAACAGAAAGCCGTGATCGAGACGTTGAATCAACGGCTGGCCGAGGCGGAGCAGGCGGTGGAACAACGCCGGGCCGAGGTGCTCATGGCGACGCAGACGCTCGCCTCGGTGCAGGCCGAGCAGCGCAATGCCCAGCGCACGCTGGAGGAAGTGGTGAACCGGCTGAGCCGCATGGAAGCCGAGCTGGGGTCGCTGGAACAGGCGCGCAACGAGGCGCACGCCCGTTGGACAAAAGCCCAGACCGGACTGGCGGAGGCCGATGCCAATGCCACGGGGCAGCGGACAAGAATTTCGCAGACGGAAACCCGCCTCGTCGAGGTTCGCACGGAACGTGACGTGAAGCGGGAATCCCTGGCGCAGGCCCGCCTGGAACTGGCGGAGCGCCGGCAAAAGGTGGAGGTGCTGGATCGTGGGTTGGGCGAGATGCAGCGCCGGCGTCAGCAACTCGACGAATTGTTGGTGCAACGGCAGCAGGAAATCGAAGTCTGGAGCGAGCAGGTCGGCGAGTTGGAAACCGAGTCCGCCACCCAGCGCTCCCGGGCCGGCCAGTTGGCCGAAACCCTCCTCGTCGCGCAGGAGCAGGTGGAGAAAGTGCGCATCGAGCTGACGGACATCGAGCGCGAGATCAACGCCGTGGAAGGCGCGCAGGCCAGTTTGCGGACCGAGGCGGACAAGGCGCATGACGCCCTGAGCACGCACGAGATCAAGCTGGCGGAAAACCGCCAGCGGGCCCAGTTCCTGAGCGAGGAAGTTTCGCGGGAATTTCAGACCGACATCGCGACGCTCGAGTGGCGGCAGTTGCTGTGGCGCGCCGAGGATGAGCCCGAGGGACTGAAGCCGCTCGATTTGGACGAGGAAGAAGGGGAGAGCGAAGAGGCGGTGCCCGCAGCCGCGGAGCCAGACGCCGAAGCGAAGCCGCGCCGGCGGAAGAAAAAAGAACCGCGGGGCGAGCCCAGCGAGGCGGACTTGGCGGCGTTGGACCAGACCGACTGGCCGGCGGTCAAGGCCGAGGTGGATGCGTTGCGTTCGCGTTTGAACAACATGGGCGCGGTCAACCTCGTGGCGATCGAGGAATACGCCGAACTCAAGCAGCGGCATGATTTCCTCAATGCCCAGTGCAGTGACCTGACGAATGCAAAGGCGGAACTCATCAAGGCCATCGATGAGATCAACCAGACCTCGATGCAGCAGTTCCAGGTGACCTTCGATCAGATCAAAAAGAACTTCGCCTACACCTTCCAAACCCTGTTTGGCGGCGGACGGGCGGAGCTGGAATTGATCGCGGCGGAGGACATTCTGGAGAGCGGCATTGAAATTGTCGCGCAGCCGCCAGGCACGAAGTTAAAGAGCATCACGTTGCTGTCGGGTGGCCAAAAAACGCTCACCGCAGTCGCGCTGCTCTTTGCGCTCTATATGGTGAAGCCGTCGCCGTTCTGCTTGCTGGACGAGTTGGACGCCCCGCTGGACGAGTCCAACATCGGCCGTTTCACGGACTTGTTGAAAAAATTCGTCGGAGAGTCGCAGTTCATCATCATCACGCACAACAAGCGCACGGTCTCCGCGGCGCAGGCGATCTATGGCGTGACGATGGAGGAGCGCGGCGTGTCCAAGACCGTCTCAATGCGGTTCAATCATGAACGCGGCGAACCCGAGGCCCCGGCGCAGAATATCGCCGAAGCCGTGGTCGGCGCGAAGGTCTGAGGGCTGCCGTGATAAATTACGGCCAACTGCGGATCAAATTCATCTGGGGCGCGACCAAGGTCATTCAAGCGCGCTGGCATTTCGGGCTCTTTGGCTTCTATGAGCATGCCAAGGGCTACCGGGATTCCGGGCTGGTCATCAGTGTGCGCGGCTTGCTGGTCCTCGGGCTGTGCCTCGCGATGCTGGGCTATGTGGGGGCGGCCACGACGTTGTATCTGTGGCTGGATCACAAGGGACACAATTACGTCA
>JAGNQV010000093.1 GCA_017988885.1 Opitutaceae bacterium | reverse complement strand
GCGTGAACGCCTCGCGGATTGGACGCGCCGTGCGATGGTTGTGGCGGAACGCGAGAGGCTGAACGAGTCCGTCATGCGGAGCCCTATCCGTAACGCCAACCGGGCCAAAATCGCTTTATGAGCACACTTCAAGAAACACTCCAACAGCGCCGGTCCGCAGAGCAGCCGTCCAGTCGGTCGAGCGATTCGGCGGACGCCCAAGTCCGTTCGTTGCAAATTCATTCATGGAACGGGGAGAAATGGGTGCTCCCGTGGTCTGGCTTTGCTGCCGCGTGTCATCGGGGCACCGGCGAAGGCGAACAACTGTTGCTCTCATTCGCCAATCATGAAGTCGTGCTGAATGGAGAGCGCCTCGCGCTGCTCCTGCCCGAGATTGCGAGTCTTCATCTCGATTGCCTCCGCGACATGCCAGCCAAGTTCCGTTCGCTGGCGGGTAACGACGAACCGTTCATCAGCCGCGTCTCTGTGCGTTCCGCTTCGGATTTGCCCGACTTCCGTCCGGAAACGTCCGGAAAGTGAACGGGCCCAATTTGAACCAACGACCTTCAGGTCTTAGGCCGAAGTGACCTGCTTGCCCTACTAGCTATCGGTAAAGATCAATTGTTTTGACCCAAAGCCGCCAGACATCTGGGGAAATCTAGTTTGGCGCTTTTATGATTCTGTTCTCTGGTGCAAAATTATAGATCAATGCTCCTATGTGGCCGTGAAATTTCTGTCCTTTGCATCAAGCTACTTGCTCGGCAAAAGATTTGCGGTGCTGGAAGATGCCAACCAGCAAGACAAGGAACGATGCCACCATGCCTATAGCCGGGGACACAAAAATTAGATTTTGCAAGGCATGGGCTTGGCCATAGATAGCGACCACCCAACCAGCGCTGAATCCAATCACGACGGATAAAAGTGCGTAGGGCGCCAGGCGGGCCAGATTGGCGGTCGGTTTGAGCAGCGCCAGCGTCATTGGAGGAAACAACGCGAGAGCTCCACCATAAATCGAGAAGATGATATCCTCAATCTTGTAACCAACTCGATTGAACACTTCGACTATGCCGCAGGCTCCCAACGTCGCTACTAGGATCATTGCTCGGGACCAACCAAGCTTGTTTTGCGCCGAGCCGGACGTAGCTGTTCCGTGGCGTTCCCACCCGAAAACATCCGTGGTGAAGGTATGCCCCACGGCGATCAGAAACGTCGATGCCGTCGAGAGGAGCGCACTGTAGAGTCCCACAATAATTATGAACACGAGCGCCATGCCCAGCGGGCCAGCAGCGGCACGTTGCAACAATTCGCTGAGGATCTCCGCACCTGCGGCACCCGGTGCGGTTTTAGCAGCTGCCCAAGCGATAACCACCAAGAGCGTCCAGCTAAGAAAAATCCCAATAGAGCTGTGTAGAAGGCCACGCTGCAGCACACCTTTGTCAGAGCTGGCTGAGATTCGCTGCCATACCGTGATGCTGCTGAGATGGGTCGGGACGTTCATGAGCAGGATGCCAATCAGGAACCATATCAATCCACCGTCGACGGGTTTCAACACCGCGGCCGCGGCTAGATCCTTGAGTGAAATATCCTGCGACAATCCGAGGGCGGCCAGAAACGATGGAATCATGATCCAAATGAAGACCATTTGGATACGGTCAGAGATGATGACAGTCTCGAAACCGCCGAGGATCACATAGATCAATGGCACTAGAGACAAGCCGGCGACGAGCAGCACTCGAGGCGCCCCCGGAATGATCAACGCCAGGAAATTGCTGCCGACCAACAACTCAGTCGCCAGCAAGAGGAGGAGTCCGATTACTGTCAGCAACGCCGCTACCGGTCGAAGTGCCGGAGCGGAATATTCGTGGGCAAGAAACTCGTGGATGCTTGGCACATACGTATAGTTTTGCAGCTTCCGAGCTATGCGATCGGAAAACAAATAGACCAGATACATCCCCGCAGCGGCCGTGACGGCGGTCCAGACCAGCCACAACCCAAAATAGCTCGCGAGGCTGAAGTAGGCGGTGATGAGGGTCGCCAGTGAAATCGAGGTTGCAACTGTGCTGGCTGAAAAGGCCCCACTCGACCTAACCCGAGCCCGACCCGTGCGTGCGATAGGGAGGAAGTCTGCGAGGCCCTTGATCCGAACAAAGAAATAGAGGCCGAGGGCCAGAAAACCGACCGCAGTCAGTGCAAGTGCGAGATAACTTGTGGTTGCCATGTTGGGATGGGGTTCAAGTGACGGAAAGATCCACGCAGACAAGATTGTTTAGGCCGGGCACGGGTGAAGGCAGTTGGCCGCTGGCCAAGTCGGTCAAAACTCGAAGATGCCGCCCTGGATAGAGCTGCACCGATAGTCCACTTTCAACGAGCATTGAGAACATCGCGATTTCCTCTAGGACATAGTCCACCGAATGGCGGATAAGTCGTTCATACGGCAGGCGAGATTGGCCATGCTTTCGGCGTCGCGAGATATAGCGTTCGATGTCGTCCAGCACGGTTTCCCGGAACTCAGGAGTTTGCTCAAAATGACTTGCCGCTTGAGCATAGATGGCGCCGAAGCGCGAATCGAGGATGAGGTCGCGCGAATCGATCACCTTTATAGCGCTACCGGGTCGTCGGCGTAGAACATCTGCGATTGTGGTCTGCACTGGAGCGGCCTTCGCCATGGCCAGTGCGATGGCACCCGGTGGGTCATCGGATTTTTCCCAGAGGTAATTGTGCCGCTCGATATAGTCTCCCACGAGGATGTTTAGCACCCGAAAGCGGCCATCGGCCCAGTCTAACAAGGCTTCAAGCGAAGGTGCGCTGATCGCCGGGTTTGCTATACTGATACCCAGGAAGGCGCCACGTTCAGTGAGATGCTCCAATCGGAGTGCAGGAGGGTGAATGCGCAAGATGCTAACCTTTGGACGGTGCATGCGATTCTCAGGCTTTCCAAAGAATCTTCTCGATAGCCGACAGGGCGCGTTCGCATTCTTCAAAAGTCAGAAATCTAATGCGTGTTGCGATCATCTCCTTGTCCTCGATATACGAGGCGGCCCCGATCACAGCCATGTCATTGGTTTTGAAAAACCACATGGCGTTCATTGCCGCTGCCTCACCGGCGAGTGACTTAAGGAGTTCATCCAGTTCGCGTCTCTCGTCGGAAGACTTTGTGTTTACGAAAACCGTTTTGGCTTCAATCGAGGGATCGCATTTCTGGAGCAACTCCTTCGCCTCCGGATTTTCCTTTCCCGTGAGTGCTAGTTTGAGCGTGGTCCAGAAGTTGGCCAGAATTGATGCGGGAGGATACTGTGGCTCGTCCAGCAGGAGAAATGTCGCCTTTCTGAACTGAGGATTCCAGAGGTAGTCGAAATTGTATCGCGTGAGGTTTTTTATGCCGACGAGTTGACGACTGTAACATACGGCCACGAGTTCCTCGAAGTGTTTCTTGTTTTTGGCTTCCCAGTCCCACGATCCTTCGGGAGTGAAAACGCGCGGAATATCCGTCAAGCCATCCCGAAAGCGATCAAGCATCCATTTATAGACTGACGGGATTTTGGCGAAGAAATTCCTAGAATAGGAGCGTGCAGATTCCGAAATCTGTGTGCCGTATTCGGGATAAAGGGTGAGCAGCTTGAAAACTTCCTCGTCGAGGCGAGCCAACGTAACAACCTTTCGGATATTGAAACCTTTTCGACCGCTGTTTTCAAAAATGCTACTTTCTACGTCCGCCGTCGACTGCCGTCCGGTCGCCACGCCAAGATCCTTTAGCGGACTGAGGAATTTGGTAAGGAGAGTCCTGAACTTGTGATTTTCGGGTAAGGCTGCTCGAATCCACCCAACATTGGTCTGCAATTGCTCGCCTCGTTTGAAGGTTCCTTCTGCCTCGGAACCCGCGATGGTGCTGATCAGGAAAATCAAGGCTTCGTAGCTGATTTCGCGATTGAATGCTAAGTGAAGCGGCACTGCCTTGCTAATGGACGGATGATTCCGGCCGCTTTCAATTAACCGATAAAACGAGTCGGCGATGTCCGCCGCGCTCGAAATCTCGGAGGTTTTTTTTCCTTGTTTCGCCCTGACGAGGCGGAGGGCTTGGCCGAAGGCAACGGCGACGGGGTTGGGTGATCCTGGGCGGCCCATTAAGCTTAGAAACGGTTAGTCGTAATCGGTCGGCCAAAGGCGGAGACCCGGCGGTGAAATGAATGCACGAGCAGCAGCATGCCCATTTGTAGGCACAAAACAATATCTTTGATGCAAAAAACATCAATCACGGGTTGACGGGTGAGCGTCATTCTGAAAGATGCTATTTGCATACGAAATAGATGCACAAAGCACCAATGATGCAACAACCAGCCGATTGATCTCCTAAGGCCTAGACGAACAGCCACATGGAGACCACCGGTGCAACCCAAACGCCAATGCCCCCCCATGATCATCACCCCCACCACCGTGGTCCTTCCGACCACCATCACGGTCCTCATCACGGTCCGCGCCACCATCACCGCGCAGGCATTTTTTCACCGGATATCGTTGGACCAACCGTCATGGGACTCTTGGAGACTCCTCCAAGCAGTCGCGAGAAGCTGGTCGATATGATCGCTCGCAGGGCGAAAGCCGATCTGTCGTTGCTGGAAAAAATTCTCGCTTCCATCCCGCCGGAGATGTCTCCCCAGGCAATCATCTTCCGTCTAGCTCTGCTCAAGACTGACTACTACATCACGCGCTTGGCGGCTTTGGTTGCGGCGTGTGACCAGAATGCCGCCAACCCGGCGGTGATCTTGCCGCTTCCGCCGCACCTCCTCGCATGGTTGGAAGAGCTTGTTCCGGCCGAAATGTTTTTCAACCCGCTGGGACATTCGCCACCGCCGCACGATCTTTCCCGGCGGGCCCTGCCGCTCCCGACCAAACCGCGGGAGGTCCGGGAGCAGTTCCGTGCGATCTCCGTGATTGGTCTGGAGGGATGCCTTTTGGATGATGGCACACTGGGCACCCGTGCCGCAGTGGCCGACTTCCTGGAACTCCTCGAGGATGGCGGTATCCGCCCACACTTGATGGTCCACCTGATGCCGCACCGGCATCCTGAGTTGGAATTCGCGCGAATCGCCGACGGTTGGACCGTGGCTGAAATTTAACCCACCACGCTCATGACCTTTGAAGCTATACTTCTTATCGTCAGTGTGCTGACAGTCTTCTTTGCAATGGCCCGGCGGAGCATCGGGCCGGAACTTGGCATGCCAGTGCTGGCGCTGGTGGCCCTCCTGATTGCTGGGCCGGTCGGCGCACCTCACGCCATTGAGGCGGCCTTTGCCGAATTCGGGCGGATCGCACTGTTGTTTACCGCCGTGGCAATGGCTGCCCACCAACTACGGGAGTCCGAAGCCCTGAAGTCGGTGGGTCTGCTTGCTGGACAGTGGGCCGCGCGGGCTGCGCTGCACTATTCGATTCCGCTGCGCGTAGGCGTGCCGGCAATTTGTTTGGTGGCCACTTGGGCGCTGGCAGCAGTCGCACACAATACGACTTCGATTCTCGTCATGGCCGAGGTCACCTATATCGTTTGCGTCCAGTTCAACGTGCGGCCGGTGCCCGTCCTCTGCGGCACCTTGGTGGCTAGTAATCTCGGAGGATTCAGCAGTCGCTTTGGCGACACACCAAACTTGATTGAGGCCCGGGTCTGGGACCTGACCCATGCTGACTTCTTCCCCATCATGGCGATCAATCTGGGCTGCGTGATCCTGCTGGTTGCCGTCGTCGCTCTACTCTCGGCTGCACCGAAGTTGGAGCCGGCGGAGATCAGCGTGGTGGAACAGGGCTTCGTCAAGGCCCGGCGCGATCTTTCCATCAACAAAAAACTCGCGGCCTCAGCCATCGCGGGCCTGCTGGTCATCATCGTACCGGCCATCTGGTTTCCACATCATGAGTTCGTCTTCGTGGCGGCCGGTATGCTGTTCCTTTGCATGGCAAACTTGCGCTATGCCGGCCGCGGTCACCATCCATTTGATGTGCTCGGCTTCGAGACTTTGGTCACGCTTGCCAGTGTCTTTGTCCTAGCGACGGTGCTGGGCAGCGCAGAACTCGGCATCAGTGCATTTCTGCAGGGATGGCTCCAATCCTCTGGCGCCCCGGTCTGGGCTATCATCGGCATTAGTTACGTCGGCACGCTCTTCACCGAGGCTGCAAGTTGGGCTAACGCGGTTGCGGCCATGGTGCACGGGATCGACCCGAGTCATCGGGCGGCCTGGGCGCTTGGCTCAGGGATTTGTGCCGGCAGCAGTTCTTTGATCACCGCGGCCAGCGCTGGCATTATCCTGCTCCGCCAGACGGCGCGTTACCCCAACGGCCAGGTCACCTTTGCCAGTTATCTCTGGTTCGGCTTGGGCTTCAGCCTCCTGATGGTTGGGTATTACACGGTTGTGCTCTCTATGTTCTTTCCCAAGGAGGCATTGTGAAGAAACGCATTGCACAGATTCAAGCCGGCCTTGCCTTTGTCTGGGCCAGACTCGCATCCGCTTCCCGGAATCAACTCTTTCTCGCCGGCTTGTTGATGGCCTTGGCCGCGTGGCTCAACGCCCGCATCCCCGTGATCCTGGGTGATCTTGCCTCCAGCATGGAAAATGCCGGAACAGCCACGACCAGTTGGGGAATACGCGAAGCGACCGGGGGACTACTGGTTCTCGGTGGCTGCTTCCTGCTGCGCGAACTCGCCAACGTCGCCCGCAGGGTGACGGTCCACCGTGTGGCCACCACCGCGGAGCGGGATATCATGACAGCAGTCGTTGGGCATCTGCTCCGCCTCGACCTTGCGGAGTTTAGCGCCCAGCGACTGGGATCGATCCAAGGACGGGTCAAGCGGTCGGTGGACGGCTTCGTCCGTTTGCTGCGCCTTGGTTTTATGGATTTTCTGCCGTCATTCCTGACAGCAGGATTTGCCGTGTGGGTGGCGTTCTCCCGGAATCGCGAGATCGGCATCCTGATCGCGAGCGCCGTGCCGGTCTTGCTAGGGATCGTTTGGTGGCAGGCATCATCTCAACGCGGAATCCGGGTAACATTGCTGCGGACGAAGGAGCAGATGGAAGGGACTTTCGTCGAACAGGTCGCGGGCCTAGAGTATATTCGCTGCGCCGACACGCAAGACGAAGAGGAGGGTAGAATCGCTCGCGAGGCCGATGCGCTGCGCGCTCAGGAAATGCGCCACCATACAGCTATGGCCGGGTTTGATTTCCTGAAGACGATGGCTGAAAGCACTTATTTTGTGGCCGTCGCCGCGCTTTCGACCTGGTTGGCCGCCCACGGTCGGTTGCCTATCGGAGAAATTATCACCCAAGTGATGCTATTTAACAGCGTGCTCGGGCCCGTCCGCGAAGTGCATCGCGTGATCGATGAGGCGTCTGAAGCGTCGATAGCGGTGGACGACCTGCGCGAGTTGCTGGCAAAGCCGCTTGACCGCTCCTTCATGGTTGCGCCGCCATCCATCGGGTCCAGTCCGGTCGGCCCTATGGCCATTGACGCACGCAATTTGAAGTTGGGCTACGCCGGGAACTGCGCGGTTCGCTTTGCGGTTGACGGAGTTGATATCCACATTCCTGCAGGTCAGATCGTGGGCATCGCTGGCCTCGCGGGTTGCGGCAAAAGCACCTTTCTAAAAAGCCTGCTGCGATTGGTGCATCCCGCCGACGGTGATGTCTGGCTAGCCGGTCGCCCGATCGCATCCTTTTCCCGCCGGGAGCTGCGCGAGAACATCGCCGTGGTAGGGCAGACGCCTTTCCTCTTTAGCGGCACCTTGCGGGAAAACCTCTGTTACGGGCTTGGTCCGGTGGACGAAACCCGTCTTGCCGCCGCCGTGCGGGCCGTGGGCTTGGAGGTCGATCTGCGGGAGATGCCAAAAGGGCTGAATCACCCAGTGCATGAACGCGGCGCAAACCTATCGGGCGGCCAGCGACAGCGCATTGCGCTCGCGCGAATGCTGCTCGAACCGCGTCCAATCCTAATCGTGGATGAAGGAACTTCGGCACTCGATTATCAAAGCGAACTGACTGTACTCACTTCGCTCGCCGCGTTGCGCGGGCGGGCCACGATCCTCATGATCGCCCACCGCCTTGGGACGTTGCGCCAAGCTGACCGCATTCTCGTCTTTGAGCGCGGTAGAATCATCGAGGATGGAGCGTTTGAAGAACTGCGGGCACGTAACGGCCGCTTTGCGGCATTGCTGCTGGCTGCGGCTTCATCGCCTAAAGCAGCTTGAATCCGTCTTTACTGGACGGGCATATTGCTCCACGAGCGTCGGGTCTGAAATCGCAATATTTCTAGCAATGGCTCGCTGCGGGCAAATATCCTGAAAAGGCCGTGAATGTCCAAGAAAATGCGCGGTGGTTACGGGCGTGATGGTTGAGGGTCGGTTCGCCATCGGTAGGCCCCCTTCGTCGCCATGCTGGCAATCTTCTTCTCTCCGTGGGCAGTGCCTTTGCTGCCTTGGCATTCTGGACCCGCGCGGGAATCCCCCGACCGGTAGGCTGTGCCCTTGGATTGAGGTCCCTCTGGCGGCTTCGCCGCGCGATGGCGAAGCGCACGCAACCGCCGGCCAATGTTCGGCCGGGCGTCTTCTCTTGGGATATGTTCATCTTTTACCGTGGCTGGCTCATCACCGGGCAGGTCGGCACAGGTAAAACCGTGGCCGCGATCAACACTGTGCTATGGCAGGTCTCGAAAAACTGTCCTGCCTGATGTGGGTTCTGCGTCGATAACAGGGGGCTCTATTGGGAAACGCTCACACCAATCCCGTGGAATCTCAGACGCGCGTCCGGTCTGAACCATCAGATCGAATTGCATGGAATCGGCCTTGTTTCACTCCTGACGGAAATCGTCGGATTCCGCATCAAATCGCTCGGTAGACGTCCGGCGAAATACGAACCGCGCGCCAAGGCCGAGCCCTTCATCGTGAACCTATCGGTCAGGTCAATGGCGCCGCCTCCTCCTACAGGGATCGCGTCTTCAGGCTGAAAAAAGCCGGTTTCGTCCAACGACGGGCGCCGTCGAATCGGGTATGATTTCTATCAATGGAATTGATAAAGCATCTTTGCGTAGTCGCAGCGTGTGCGGGTGCCTTGGCGGTGCTCTGGTTGTTCGATCCCCAAGCCGGGTCTGCGCCGCTCTGGGGGCTCGGCCTGCTGTGTTTGTGGCCGTTGGTTCGCGTGCTGCCTGGGCGATGGCGTGGCCCGCCGATCATCCTCGAAATCGGCGGACTCAAATGGAACATGGACGACTTCTGTCGGGGCTGGCTGATCACGGGTCGGCCCGGAACAGGGAAAACGACCGCGGCGATCAACCGGATGCTTTGGCAGGTGTCCAAGAACTGCCCGACCTGGGGTGGCGTGTGTGCGGACGACAAGGGGCTTTACTGGGAAACGCTGTCGTCGATGTTTCGTCATCTCGGACGGGAGAAGGATCTGATTCTGCTGCAAGTCCGGCCCGAGGGCGCAGGACCCGGCTGGAAGCCGGCCCATACCTTCAACTTTCTCGACGATTCCTGCCTGCCCGATTCCGCCAAAGCGACGATCGTCTGCGACGTGGCGTCGTCGCTCGGCCAGCGTTCGGAACAGAGCTTTTTCAGAACGCAGGCGCAGATTCAGATCGAATTCGCCTTCAAGGCGCTCCGGTGCGCCGAGTTTCCGGTGACCCTCGCGAACACGTATGAATTTCTTTCGTCCGAAACGCTGCTGCGCGAGGTGATGGAGCTCGTGGCAAAGAAAGCCACGCGGGAGGCGCAGTCGCTGACGGATCACTTCAAAAGCAATCTGCTCGCCCAGCCGGCCGAGCAGCTGGGCGGGGTGAAGACGACCATTGCGAACTACCTCAAGTATTTCACCGACCCCGACATTGCCGCCGTTTTCTGTCCCGAGAAGTCGAGCTTCGCCTTCAGTGACATCGACCGCGGCAAGGTCATTTGCGTTTCAATTCCGCAGCGCTATCAGGTCGAACGCCGCTACATCAACACGCTCCTGAAGCTCTCCTTCTATTCCCATGCCCAGTGCCGTTTCGACAAATCCGAACGACAGCGCGCTGGCGATAACCTGATCATCTTTTGGGCCGACGAAGCGCAGCGAATTGTCACCGCCAGTAGTGAAGGGATGAGTGACCACAACGTGGTGGACGTGATTCGCGAGGCTCGCGCCACGGTCGTGGCGGCGACCCAATCTTACACTTCGCTCATCCCCCCTCTGGGCGACGAGCAAAAGACCAAAGTATTGATCGCGAACCTCGCGAACCGGATCACCTTTTGCGCGGCGGACGAAGACTCGGCGAAGATCGCCGCCGATACGCTCGGCAAACACGAAGGGAGAAGACGTACGGTCGGCTACTCCGGTGGGCGGCGCACCTCTTCGTGGACCGCGGAGGACAAGTATTTTGTCGAACCCCACCAGTTCAGGAAATTGCCCAAATTCACAGCGGTCGTTCAGCATTGCGAGGGTCGTTTCAAGAGGATGAAACTGCCTCCCGTCGGGGCAGATGGCCGAGCTCCATCGTGGTATTGAAAATATCCGCAACTCAGCCTATCTTGTAGGTATGTTATCGCGCCATCACCCTGAACCTACGGGCTGGGATTCGCTTCCGGGCGAGCCGTGGCAACAGCCGTATGGCCTGCCCCATTTCCGTGGCGAAAAGGTGAGTGTCAGTTGTGGTCGGTTGGGGCCGAGCTACTGGTATGAGCATACCCACGATCTGGTGCGGCTGATTTTTACCTTCAACCATGGGCAAGGCCTGATCGAAACTACGCAGGGCTACTG
>JAGNQV010000280.1 GCA_017988885.1 Opitutaceae bacterium | reverse complement strand
ATGAATCGCTGCCACTCACGACCCGTTGTCCGAGTCCGTATCCTCTGACCAAGGCCATCGCCGAGCGCGAGGTCCTGGCCGCCAATGGTGCGGACCTTCGCACCATCGCCCTGCGCCCCCATCTCATCTGGGGTGTCGGCGACCCGCATCTCGTCCCGCGCGTGCTGGCCCGCGCCCAATCAGGCCGCCTCCGCATTATCGGCTCCGGCCAAAACCGCGTGGACCTGGTCCACGTCGAAAACGCCGTGGACGCCCACCTCCTCGCCGAAGCCGCCCTGCGCCAAAGTAACGCATTGCGTTACTTTCCTCCGGCGGCGGGCCGGGCCTATTTCATCACCAACGGCGAGCCGGTCGTGCTCTGGGCTTGGATCAACGAATTGCTCGCCGCCCTCGGCCAGCCGCCGGTCACCCGGAAAATTTCTCTCGGCGCCGCTTCAGCCATCGGCGCGGTGTGTGAAACACTCTGGCGGCTGCTTCCCCTCCAGCGTGAACCGCCCATGACCCGCTTCATCGCCGCCGAACTCGCCAAGGACCATTGGTTCGACCTCTCCGCGGCCCGCCGCGATCTCGGCTACACTCCGCGCATCAGTATGGCCGCGGGCACAGCGGAACTGATCGCTTGGTATCAGATGAAAAAAAATACCCACTCTTGAAAACGTGCCTCTTCCTTCTTCCTGCGCTGGCCATGGCGGCCATCGTGCTGCTTTCCAACGTGCTGGTGCAGTTTCCCCTCAACGCGTGGCTGACCTGGGGCGCGTTTTCCTACCCGGTCGCCTACTTGGTGACCGATGTGTGCAACCGCGTGGCCGGACCCCAACTGGCCCGTCGGGTGGCTTGGGTGGGCTTTGCCATCGGCCTGACGAGTTCAGCCCTGCTGGCCCCCGTGCGCATCGCGCTCGCCTCGGGCGCGGCCTTCATCGTCTCGCAGTTGCTGGATGTTTCGATCTTCAATCAACTGCGCCAACAAAGCTGGTGGAAGGCTCCCTTTCTGGGCTCATGCGTGGCTTCAGTGGTGGACACGGCGATTTTCTTCAGCCTCGCGTTTGGCGGCTCCCATTTGAGCTGGCTGCACCTGGCCGCGGGCGATCTCGCGGTGAAGCTCGCCATGGCCGCCGCGCTCTTGCCGGCCTACCGCGGCCTGATCAACCGGCTGGTCAAAAACTGACAGCCTGGGAGCGCGAACGGCCCGTCCGCTGAACCGAAACGAAGGCGGGTCCTGTTTGTTATTTGGCAAACAGCTCCGCCAAAGTATCGAGCACAGCCTCCGCCGCTTTCTCGTCCAGTTGCCCGAGGCGCTTTACCAGCCGCGCTTTGTCCACTGTCCGCAATTGATCGGTCACCACCTGACCCTCCTTACCTTGGAAAACACAAGGCACTCGGGTCGGATATGCGCGCCCTTTGGTCGTCATCGGTGCAATGATCACGGTCGCAATAGCTGCGTTCATTTCGTCCGGTGATACAACCAGCGCCGGACGCGTTTTCCTGATCTCGCTACCGACGGTCGGATCGAGATTTACCAACCAGACATCGAAGCGCCGGATTACCATTCCCATTCCTCCTCCTCGAACTGCGTGGATACAGGTGCTTCTTCTTGCACCAGAAAATCATCCTTGGCCGCCGCCATGCCGGCAAAAGCCTCGGCCCAGCCTGCCCGCGGCGTATTCACCGGCCGTAAAATCAGCGCCCCATTCCTAGCCTGCAACTCGGCTTCGTCCCCAAAACCACAGTGATCTAGCATCGCCTTGGGAATCCGAATGCCGCGCGAGTTTCCAATAGGCACGATCTTGGTGAGCATGGGCACAATGTAATTACGTGATGGCTCTGCGCAAGCCACTATTAAACCACGGTGCCTTTGGTTAAATACTCTGCATCGCACCGGCCGCAGGCTTCACCCGGATAGAATCCGATTATCTACATGCACTTCTTCTTTGGCGCCGCCTCGACTACTTTAAACCAACGCTTGTTGGTCGTAAAAACCACATTGGTTTCACCAGTCCACGCACTGTCAAAAGTTGCAACGGCGTAGTAATCCCCGGCATGCGGAAACACGGCGCTGCCATTCCAGACATAAAATACCCATTCCCGCTGCCGCTTTCGAACTGCTCTGGCAGAATAAGCACCGCCGCTTTGCGTAAGACATCCTCACCGAAGCAAAGCGCCGGCAGCAGAAGAGCCAACCAAAGGAATAATAATTTCATTCTATGAAGAGACTTATGGCCCGCAGCTTCCTTAGCCTTTCCGCTGCCGCACCGCTTCGAACAGCGTGATGATCGTCGCCATCGCGACGTTAAGCGAATCGGCCTGGCCGGCCATCGGGATACGGACGAGCACATCGGCCCCCTTCATCCAGAACTCGCTCAGGCCGTATTGCTCGCTGCCCATCACGACCGCCAGCGGACCGCGCAGGTCGGTCTGCGTGTAAAGATTCGTCGTGTGCGGCGTCGTGGCCGCGGTGCGAATGCCCTTCGCCTTCAGCCATGCGTGCACCTGCGGGCTTTCTGACACCACCAGCGGCACGGCAAACAGCACACCGGTCGAGGCGCGCACAACGTTCGGATTGAAAATATCCGTCACGGGGTCGCACACAATTACCGCATCGCAGCCTGCCGCATCGGCGCTGCGCAAAATAGTGCCGAGGTTGCCGGGCTTTTCGATCGCCTCGACCACGAGTAGAAACGGTGCCGCGGGCAGGGTGAGGGAATCCAGCTCGCGCTTCCATTGGGGCGCGACCGCCAGCAACCCGTCCGGCCGCTCGCGATACGCCACCTTGGCAAAGGCTTCCTTCGTGAGTTCAAACAGCTTGGCCCCGGCGGCCTCGGCCTGGGCAATCAGCGCCGGCTCGTTTTCGCCTAAAAACCAATCCGGCGCATAATACAGCTCCTGCAGCGCCACCTGTTTCTCCAACGCCCGCCGG
>JAGNQV010000279.1 GCA_017988885.1 Opitutaceae bacterium | reverse complement strand
GCGTCGTCCAAAGTTCGAGCGGATCCGCCGGTTGCACGTCATAGTGCCCGTAAATGATGACATGCGGCCAACTGGCGTCGCCTTCGCGTTTCGCCACGATGACCGGATGCCCGGCGGTGGGCACATATTCGACCGCAAAGCCCATGTTACTCAACAAGCCACCGGCGAATTCGCGGGCGCCTTTCATGCCTTCCGCAAAGGCGGGATCGGCGGACACACTGGGGTGACGGATGTATTCCTTTAGTTTCTCAACGGGATCAAACATGCCGCAGCATGGCTCATCCCAAACGTCAGGGCTAGTCCGAAGTGCAGTTTCTCACTCAGCGCCGCGCCGCATTGTAGAGCGGCAGCACTTCCGGCATCCATTTTTGCAGATCAGCGATGCGCCGCTCGTTGGTGGGATGCGTCGAAAGGAACACCGGCACATTGCTGCCTTGGCTCTGTTTGGCCATCTTCTGCCAAAAGGTGACGGCGGCGCGGGGATCATAACCGGCTTTCGCCGCGTAGCGGATACCAATGTAGTCCGCCTCGCTTTCATGGGACCGAGAAAACGCCAGCATGCCACCGCTCGAAAGCAGGCCATAACCCGCCAGCATTAAATCATGATTCTTTTTGTCCTTGGTGGCGCTGTCCAACACCAGTCCGCCGGCGGCGGCGATCATGCCTTGCGAAATGCGTTCCGCTCCGTGCCGGGCGGTCACGTGGCCGATTTCATGGCCCATGACAATCGCCACCTCGTCGTCGGAATCGGCAAGATTCAGCAGCCCCGTGTAAACCCCCACTTTGCCGCCTGGGAGTGCGAAGGCATTCACCGTGTCTGGTGCATCAAAAACGACAAATTCCCAAGCCGCCCCCGGCAGCGCGTCCCCGACCGCCTGCGCAATCCGCTGGCCGATGCGGCGCACCCGTTCGTTGACCGCGGGATCGCGTGAAATTTTTTCCTTCGCCTTGATATCGGCAAAGGCCGCCGCGCCCTGTCCCACATCATCGACCGGCAGGATAAACGAACTACGACCGGTCTCGGGCACGGTGTAGCAGCCGGTCAGGGCCAGAGACAAGGCAATGAGTCCCAGCAGCGAATACCGTTTTTTCATACAGCCACGGTAACCAGCCGCCGCCGCCAGCCAAGGCAAAGTTACGGCCTCAGTGTTTAAAATGTCGGATGCCGGTGAAGACCATCGCCAGGCCGCGCTCATCGGCGGCCTTGATGACTTCCTCGTCGCGCACCGAACCGCCCGGCTGAATGGCTGAGGTCGCGCCCGCCTCGGCCGCGGCAATCAGGCCGTCCGCAAAAGGAAACAAAGCTTCGCTCGCGACCACCGAGCCCTTCAAGTCCAGTTTCGCCTCTCCGGCCTTCCACACGGCGATGCGCGAGCTGTCCACCCGCGCCATCTGGCCAGCGCCAATCCCGAGGGTCTGTTCGCCCCGCACGTAGACGATGGCGTTTGATTTGACGTGTTTGCAGATCTTCCAACCGAAAAGCATGGCGTCCCATTCCTCGGCCGTGGGCTGGCGCTTCGTCACCACCTTGAAATCCGCGCGGTTGCCGAGCGTCTTGTTGCGGTCCTGTAACAGCACGCCGCCAATGACCGAGCGCACTTCCTGCAGGGATTCCGCGCCGATACCGCCCTTCGCGATCATCAAGCGTAGATTTTTCTTCTTCGCCAAAATCGCCAGCGCCTCGTCGCTGAACCGCGGCGCGATGATGACCTCCGTGAAAATCCCCGCGATCTTCTCGGCCAGCGCAGCCCCCAGCGTCTGATTGACGATAATGATTCCGCCGAACGGCGCCTGCCGGTCGGTCGCATAAGCCAGTTCCCACGCCGCCTCCAGCGTGTCCGCACTGGCGACGCCGCACGGATTGGTGTGTTTTAATATCGCGACCGTTGGTTGCTCGAACTCGCCGATGAGGTAAGTCGCTGAGGTGATATCGAGAATATTATTAAACGAAAGTTCCTTGCCTTGGAGCTGCTCAAAATGTTCGTGGAACGTGCCGTAAAGCGCTGCCTGCTGGTGAGGATTTTCGCCGTAACGCAGGGTTTGCGCCTTCTGGTAATTGAGCGCCAGTTTCTCCGGGAAGCCGCTGAGCGCCGCCAAATCCGGCCCCTCGGCCTGCTGCTCTAGATACGCCGCAATCGCCGTGTCGTAACTGCCGGTGCGTTGAAAAACCTTGAGCGCGAGCTTGCGGCGTAAGGCGTGCAGCTTGGCCGGGTCGGCCATCGCCTCCAGCACGGCGGTGTAATCACCGGGGTCGCACACAACAGTCACGCTCTCGTGATTCTTGGCGGCGCTGCGCAGCATGGACGGACCGCCAATATCGATGTTCTCAATGGCTTCCTCGAACTCGACGTGCGGCTTGGCCACGGTCTGCTCAAATGGATAGAGATTCACAACGACGAGATCTATGAGGTCGATACTGTGTTTCTTCGCCGCCGCCAGATGGTCGGCCTTGTCGCGCCGGCAGAGCAGGCCGCCGTGGATCTTGGGGTGCAGCGTCTTCACTCGCCCTTCCATCATTTCGGGAAAGCCGGTGTGCTGGCTCACCTCGATGACGGGCAGGCCCTTTTCCGCGAGAATCTTGGCCGTGCCACCGGTGGAGAGCAGAGTGTAACCATGCTGCCGCACGAGCACTGTGGCGAATTCGACCAAGCCGCTTTTGTCGCTGACGGAGAGGAGAGCCAGTTTTGCCATAGGAAAAAGTATTTTTGTGGATGCGTGATATTTGCGGCAAGTCCGAAACCTGTTTCGAACCACGGCTTGCGGGCGGGCCAAATCTCCGCTCTGTGTGCTTTGTGACCTGTTCGACCGAACTTCCCGGCCTCACCGCCCAGCTCGACAAGCTCTGCTACCATCATGGCGGCAACAGCCTGCCCGAGGACAAACCGCATGCGTTCGTTTATTTCGTGACCATCCACAA
>JAGNQV010000278.1 GCA_017988885.1 Opitutaceae bacterium | reverse complement strand
GCCCTGCATGCCTCGGAGGAGCGCTACCGGCAACTTTTCGAAGGCGCGGCGGAGGGAGTTTATGAAACGCTGCCGGCCGGCGGCTTGCGCACGGCGAACCCGGCGTTCGCCCGGATGCTGGGGTTTGATTCGCCGGCCGCGTTGCTGGCGCAGAGCGCCGCTGCAGTGGAAAAACTGTATGCGGCCCCGGACCGCCGGCAGGAATTTTTTGCCGCGCTCGCGCGGCATGATTATCTGAAGGATTTTGAATCGGAGATTCATCGGCGCGATGGCGCCAAGCTGTGGATTTCCGAAAACGTGCGCGTGGTCCGGGATCAGGCGGGCGCCGTGCGGTATTTTCAAGGATTCGTCACCGACATCACGGCGCGAAAACAGGCGGAGACCGCTTTGCGCGAGAGCGAGGAACGCTGGCGGTTGGCGGTGCAGGGCAGCGCGGCGGGGATCTGGGAAAATAACATGCTCACGGGCGAGTCGTTCTACTCGGATCGCAGCAAGGAGATGCTGGGATACGCCCCGCAGGAGATTTCCAACCAGCGGGAAGATTGGGTGTCGCGGATCCATCCGGATGATAAACCGCTGGGCATGGTGGCGATGCAGGAGCATTTGGCGGGCAAGAAATCTTACTATCAGGTGGAGCACCGTTTTCGCTGCAAAGACGGGACCTATAAATGGATTCTTTCACGCGGCCGGGCACAGTCGGATGAGCAAAAACGCCTCATGCGCATTGTCGGCACGCACGTAGACATCAATGAGCGCAAGCTGGCCGAGGAAGAGCTGCGGTGGAGCGAGGCGCGCTACCGAATGCTGTTCGAGCACTCCCCGATCCCCATTCTGGAATTGGATGAGGGACCGCTGATCACGTGGCTGGAGCGCATCCGGACGCAAGGCGTGACGGATTTAACTGCTTACATCGCGGGGCATCCCGAGGAAAGGGACCGCATGGTTGCCGGCCTATTCCTCACCGGGGCCAACTCCGCGGCTTTGCGGCTGGTGGGTGCAACGACGCTCAAGGAAGCCAATAGCCGCATGCAGGGCATGATGACCAAAGAGGTCGTCGGCTTTCGCCTGAAGGTAATCCACGCGCTGTGGGCCGGCCGTCAGACCTATGATGCTGAATTCTCGATGAAGGCGATGGATGGCACGCTGCGGCACATCCACGCCTACCGGTGGATGCCGACTAACGACGGTCGGGCACAACTGGCGCTGGTGGACCTGACGGCGGCCTACACAGCGCAGCAGGCGTTTACGGCCGAGCGCGAGCGCCTGAGTGTGACCTTGCGGGCGATGGCCGAGGGCGTGGTGAGTGTGGACAACGATGGGGTGGTGCAATTTCTGAACGATTCGGCCTGCCGCATCACGGGCTGGACAAGGGCAGACGCAGTGGGGCAACCGCTGACCAAGGTTTGCGCCCTGCGGCAGGAAAAGACCGGGGTGCTGCTGCCGGCGCTCGATGCGTTGGCGCGGGCTGGCGGACAAGCGATGGAAATCCCACCGCAAACCGTGTTGGTGCAGCCCAAGGCCGGACCGCGGCTCGTCGAGGGTCGCTGTGCGCCTTTGCACGACTTGGCCGGACAAACCCTCGGGGCCGTGCTCGTGTTGCGGGATGTGACCGAGCAGTCGCGCATGGAGCTGGAATTGCAGCGGGCCTCGAAACTGGAATCCGTCGGCATTCTCGCCGGCGGCATCGCCCATGATTTCAACAACATCCTCGCGATCATCATGGGCAATCTGACGCTGGCGCTAATGGATGAGCAGATCAAAGGCAGCCCGGCGAGCCGGTGGTTGCAGGCGGCGGAGCTTGGCACGTTGCGGGCGCGGGATCTGACGCAGCAACTGCTCACTTTTGCCAAAGGCGGCGAGCCCGTGCGCGCCACGGTCACGCTGCCCGAGCTGGTGCGGGAAGCGGTGGAATTTGCGCTGCACGGCGCCGCGGTGCGCTGTGAATTTGCCATCGCGGATGGGCTGCCCTCCGCGGAAGTGGACAAGGGCCAGATCGGTCAGGTGGTGCAAAATCTCGTGCTCAACGCCGTGCAAGCGATGCCGGGTGGCGGGATCATCCGCATCGCGATCGGCCACGAGAAACTGGCGGCAGATGAACGGCCACCGTTGCCGGCCGGCCATTATTTGAAACTCTCCATTGCCGACCGCGGGGCGGGCATCCGGTCTGAACATCTCTCGCGGATTTTTGAACCCTATTTCACGACGAAGGAGGCCGGGGTCGGGCTCGGCCTCGCCACGGTGTATTCGATCCTGAAAAAGCATCTGGGGTTGGTCACCGTGGAGTCTGTGGTGGATGTCGGGACGACGTTTCATCTCTGGCTGCCAGCCTCGCAGGCGGTTCACGCGGCGGTGCGCACGGGCAGTCAATCGCCCTTCGGACTCATGCAGGGCCGAGCCTTGTTCATGGATGATGAAGAACCCATCCGGCAAATGGCGTCGATTCTGCTGACGCGCTTGGGGCTGGATGCAGTCACGGCGGCGGACGGGGATGAAGCCGTGCGATTGTTCCAGCAGGCCCGTGACGAAGGCCGGCCCTTCAATGTCGTGGTGATGGATTTGACGGTGCCCGGTGGCGTGGGCGGACTGCAAGCGATGAAGGCGATGCAAGCGATCGATCCTCAAGTGCGGGCCATTGTCTCGAGTGGTTATTCGAGCGATCCAGTGTTGGCGAACTTCCGGGCGCACGGGTTCATGGGCATGGTAGCGAAGCCTTATCGCATTGCAGATTTTGCCCAAGTGCTGCGCACGGTGTTGGAAAAATAGGCGGGCCAGCTAGACGCCGGGCTCAACGCAGCTAAGCTTCGCCCATGATGAGGTGGTTTAACACGGCATTAATTCTGGCCGGGCTCGCGGTGAGCGCCCCGGTGGACGTCGGAGGAACGCCAGCGGCGCGCTACAGCAAGCCGGCGGTGCGCCGCGCACTGGT
>JAGNQV010000277.1 GCA_017988885.1 Opitutaceae bacterium | reverse complement strand
TGATGGAGGACCAGCTCGAGGCGCTCGAGCGCTCGGCCGACATCACCGGCGGCGGCCAGGTCAACCTCGCCAATCTCACCGACGGTCTGCGCGCCGAGCGCGAGCAGGGCATCACCATCGACGTCGCCTACCGCTACTTCGCCACGCCGCGCCGCAAGTTCATCATCGCCGACACCCCCGGCCACGTCCAATACACGCGCAACATGGTGACGGGCGCCTCGCTGGCCAATCTCTCCATCGTGCTGGTTGATGCCCGCGCCGGCGTCATCGAGCAAAGCCGCCGCCACACCGCCATCGCTTCGCTGCTGCGCATTCCGCACCTCGTGGTCGCGGTCAACAAGATGGACCTCGTCGGCTGGAGCGAGGCGCGCTTCAACGAAATCCGCGCCGAGTTCGAACAGTTTCTCCCGCGCCTCGACATCAAGGACGTCAAGTTCATCCCCATCAGCGCGCTCAATGGCGACAACGTCGTCGATCCTTCGGTCCACACGCCCTGGTATCCCGGCCCCACCCTGCTCCAGCACTTGGAGAGCGTGCACATCGGCAGTGATTGGAACCTGAGCGGTTTCCGCCTGCCCGTGCAATGGGTCAACCGGCCCAATAATCCCACCAACTTGCACCTCCACGATTTCCGCGGCTTCAGCGGCCAGATCGCCGGTGGTATCGTGCGCACCGGTCAAAAAGTCATGGTATTGCCCAGTGGGATCACGACCACGGTGAAGGCCATCCACACCTATGACGGCCCGGTTGCCGAGGCGTTTTGTCCGCAATCCATCACGCTGGTGCTGGAGCACGACATCGACGTAAGTCGCGGCAACATGATCATCGGTCTCGAGGATCTGCCCGGCGCCAGCACCGACCTGCACGCCAAGGTCTGCTGGATGCATCCGCGCGCCCTGCAGCCCGGAAAAAAATTCTGGCTCAAGCACACCACGCATTCCGTGCAGGCGGTGGTCACCGAGATCGTCCATCGCCTCAGCATCACCACGCTGGAGCCGGAGCCCGCCCCCGCCAGCCTCGCCCTCAACGACCTCGGCGAAATCCGCCTGCGCACCTCGCGCCCGCTGGTGTTCGACGGTTATGCCACCAACCGGCTCACCGGCTCCTTCATCCTCATCGAGCAAGGCACCCACGCCACCGTCGCCGCCGGCATGCTGCTGCCCCCCAAGGCCGTCGTCCGGCCCGATGACAACGACTTCGTGATCTGACCCGCGTGAAAATCTCCGTCAAAGTCGACTATGCGTGCCGCGTCCTCGCGGAGCTGGCACGCTTGCACGGCGCGGCGGGACTCGCCCAGATCGATCACCTCGCCAAGGCCGAGGCCGTGCCCGCCAATTTTCTCGCGCAAATCCTCGGCCAGCTCCGCGAGGCCGGGCTCATCACCAGCCGGCGCGGCGTGCAGGGCGGCTATGCCCTCGCCCGGCCACCCGAGGAGATTTCGCTCTACGACATCATCCGGGCCATCGACGGCGAGCTGCTCAGCTTCAGCGGCAACCACGCGGGCCGTTCCGGCCGCCGCATGCACCAGATCTGGCAAGAGCTGCGCACCACGCTCGATGAGAAGGCGCAAAGCTACACCCTCGACCAGATCGCCACCAAGCACCCGACCGAGATGTATTACATCTGACCGCGGCGCTCCGCCTCTTTTCCTCCATGTCCTCGCAAATCTTCCCCGACATCCTTGCCACGGTGGGCGCCACGCCGCTCATCAAGCTCAACCGCATCGCCGCCGGCCTGCCGGCAAATATCTTCGTGAAGGCCGAGTTCTTCAATCCGCTCGCCAGCGTGAAGGACCGTATCGGCCGCGCCATGATCGAGGCCGGCGAACGCGACGGCCTCATCAAGCCCGGCACCGTCGTCATCGAGGCCACTTCCGGCAACACCGGCATCGCCCTCGCTTTCGTCTGCGCCGCCCGCGGCTACAAGCTCATCCTCACGATGCCCGAGACCATGTCGGTCGAGCGCCGTGTGCTGCTGCGCATGCTCGGGGCGGAGATCGTCCTCACGCCCGGCGCCGAGGGCATGAAGGGCGCCATCGCCCGCGCCAACGACATCTTCGGCCAATACGGCACGCGTGGCTTTATGCCGCAGCAGTTTGAAAATCCCGCCAATCCCGAGGTGCATCGCCGCACCACGGCCGAGGAAATCTGGACCGCTACCGGCGGCAACATCGACGCCTTCGTCGCGGGCGTCGGCACCGGCGGCACCATCACGGGCGTCTCCGAGGTCATCAAGTCGCGCCGCACCTTGAAAACCTTTGCCGTCGAGCCCACCGGCAGCGCCGTGCTTTCCGGCGGCAAACCCGGTCCGCACAAGATCCAGGGCCTCGGCGCCGGCTTCATTCCCAAGAATTGCAACACCAAGGTCATCGACGAGGTGATCCAAGTCAGCAATGAGGACGCCCTTGAAACCGCGCGCCAACTCGCGCTGCTCGACGGCATCCTCGGCGGTATTTCCACCGGCGCCAATGTCTGGGCCGCCCTCCAGGTCGCCAAGCGACCCGAGTTTGCCGGCAAGAACATCGTCACCGTCGCCTGCAGCTTCGGCGAGCGCTACATCTCCACCCCGCTGGCCGAGCGCGCCCGCCAGGAAGTCGCGACCTGACTTGCACGGTCCGGCCACCAGTGCAGCTTATGCCGCGTTTAAGACTCGCCTGCCTCCGCCTGAGTGCGTTTGCAGGTAGGTCCCGAACCGCCACGCCATGACTTTGGATGACATCAAGCAAGCCCTGCTCGCCTCCTATGAGCGCGACGGTGGCATCAATCACCTCGACGGCGTCAACCTGCCCACGCAGGACTCGGTGCAGCAGCTCGCGTCGGACTACATGCATCTCATCTTTCCGGGTTTCTTCGAGGCCACCTGCCTCACGAAACAGGAAGTGCCCGCGTTGGTTGAGGGCCTGCTGAAGCGCGTCGAACGGCGCCTCGTGACCGAGATCGAAAAA
>JAGNQV010000092.1:1298-6298 GCA_017988885.1 Opitutaceae bacterium | reverse complement strand
TAGGGTGTGGGTAGGCTCATGTTAAATTGATTCCTTTTCCTGCATCACGCTTTGCATCGCGGCGCGCATGTAACCCAGCGCGAAGGCCATGCCGGCATGCCAGGGCGCGGCGCAAGCCATTTGGGGCGCGTGGTCAGGAATGAGCACACCCTTGAAACCGCCGCGATACAGGATGCGCACGATGCGCAGCATGTCGATGTCGCCATCGTCCACGAAGGTCTCCTTGTAGTCCGGCACTTTGCCGCGGACGTTGCGGAAATGCACATAGGCGATCCGGTTTTGCGCCAAGTAGCTCTCGGTGGCGGTATAAATGTCGTCGTCGGTCATCTCCGCGAGGGAACCAAGACAATACTCGAGCTGGTTCGCGGGGCTCGGAGAAAGGTCGATCAGCTTCTGGTAGAGATGCGGTTGATAAACCAGCCGCGGCGTTCCACGAATCGTCGGCATCGGCGGATCATCCGGATGCGCCGCGAGCACGACGTCGCTTGCTTCCGCGACCGGCAGCACCGCGTCATGAAAATCCTGCAGCCGGCGCCAAAGTTCCGCAGGCGAACAGGGCGGCATGAATCCCGGCCCCAACTTGTCGTCTAGCCGCATGTTCCAGACCATGCCGGACTGAATCGGGTCATCCACCGGTCCATCCATGCCCACGGCTTCTGCCCCGCCCCGCGCGAATGGCCCGCGCACGCGACCCGCCACACCGGCCAGACTAAAATTATAGCCAATGCAGGGAATACCCGCGGCGCCCACGCGCCGGATGATGGTCCGCAGATCCTCCAATTGCTGCACCTTGCGCGGTCCGTCGAGCAGCACATCCGACCAATGCGCCGGGTCAAAATTCTCGATCGCGGCGATTTTCAACCCGTGCTTTTGCGCACCCCGCACAATTTCCTTGAGGTAGGCTTCGTCCCAGAGTTTTGCCGGGTCGCCCGCCCTGCCCCACCCAGCCAGATCGCCGGTCGGCTGATCCTTGGCCGTGTTGGTTCCACCCTGATTAAAATAATCGACAAGGTGAATCACCAGTTCCGTGCATCCCGCCTGTGCGGCGAAGCGGAAATGTTCATCATTGAGCTGGTGGCGGTAGAGTCCGAGGCCGAGTTTCATCGTGTGTGCGGGCGATACAAACCACCTAGCCGCGCTTATCCAAACCCAATCCCTCCAAGAGTTCAATTTGCAGGATCAGGCTGCGTGGCAGATGAAACGGATCTTTCACGGGCAGCGCGACGACCGTCGTCATCGGCGTCAGATCGCGGTTCAGCTTCTGGCGCCATTCACCGTTTTGCCAGTCCACGTAACGGTCGAGAACAAGACGCCAGACTTTTTCATACCACTCCAGAAACGCCGGCTCGCGCGTCTCCTTCCAGCTCAATAAGGTGCCGTAAAGCGCCTCGGTGTGCGGCCACCAGAGTTTGGTCTCGGCAAATTTCCATGCCACCTCACCTCGTCCGAGCCGGTGCACCGCGAGTAAAAATCCGCCGCCACCCGCCTCATCCCAACCCAGCTCCATGTGCCGCAACATGAGCCGGTGGGCCAGCGCACGGCGCTCCTCCGTGGCCCCGACCGTATCCATGACTTGCAATTGAAACCACATGTCCTCGATCACGTGTCCCGGCACCACGACCGAGCCTTCTGGATCGGCGATGCGACCGCCCGACTGCGACGCAAACTCCACGAGGGCGTCGCTCTCCGCATCGTAAAAGTCCCGGAAGACTTCCTCCGACAACCCTCGCGCCGCGCGTAAATATTTCTCCTCGCCGAGAATCAGACCCAACTCAGCGAGCTTGAGAGAGAAAATCATCGGAATACCGTGCGGCTTTGCGCCCGGCGGTATCGGATAGGGAAAATGAGGCAGTCGATCGTAGGGCTGGGCCAGTTTCGCCAACACGGCATCCGCCGTGCGCATCGCCCAGTGCCGGATATTTGCGGCGCCGTTGGCGCGATAGAGTTCGCCCAGCCCGTAAATCGCAAAGCCATCGACATAGAGACTTTCATAGCCGCGCAACACCTTCCCGTCCTGCGCGAGCAGCAACGCCCAACCCTGCTCCGCTTCGAGCCAGCCGTGCTTGAGACAAAATTCCGCGATACCCTCTGCGCGGCGCAACCAGACGGGATTGCGATCCAGCGTATTGTAGATGCGGGCAAAAACCCAGACCGCACGCCACTGACTCCAGAGCCACTTCTCATGGCTCAGGGGTTCACCTGTATCGCTGATACAAGTGATCAAACCGCCCGCCGGATCAAACGCATGCTTTTCCCAAAACGGCATGACGTGGTTGAACAAATGCCCGCGCAACCATTGCGCCATCGGCGCGGGATCCCTGCTACGGAGGGCGGCAAGGCCACGGCCGACCGACGCGGAAGCGGTCGAGTGGTTTTCCAAGATCATACCAGAGGAATTTCCGTTACCGCCACTCAAGCCGAGGCCATCAGTTCCTGATACACCTTGCTGGCCAACGCCAGTTGGTCGCGTGCGACCCACTCATCCTTGGTGTGCGCCTGCGCAAAATGTCCGGGCCCCAGCACCAGCGAGGGCGCGCCGGCCGCCGCATAATGGCTGGCATCCGTCACGTAAGGCGCGCCCTGTCCCGCACCGCCGAGACCGTGGCGCGCCAGCACCCGCTGCAAACGCGCCAGCAGATTTTGAGAAAACTCATCACCCATCGCAGGCACGACGTAGAGGTCGGAGTGTTCCACCGGCAGTCCCGCCAGCGCCGCGTCGCGTTCGGCCAGCACCAGCGCCGGCGTCTCGCCGGGCACCGTGCGGCGGTCGCATTCGATTTCACAACGCTCGGGAATGATGTTCACCTGCGTGCCGCCACGGATGACGTTCACGCTCATCGCCGCGCGGCCGGTCATCGGATGGGTGCGCGTTACCGTCGGCACGTAGCGTGACTCCAACGCATCCATCACCTTCAGCATCGCGGAAATTGCCGAGCGGCCTTTCGCGGGCACCGAGGAATGCACCGCCACGCCACGCGTAGTCGTTTTCCAGCGAATGACACCGTTGGATGCGGTCACCGGCTGCATCATCGTGGGTTCACCCACGATGACACCGTCAAGTTGCGGTAAAAACTCCCGCAACTCGCCCGCGGCAAACGCCTGCGCGCCCGTCATGCGCGCCTCCTCGTCCGCCGCAAATACCATCGCCACGTTGTTCCGACGTTGTGCGCCACGCGCGTATTCCCGCAGCGCCCAGAACATCGCCGCACCCGACCCCTTCGTGTCGCAGGTGCCACGGCCGTAAATGCGGCCGTTTTCAATCTTCACGTTAAACGGATCCACCGTCATCCCGGCCACGCTCACCGTATCGAGGTGGCTCTCAAACAGCAGCCAGCGCGCGCCTGCGGCCACCTCGCAAGTAATAAGCAAATTCGCCCCACCGCCCGGCACGGGACAGCGCCGGGTCTGCAAGCCCCAAGCCTGCGCCAGCTTTTCCAAATGCGCGATCAACGCCGCCTCCCCGCCGGCCTCGCCGCCGAAAAAGGGATTGACCGTATGATGCGCCACCATCTGGGCGAGGAGTTCCTCGCAGGACTGGGGAGCCGCAAACTGGCGGAACGCGCTCATGTCAGTTCAGCCACTTGTCCCGGTTGGCCGCGATAAACGCATCATCCGTGAGCTGCGGATAAGCACGGCACACCCGCGTAAGCTCCTCCGCCTGACCCGGCGAAAGCCCCTCATGCGGATTCAGGCAATGGATCGACGGCACGAGCCCTTGACGGCGCAGGATTTCCAAAATACCCGGAATGCAGCCGGCAAACTTGTTGGCGGCGTCGAACAACGCCGCGTTCATGTCGGTCACCGCGATGGCCGTATCAAGCCATTGCACATCCAACTGCGGGCTCGTGCGCGCCTGCTTAATATCATTGAGCAACTTCACGGCTGCGCTGGTCCAAACGCCCCAATGCCCGAGCAGACCACCGATGATCCGGCGGATGACTTTTTTCCCGCGCACGTCAAAAGTGAACGGCGTGAAAAGGTCCACCACGATGCTGTCGTCGTTGCCGGTGTAGATCGCGATGTCGTCGCGGCCGGCCTCCGCCACGGCGCGCACCACGTCGATCGTCTGATAGCGGTTGAACGGCGCGATTTTGATGGCGATGACGTTTTTGATCTCCGCAAACCGCCGCCAGAATGAGTAGCCGAGCAACCGGCCGCCCGCGGCGGGTTGCAAATAAAAACCCACGATCGGCATCGCTGCGGCAACGCGCTGGCAGTGCGCGATCATCGCATCCTCGGTGTCGTGCTTGAAAGCTGAGAGACTGAGCAGACCGGCGTGATACCCATAGCCCAGCGCCGTCTCTGCTTCCTTGAGCGCCTGCGCGGTCTGACCGCAGAGGCCGGCGATCTTGATGAACGGTCGCGGAGCTTTCGCGAGCTCCTCATCAATCGTGCGCGCGGCCAGTTCAAGCACAGGCTTGAACAAGCCGTGCTGCGGCTCACGGATTTCGAACTGCGTCGAATGCACGCCGACCGCGAGGCCGCCAATGCCCGAAGCAACGTAATAGCGCGTGATGGCTCGCTGATGGCGCTCGGAAAACTTGCGGTTCGCATCCAGCGCGAGCGGCTGGGCGGGAATGACGTGGCCGGTGAGCAGATGGGAGCGGAGGTCCATGTTTAGAATTTTCCGTCGCGGGTTTCGAAGTGCGTCGGCTTGCCCAGCAGTTTGCCGCCGGCCTGCAGGTAGTCGGCGATCATCTGCATCATCCGGTCCAGCGGGACCGTGGTCGGACCAAAAAGCCGGATTGATTCGCTGGCATCGGAAATCCACGCCGCCGCGGCTTCCTGGCCCGTGAACTTCGGGGTGCGGCCCAGCAGGGCGCCCATCTTCTCGGCGACCGCACGAATGGAAAGTTTCTCCGCACCCGTCACATTGAGCAGTTTCGGCGGACTGGCCGTGTGCTGCAGGCATTGGATGGCGCGCGCACAGGCGTCGCCCTGCCAGATGAGATTAAACCAGCCCATCGTGATGTCGATCGGTTCACCGGCGAGCACGCGCG
>JAGNQV010000092.1:0-1198 GCA_017988885.1 Opitutaceae bacterium | reverse complement strand
TTGAGCAGTTTCGGCGGACTGGCCGTGTGCTGCAGGCATTGGATGGCGCGCGCACAGGCGTCGCCCTGCCAGATGAGATTAAACCAGCCCATCGTGATGTCGATCGGTTCACCGGCGAGCACGCGCGTGGCGACATCCACCAGCACGCCATAACGCAGCTCAACCGCATAGTTAAGCCGATACATCAGCTGCGGTGTGCCAAACTTGCGTGAGTAGTGGGTGAAAACGCGCTCACGCCCCACGCAGGTGCTGGCGTATTCGCCCAGAAAAGCCACCGGCGTGGCCTCGGTCGCGCCTTTACCCTCACCGGCCGTCGCCGAAAAAGGATACACGCAACCCGTTGAAAATACCACGATGCGCGAGGCGCGGAATTTTTTCGCGACCAGCGAAGGCACGACGGTGTTTTGGATCCAAGTCTCGTCGGGCGCACTGTCGGTGCCGAATTTTTGGCCGGCGAGATATTCCACATTCGCCACCTCCGGCAGCTTGGCCACCTGCTCCGGATCCGCGAGGTCGCACGCCACCGGCAGAATACCGAACTTTTCCAACTCCGTTTTCGCCTCGGGCCGGCTGAAGCGCGATACGCCGTAAACCTTCGTCGCGGGCTTGCCGGCCGCATCCAGCGCGCGCCGCAGCATCACCGCCAGCGATGTGCCCATCTTGCCGCCCACCCCCAGCACCATGTAGTCGCCGTCCAGCGACCGCACCGCGTCGGTTGCACCCGCGGTTGGCTGCGAGAGCAGCGTTTCGATGTCATGGTCGGTGAGTGGGGTCAGGCTCATAGAAATCACCCTGAGCCTTGCTGACACCAATCGGTCTTGTCACTCTGTTTTATCCAAACCAGCGTCATAGGCTTCACCCCAGTCCGCATGCGAATCATCGACGTCCACACCCATCCCGTTTTCTTCAAAAAAGGCCGCACCGCGGCCGAGGCTGCACGCCTCATTGCCCACGGGCGCCGGCACGGCATTGTGCACATGATCGCACTTGGCGATGTGCTCGTCTTTGGCGCGACGCCCAATGCGGCTCAGCTCCGCCTCATCAATGACGATACCGCCTGGCTGGCACGGCAATATCCCGCCTACTTCACCGGCTTCGTCTATCTCAACCCCCTCCTCGGCGAACGCGCCACCATGGCCGAGACCGAGCGGTGCGCCGCATTGCCCGGTTTCCGCGGCATCAAGCTCGAGATCGCCAA
>JAGNQV010000091.1 GCA_017988885.1 Opitutaceae bacterium | reverse complement strand
GGCTTGATGACGGCGGCCGATACCGCCGCGGCCTTGGCGGCGAGATAATCCGCCGCCTTGCGCAGACGCAGCCAGCGCGCCGCGCTGGCGAGCATCTGGTCGTCGATGAGGATGACCGCGAGGGCGATTGCCCCGAGGTTGAGCCAGGCGAAATTGTTGGTCACCTGAATGCCAAGCTGAAAGGCGGCCCACACCAAAAACGCGAACCACCGTCCGCGCCGGCCGGCAAACACCATCAGCAATGGCGCCACTATTTCCGCGACGAAGGTGATCCCGATTTCGATGACATGGAAAAAATGCGGCAGCTGGTGCGACAGGTAACCGAGGATCGTGGGGAATGGCGCCGTCTGATACATGATGTCCATCGCCGTGAGGTCACGCCAGACGGTGCTGCCGTAGGTGAACTTGGACAGGCCGGCCTCGAACATCAGCCGGAACAGCATGAAGCGCAGCGCAAACACGGCGATGATGCGCGGGGGAGATTTTGCGCCCAAGCCCGGCAGATAGCCCGCCGGGGCCAGCGCGAGGCAGAGCAATGTCACCTCGAGCATCAACTGGTCCGGTTGCGTCTGCGCAAAAAAATGCCCGAGGACAACGAACGACAGGAAGCACAGCCAACAGCCAAACAGCGCGAGGCGCGGCCAGACGTTAAAGACCAGGGCCAGCGCCGAGATCATGCCGAGCCACTGTAGCGCGAAGACCATGCCCGGACTGGCACTCAGCCAAAACAGGCCCGGTGCACGGAAAAACGCCTCCAGTGAATTCGGATACTGCTGCCGCAGGCCATCGAGGATGTCCGGCAGCGGCGCGATGCCGTTGGGCCCGATCAGCGCCCGGCCCTCGACGATGATGCCGGCAAAAATAACGATGAACAACAGGCCAACGCAGCGCAGGATGATCCAGCGCGGCCAGAGATAGGTCGCATCCCCCTCAACGGCGCAGAATGCGCGGAGCTGGCTCCACGCCTGGCCGAGGAGCCGCATCGGGGTGGCGCGGGCGGTTTGTGTCATCGCACGAGTGCATAGAAGCCGCTTCCGCCGCTGGCAATATGAGATTGCCGCGCTGGATTGCGCAGGGGAACGCGGTCCGGCAATAATGGACAACCAGGGCCGCTGCGCAATGCCTCAGCCTTCGCGTGGGTGCACCGGTTACTCAGGGGGCCGGCTGGGTAGCGGGACGTCAGCCAGTTTGAGCGGGATCTTGAACAACGCCTTGGGCGTAATCAGCCAGCACACCATAATCGTATCCGCCGCGGGCTTCGATTCCAGCCGGTAGACGGAAAAACGCCGGCCGGTCGCATCGCGGGCATGATACCAACCGTTGTGATTGTAATGCAAAGGTCTGCCATCGGCGGCTTGGAATTCCAATCCAACAAGTCGCCCTTCCGGATCATTGATGCCGATGGCGAGGTCCGTCTCCGTCATTTCTTTCTGGGATGAGGCACCGCTTGACATCCATGAGCCCAATCCTTTTCCGAAAAATGAACCGACATCGTAGTCCTGCGGACCCCCGATGCTGCTGCCCTTTCCCGCCTGATAACGGTCACAGGATGCCTTGTCGTAAACCACCACCGTGACCCCGGCCTCACTCAGGGCTGGCGACGCGAGCGGCGAACCGATTTTCAGGTCCAATCCTTCAATCCGCGCCGTCGCCTTGGGATCGAGGCGGGGAATCACCAGCTCAACCGTTCCCTCCAACGTTTCCAACTTCTCGGCGTTCGGCGCAGGCAATGAGAGCGAAACATCCAGCGAGGGAGCGGCGACTCTCCGATAATCTTCCTCGGATATGCTGCCAACTGTAGAACGATAAAATTCCGGAACCGACGGCTGTTTCAATTTCGTCCCGGTATCGTCCTTGGCCAAGGTGACCAGGGTGCGGCCGGCCTTCACGTCAGCCGCGCCTTGTTGGATCAGGCTGATTGCCACGTTCAGTGTGCCTTGAAGTTTAGGCGGCGGCGAGCCATCCAAGGATACCACTGATCCAAAAGCCGCGCGATATGTGACAGGGCCGACGTTTAGGCCGATGGCGGTTTGCTCTGGTGCAGGCGACACAAACTGAATTGGCACGACACTGAATGATTTGACGGGGCCGCCCTCTCCTTCGGCCGGCTTGAACTTCCATTGCAGGACCGCATCGAGCGCGCCTTGGTCGAACTTTGCATCAGATGACTCCACCACCCGCGCCGCCTCGACCCGGCCATTTTCGGCTATCACCAAGGAGACCAGCACCGTGGCGGTTTGACCCGGAGGTGTGTCCGGCGGCATCGCGGGCGCTACGCTCGCCAGCAAACGCGGAGCCACCTTGGAGTGCTTACCATCGTGCAGCAGGGCAACATACTCCGGGGTATCGGCCCAAAGCTGGCTTATTTTCTGTTTAAGCGCCGCCCCCGCCAGCGGCGTATCCTGAGCTTTCTCGTTTTCACCGGTATTGGCCAAAACGACTCCAACCAGGAGCACGCAGGCGGACAAGGAGCTGAACAAACCATGCTGGAGTCGCTTCATAGGTGTTGGAATAGAGACGCTCGAACCCGCCGATTCTTAGTCCCTAAGTTCAAAATATTTAGCTACGCCCGACCCGTAAGCGAAGCGGTTCCGATTCAAATATAATAGTGACGGCGCGACCCCGTGACCTTGACCGGGCCGGGCTGGCTAAACTTGGTCCGGATGCGCCGGCCTGCTTTCTGCCAGGACACCTGCAATAATCCGTGCGGCGTCGGCACCGCCCCATGGCAGGAAGCGATTCCCTGCGGCGGACGAGGACGGATGCGCACCTTCGCATAACCGGGTGCCAGCACTTCGAGGCCCAATAGATATTTGGCAAAATATTTCACCACGTAAGCGGAGAAGGGATGACACCGGCTGCGCGTCGGCCAGGCGCCGTAGCCATACTCCGCAAACATTTCCCACGTGGTGCCGTCGCCCGCCCGCACCATGTCGCCCCAACGGTGGCGCACCTCGCGGAAGATCGCCTCCACGTGGCCGTGGCGGTCCAAGAGTTCCAAGATGTGATAGAGGCCGTAGGGGCTGCCAATCGGCAGCAACCCATCGCGTTTTCCGGCGGCAATATCCCGCGCCAGCCGCCGCGACCACGTTGCGCTCCCGATGCCGTGCAAAGCCACCATCGCATTCGTCAGCCGGCTGGAAACCGACGACTGCGTGCCATCGGCGTGCAAGCTGTCCGCATAGCAGCGCCGCGCCGGGTTCCAGAGGTGTCGATTGACCGCACGGATGAGTCCACGTCGCGCCGCCCGCCGCTCCCACGGACTGCCGATGGCCTTGGCCAGCCGGCCGGCCGCATCCAAGGCGGCGACGAGGCCGGCTTGCTCGGCCGTGTTGATGGCGTGGTCATCGTCGCGGCCCTTCGCCCACTCCGAGAAATGCCAGACGCCCGGCCAGGCAAAGAGACCCAGCGGCCCGATCCGGCCCAGCGCCTCGTCGATCCCCTCGGTCACCGCTGGGAAAATCTTCCGCACAAAATCGACGTCACCCGTCGCCCAATAATAGTCCCAGCACCACATGATCCAGTTGAATGACCACAACGGGATCGGCTGCCGCCGCCATTCGCTCGGTGTGTGCGAATCCACCAGGCCCTTCCGGCGCGGCTCCTCGGCAAACAGCGCGATGGCGTTGCGGGTGATGTCGGCGTTGCCCTGAATCAGCAGGTCGGCCAGCGAACAGAGGCGGTTGTCGAAATTCCAGTTCACCTGCTCGAAGGTCGGGCAGTCCGTCTGGGTATCGTCGGTCCCGGATTCCACGCTCTGCGCCGCGATCGCATAGATCCCGTCCAGCAGCGGGTCGCCGGTTTGGAGAAACCCCTGCCGCACCGCGCTGCACGTCGCCTTGAGCAGATGCAGGTCCTGCACGCGCACCGCGCCACCGATCTCGTGCATCGCGATGTAGCGCACCCCATACGGGAAAAAACTCTCGAAACGCTGCCAGCCGCCCGCGAGTTGGACGCGCAGCGCGTTGTTGCAGCCGTCGGGCCACTGGATGCGCGTGCCCTCCATGGCCTCGAAGAACGACAGGAGCACCGCGCTGCCGGACGGCCCCTCGGCCTCGAAGGCGATCCAGCCATTATGCACCGCACCGAGATCCCAGATCGTGCGCCGGACCGAGCCCGCGGGTGTCAGCTGCGCGCCGCGCGCGAGGTCTTGAGGGTTCGAAAACATCAGCGGCGCCACCGCCACCGGCACCGTCGCGCCTTCTTTCAACACCTGCAACGCCTCCACGCGCAGCGGAGCTTTCGACGCGAACCCCGCGAGCGAAATGTGCTCGAAATGGTTGGGGAGGTGAATGCCGGTAAATTCGTTGCGACCTTTTTTCAACCGAACCGTGGCGCGCGCTTTCTTCTCATCCCATAAGATATGGCCAGAGGCGCCCGGAAACAGCTCCACGCCGCGCTGCAGCCACTTCACGTTGCCGAGCGTGGGCGTGAAGCGCAGGGTCTGCGCGACAAGCGAGTCCAACGTGAGCCGCAGCGTGGCCGGCACGTTAAACGACTCGTGCCGGCGCGCCTCATCGGCGGAGACCAAAGCCGGCTTGAGCCGGAAGCCCACTTGAAAGTCCGGCAGCTCCACCCGGTCCTCGCTCACCTGTCGGCGC
This sequence comes from Opitutaceae bacterium, assembly GCA_017988885.1. GTDB lineage: Bacteria > Verrucomicrobiota > Verrucomicrobiia > Opitutales > Opitutaceae > UBA2377. The sequence continues at coordinate 6,346 of JAGNQV010000091.1, read as the reverse complement.
GGATACACCGGCTCGCGCGTTGGCAGGGAGACGCGCCGCGGATACAACTGCGCCGTCGATTGCACGATCGTCGCCGCGCGCCATGCCCCCGGCTTGGCCGTCGCATCCACGTCCTCCACCCCGGGTAAAATCCAACGGCGCACCGTCGGCCGCTGCCGCGCCGCTTCCGACCGGACGCGCGTTCGTCCACCACTCCGCGCCAGCGAGCGTCCTGCCGCTGTCAGTTCAAAGATTAGCCCGGCTTCACCCGGGCAATAGGTCATGGTGCCAATGCCCAGACCGAGGACGAGCACCTCAATAGAATTCACCCCCGGCCGCAAAAAGGCGGTCACATCGTAAGCGTCCACCGACCGACGGCCCGCCGCACTTTTGGCCGGACCGTGTCCCACCATCTGCCCGTTAAGCCAGACCTGGTAATTGGCATCGGCCGTGATCAACAACGAGACAGGCCCTGCCTTCGGTCCTAAAAAATCCTGCCGAAACCGATGGTAATCATGATACGCCTCGCGCGATCCGGCATGCCAGACCCAACGCGTTTTTGGCGAAAAGACCGGGACGCTCGCAGTCAGGAGTGAAGCCATGGGATAGGCCGTCAGCAGAGGGATTTATCGCGCAGACTCAATGCGACAATTCCGGAGCGAACCCATCAAGGCGCACTACGCGGGCAGATTGGCGCAGAGTTCGATCACGTTGCCGTCAGGGTCGGCGGTGAAGATTTGCTGAGCGCCATCGGGTCGTGGCTTGGGGCCGCGAAAGGTGATGCCGGCGGCGCGCAGGCGATCGGCGGCAGCATTGATGTCGGACACGAGCAGCGCAAAATGGCCCGAGCGCTCCCCTATCGTCCGGTCGCGGTTGCCGATAAGGTGCAGTTCCTGCCGCGTTCCGATCTGAAACCACGCGCCAGGAAACCCGAAATCCGGTCGCGGTAATTCAGGCAATCCGAGTCCGTCGCGGTAGAATCGCACGCTGGCGGCGACGTCAGTCACGTCGAGTGCACGTGGTTCAGTTCGGTGATCGAGTAGTGCACAGGCGCGGACATGGGGTTGGGAGGATCTTAAGCATTACGTTATACCAATCACCCTCAAACTTACACAGAAAGTTGTTACACGAATTGCACCAATTATCACGAAGGAGGGAGTAGAAATATTTCGCTTCACTCAGCTCCTCGACGCAGAAGTGAAAACAACCTTTGGCCACGCTGCTGCCATTCGTGACCTTTCGTGGAATTCGTGTCTCCACCCGTGCATTCAGAATGACAAGCCGGCTAGAGAAGGCACCTTACCTCCAGAGTCAGACGGTCAGGCCGGTGGTCTCGTCGAGACCGAGGTGGATGTTCATCGACTGGATGGCGGAGCCGGAGGCGCCTTTGCCGAGGTTGTCGAGGCGCACCATCACCACGGCCTGCTCCGCGCGGCCAAAGACGGCCACGTCGGCGCGATTGGTGTCGTTGCAGGCTTGGATGTCGAAATTGCCGTCGTCGAGATTACTCTCGTCACCGAGCGGCAGCACGCGCACGCACTTCTGGCCGGCGTAAGCCTTCGCGAGCGCGGCATGAATGGCGGCGGGTGAAGGCTGGCCCGGCATTTGTGCAAGCGGCAGCGGGAGGGTGACGGAAAGGCCTTTGTAGAAATTGCCCACGGCGGGACAGAAGATGGGCGGCTGCGTGAGTCCAGCGTGCACGCGCATCTCGGGCAGGTGTTTGTGGGTAAGACCGAGCGCGTAGGGCCGCGGACTCTGCAGCGCGGGCGGTGGATTGGTCTCGTAGGCGGCGATCATCTTCTTGCCGCCACCGCTGTAGCCGGTGAGGGAAAAGCACGAGAGCGGATAGTCGGCCGGGATCAGGCCGCCGAGCACGAGCGGGCGCACGGCCAGGAGAAACCCGGTTGCGTGGCAGCCACCGTTGGCGATGCGATTGCTGGAACGGATCTGCTCGCGATAGGTCGCGCCAAGTTCCGGCAGGCCGTAAGCCCAGGCCGGATCGGTCCGGTGCGCAGTGCTGGCGTCGATGATGCAGGTCCGGGGATTGGTGACGAGCGCGACGGATTCCCGGGCGGCGGCATCGGGCAGGCAGAGGAAAACGATGTCGGCTGCGTTGAGACAGGCGGCGCGGGCGGCCGTATCCTTGCGCAGGGCCGGGTCAATGAGGATGAGTTCCACGTCGGCGCGCGAAGCGAGCCGCTCGTGGATCTGGAGGCCGGTGGTGCCCTCCTGTCCGTCAACAAAGACCTTGGTTTTCATGGCAAGGGAGCACTGTGCGGCTCAAAGCCCGCTGCGCAAGCGAAGGTTGCAGCCGGAAAAACTTAACCTAAAAAGCGCGGTTGTGACCACGGATTTCACCGATGGACACAGATAGCCAAGCCATGACGCGATTCATACCATGGCCACAAAAGGCACAAAAAGCGCAGAAGGCCTGGCTTTTTTTGCGTGTTTTGCGCCTACTTTGGCTAAATTGAACTGCGGAATTTGAGTGTAACCGGACTCATGTATCCTAAGCCGTCCGCTGCATTTCATGGGTTTGGATTCACCTCTTAACGACAGGCTCGGGCGACTTGGGCGGAACTTCACCCGGGAAGGCGATGGCGCGAAGGCGGCGACGGACAAAGGCCACGTGATAGCGCAGGTCGTAAAACTGGCTCGAGAATGAAACCGGCAGCCGGAGCGCGCTGGCCGCCTGATCGATCGCGTCGAGGCGCGGGAGGAGGCTTTGGGCCGCCGCCGGCGTGAGGTCCGGCCCCATCTCACGCTCAAGCCGCACCAGCGGACGGTAGTGGCGATAGACGCGCAGCAGGACCGTCCAACGATAAACGAGCGGCAGCAATCGCATCAGGGGAATGAGCACGAGGATGAGGGGCACGAGCACGACGAGCAGGCGGTTGATCAGGTTCGCGACCCAGAACGAACCAATGAGCCGATACGTCAGGCCCTTGCCCGATTTATAAAAACGCACCGCATCCGTGCTGAGCGGAAATTCGTGCACCAAGGGCGCAGGAAACTCACCACGCTTCGCGAACAGGCCGGCCCGGCCGTGGACCTTGTGCGCGATATCCAGCACCATGTCCGAGATCGCCGAGTTCAGCCCTTCCCGGGCGAGCAGTTCCACGCAAGGCCCGACCAGCGTCACGTCCTGCGCCGGGATGTTCTGACCGAGATCGAGCGCGCCTTGCGGGAGCACCACCTTGTTGAGGTAGAGGCTGGAAAGCCGCCGCACGTAGGCCTCGGCTTGGGTGAAAGTGAAGGCCTGGATCCCGGGCGCGCGGATCAGGGTGCGCAGCGTGGCCATCGGGGCCGAGTCGCCCATGAGAAAAATCGCGTCGAGTTTGCCCGCTTGAAAATCCCTGGCGCCGTCCACCGTGGCCTGTTCGACGAGCGTCGTGGGGCCGTCTGCGATGCCATTGGCCTTCAACATTTCGCGGGCGAGCGCTTTCACGCCGCTGCCATCCGCGCCGATGCCGATGCGTTTGCCCGCCAGTTCGGAGAGCCGGGTAATCCGCGTCTCGCCCCGGTAAAAGATCCACAGCGGCTGGTAGGCGACGCTGCCCAGCGAAACGAGGCCGGGCGGCGGGTCTTCCTTGGCCCCGACCAGCCCACCCTGCACAAAGGCGAGATCGATCTGTGCCGCCGGGTCTTGCAGTCGCAGCAAGTTATCCAGCGAGCCGTTGGTGGGCACGATGTTCAGCGTGATGCCCTGCGCGGCGAGCGCCTTTTGGTAAGCCTGGGCGTGGCGCTCAAACGTGCTGCCCGGTGGCCCGCTCGCAATCGTGATGGACCGCGGCGGCGAAGAAAGCACGACCCACAGGATGGCACCCGCGCCGAGCGAGAGTAGAAAAAACGCCACCAAGCCGGCCAGCCAAGGGCTGAAGCCAAACATCTCGATCAGCGCCGTGACGAGTTTGGGGCGGTGAAATTGAAATCGGGAGGTGAAAGATGGCATGAGGGCTCGCCGTAACCGGCGAGCGAAGCACGATAGCAGTTAATCGCGCCCAAACTTCAATCCTTTCACTGTGTCGCCCGAGCGGTGTTAGACAAAAATTTAGGTGATCTCGCTATAAGGGGCCACGAAAGCAAAGCCGGTCAGTCAACATTCATGAACTGACCCTGTCCGACCGCCGGAATGAAATAGCGCCGCAACACTGATTGTTTAAGCGAGTTTTTGAAAAAGAACCACCCGGTTCGTATTGGTGCCTTTGCGGTTGTTTGAAACGCCCCAACAGTTGGCGGTCTTGGTAAATTGCTGGCTGTTAATGAGGACGAGGACGGGCTGAAGGCCAGCAGCGGTGCCGGCGGCGAGGACCTGCTCCTCCAGCCGCACCTTACCACCACGAACTTCGCCGACTTCGAAGGCAATGAAGCCATCCGGACGTAGCACACGGTGTAACTCTCGAAATATGCGAGTCATGGCAGAAGTCCAATCGGCTAGGTTACGCAGGTGCCAGATAGGAGCATCCGTCAGGTCAAAACCGCAGAACCATGCACGCAGCCAGTTGTCCTGTGCGTAGTCTACAGTGTCGAGAAACGGAGGCGAAGTGACTATGAGGTCAACCGAGGCATCAGTGAGTTGCGGAGTGGTCTCGCAAGATTGAGAAAACAGAACCGGGCGACAGAAACCGGAAGACGCAGGACGTGGGAGGGCGAGTAATTGGCGGGATTTCTTGAGGATCAGGGCAGGAACGTCTCGTTGCGGAGGTGTTTGCACGCGTTTGGCGTTGATGCGCTTCTGGGAGGCAATCGAAACGGCCTGATTCGGTGGCAGGGTGTAGACAGAAAAGAAGCCGGGAGAGTGGCCCGTCAGTCGATTGGTCGCCACCATTTGAATCCAATGATCAATGATGTCGGCCCGGCCTGATGTAATGCGCTTAAGCAGATAGGATCGAAGAGCGGTTATTTGCCGCAAGGTCGAGAGGTGATAGAAAACGCACAGGTCTTCCTTCATTGCGCCGTCCCAAGTAAAATCAATGGAGTCGAGTCGCTCTGCAACTGCCTCTAGATTGGGGGGAGCCAGACGAGGAGCGGTAAAGACCCGACTGAGCGGGTTTATATCACACCCAGTAACACGGCGACCGAGCAGGGCCCCTTCCACGAGCGTAGTGCCACGACCCATGAATGGGTCGTAGACCAAGTCGCCAGTCTGAGTGAGATGTTCGATAAAGAAACGCGGAAGCTGGGGCTTGAAGCAGGCACGGTAGGAAACTTCATGGAGCGGATGCGCGGCGCGTTGCTTGGCGGTCCAAAACTCGTTCACAAACACGGGCACGGTGCGCCTGTCAGCGAGTTTAATCACTGATTGGACTGTCGGTTGACCGAATTCACGGAAAGTAACCAGTTTACCCAGCAAGGCGTCGCGCCGTTGGTCAGACGGAGCGAGAGCAAGCTCTGTAAAGGATGCCGTCATGCTTTCCACTCCTGTAGCAAAACCAGAGCCTTTTTACGATTAATCTTGGTTGTGGAGCCCAACTGCTTTTCCCGCCACCAAGTCTCAATGATATTTTTGGGCAGAATCCAAAATGGAATATCGGGGAAGGCTTCGATATCTGACACCACATAACCGGCAATTTCATCGAGTTTGGCGAGGAAACCGGACTCATCGAACCGACGACCGGAGCCAACCATGTAGCTCGGACAAAAATAGATCCCGCCTTGTGAAATACTGCGGACCTCCCATTTACGGCCTTCGGGGTCGATCAGATCGAAACCGGCACCCTCACTCGGAGCCAACTTCCCTTTAAGGACTTCGGTAGCAATGCGGCGTTCGAGCAGGAAAGAAACACGCCGGCCATCCGTGAAATATTCACGAACAGTGGCCTCGTCAATGTGCAGTGCTTTGGCCAGTTCGGAAAGATCCCATGAAAGAGTGCCTCGAGGTTTGGCAGACATTGGGCCTTTTGGAAAAAAGGTTGCGGCGACTTGCGTCGCCAGCGGCCCGTAAGTTTTAGAAACTGCAGGTTAGTTTACTGGCAGGCTTCGCACTCCTCGCCGTTCCGCATGGCCTCGATAGAGCAGGTTTTCTTTTCCTCGGCGGTGTAGGTCTTTTTCCCAGCCATCGGGGGCGTGGTGTCGAAGTGCTTGCCGGCCTCGGCGGCGGTCGCGGCGTCGGCCTTGACCTGCTCGACGCTGTGTGAACCGCCGGCGTCGCCGGAGTTTTGTCCGCCGGATGCGCCTTCGCTGACGGCACCGCGCATCTCCTTCTTCACGCCGACGGTCGCCTTTTCGATGTTGGAGGCACCGAGGCTGCGGAGGTAGTAGGTGGTCTTGAGGCCGACGTGCCACGCCTGACGATACATGTGGCTGAGGGTCTTCAAGTCGGGCGTCTTGATCCAGAGGTTCACCGACTGGGCCTGGTCGATCCATT
>JAGNQV010000276.1 GCA_017988885.1 Opitutaceae bacterium | reverse complement strand
GAATGAAGCTCGTGTAAAAGCCCCGCCGGTGATCCGGCGTATGTTCGGCCACGTAGGTGGCGGCGCCCCCGTATTCGCCGCCGAGCGCGAGGCCCTGCACGAGGCGCAACAGCACGAGACAGATGGGGGCGAAGATGCCCCAGCTTTGATAGCCGGGCAGCAGACCGATGGCAAAAGTCGCTCCACCCATCAGCAGGAGGGTGAGGAGAAATGTGTGTTTGCGGCCGACGAGGTCGCCGAGCCGCCCGAAGACAATCGCGCCAAAGGGCCGCACCACAAAACCCGTCGCAAAGATGGCGAGGGTGGAGAGAAATGCAGCCGTCGGGTGCCCCTTGGGGAAAAACTGCGCCGAGATAATCGTCGCAAGCGACCCGAAGATATAGAAGTCATACCATTCGATCAGGGTGCCGGCAGAGGCGGCGCCGATGACTTTCCAAATACCGCGGGGCGCGGCGGAGGCAGCAGGGGATTTCATTGGGTCCGGCAGTTTTGGGGGAGCCCGCTGCACGGCGCAAGGATGCTGTGTGACATGCGGACTGTCCTGCACCAGCGACGCTCAGTCAGCGAAACGGGGTTGCGCCGTCGCATGGCGGCGATGCACATCAACGTAGGTTTCGTCGCACAGCCGGTCCACAGCGTCACCGCAGGGAAACAGCGCGCTGAATCCGGGGACGTGCGAATCAAGGGCGAGACACGCCGTGGCGAGAAAACCTGCGATAAGCTCACGCGGCTCCTCGTCGCCCACCGAGATGCGGATGGTGGTGGGCGTGATACCGGCGGATTTGAGCGCTTCGAGGCCGAGTTCGCTATGCGAAGTGAGGGCGGGGCAGAGGATGACGGTGTTGCTCTGCCCGAGCGAAACCATGTGGCCGAACATGGGCGAGAGGCTGTCGAAGAAACGCTCAAACGTCATCCGGTCGAGGCCGGCGCGCTCGAAATCGATGGTGAAGAGCGGAGCCGGCAGGCCGAGATACGAGAGCCGCTCACACACGGCGCGGTTGGTGTCGGCAGGGTTGGCTGGTCCGCTAACATTGACGAGTGGGTGCGCGGCTAGCCAGCGGGCGACGATGGCGGTGTTGATGCATTTTTTGAGCAGCCGCATCTCAAGCGTCTTCATGCCGGAGAGGACCTCGAAGGCCTTGTCCGCATCGAGGAAGGCACCCTTCACGTAGTAAACATTCCAGAACAGTGTGCGGTCCCAGCCGGGCTCGGCTTTCGGCATAAACATGTCGGCGTTGCGTCCGATGACGACGCCGGCCGTGGTGTTGCCATTGCCGACAAGATCCTTGGTGTAGCTGTGGATGACGTAATCGGGACGTTCGGCCGGATTGGTGCGCTGCAGCGGCCGGATGAGGAACGGCGTGCCGACCGTGGCGTCGAGCATCACGGTGAGCCCGGCGGAATGAGCGAGCCGGCAGATGGCCGGCACATCGAGGAAAACACCATGGGGATTGCAGGGGCTTTCGAGATAAACATAGACGTGGCGACCTGCGGCGAGGCGGGCGGCATATTTTTTATGCGCCGCCGTGAGTGCCTTTTCAAAATCGATGGCGGTCGTGCCGTCAAAGAACTCCACGCCGACGTTGAGGTTGGATTTTTTGGCGAACCAGTCGTGCAGCAGCTGATAGGTGCCGCCGTAGACATTGCGCGAGGCGAGCACGACGTCCTCATGGCCGACCAGATGGGAAAGGATGCCGTCGATGGCGGCCATGCCGGAATTAAAGTTCCAGGCGAGGTATTCGGCGGCGAGCGGGCCGGCTTCGATATCCACAATGTGATTGGCGAGCGAGATTGAGGTGGGATTCAGCAAGCGCGAGTAGATCTCATGCAGGAATTCGCGACCTTGGAAGGCGTCGTCAATCCACTCGGTGCAGGCGAAGATATAGGTCGCGGTGCGGGTGATAACGGGATTGGCGGAGAAAATCGCCGCGACATTATCGAAGGTCGGATAGGGGCCTTTGGCGAGCGAGGTGGCGGTGGAGTGGCCGAGCGACTGATGCACGGCGCGCGTGGGGTTTTGCAGTGTGTCGAGCAGCTTCGCCAACTGGAACGCCAGAAACTTCTTCGCATTAAACAAGGCAATGCGGTCGCTGTGGGGCAGGCGGGCAAGCTCGCGCGTGGTGGCGGCCCACAGGTCGGTCAGATCGCCATGCGCCGCATACAGGCGCTCCGCCAGTCGGAGCAACGGCTCACCGACGGCCGACGCCGGATCAATGTGAAAATGGGCCAGTTGCTCGCGCGCGAGCCCGGCGAGGGTGTCGGCTTGGGTGGTTTTGCGGCGCGGGGAAAGGATTTTGGCGGCTGGGGTAGTCATAAACCGGGAGGACAGGTTTATGACACAACGGTGTTCGCAAGAGCGCAAAGTTAAATGCGGGCCGCCAGCGGTTGCTCCAACCGGTAGCAAGGCGTGCATCGCTTTCGAAAGGTAGGGCCGGCGCTTGCCGCCGTGCCAGTGGTGAAGCGTTGCGGCACTCCGATCTAGTCTTTGGCCTGTTCGATCACCGAGACCCGGTCTTGGCTAAAAGTAACGCGTATGCGGTCGTCCACGCGGTTGCGATACACGTCGGTCACGACCGGCTCCCAAAAAACCTGATAAGACTTGGTGAGCGGATCGAAGACGACAGTCCGGCGGTGGCCGACGACGCCGGTGCCGGCATATTCCTGAGTGTAACTGCTATAAATCCACGTGAATTCGCGCCCGGCGGCGGTGATCCGCTCCAGTTTGTCGTCGGGTTTGCCGAGGGCGATGTAAACCATGTCGGGAGTGTAGCCGATTTCCACCGTGCCCTGACGCAGTTTCTCCTGCGTGGTAGCGTCAACGCCGGCGAAGACGGCCGACTTTTCCTTGATGCGGCTGTCGATCGTGCTGCACCCGGCAAGGAGCGCCAACGCGAGGAGGGGCAGATGACGTGGCTTCATGGAGTATGAGAGGTGCGAAACGGGACCTTGTTTCCAGCTATTCGAAAATCCCAGCTTGGCGA
>JAGNQV010000090.1 GCA_017988885.1 Opitutaceae bacterium | reverse complement strand
ACCATTAATATGGAAAGCTGGAAATCAGGAATCAGATACCTAGGTCAGGATTCGCGGATTCGATTCCAGTCTTCCTGAGTTCCACATTGTCCCTGCCTTTATGTCTTCCCGCTCTTTCATCCACGACGATTTCCTGCTGCAGACGGACGCCGCCCGCGATCTGTATCACCACTTTGCCAAGGCCGAGCCGATCTACGACTACCACTGCCACCTGCCGCAGGCGCTCATCGCCAACAACCATCAGTTCGCCGACCTGTCCGAGATCTGGCTCGGCGGTGACCACTATAAATGGCGCGCGATGCGGGCCAACGGCGTGCCGGAACAGTTTTGCACCGGCGATGCTAGTCCGCGGGAAAAATTCGACGCTTGGTGCGCCACCGTGCCGCACACCCTCGGGAACCCGCTCTACCACTGGTCGCATCTGGAGCTGAAGCGCTACTTCGGCATCGACGAAATTATCAGTCCCGCGACGGCCGACGCCATCTGGCAGCAGGCCAATGCAAAGCTGGCCGGCATGCGCGTGCACGACATCCTCGCCGCGAACCAGGTCGCGGTCATCTGCACGACCGACGACCCGGCTGATCCACTCGCCGACCACGCGAAGATCGCGCAGCTCCCGATCAAGACGAAGGTCTATCCGACCTTCCGTCCCGACAAGGCCCTCGGCGTGAACGCCCCCGCGGCCTACAACATCTGGCTCGAAAAGCTCGGCGGCGAAGCGAAGACAACCATCAAGACTTTCGATGATCTGCTCACTGCACTGAAAAAACGTCACGACGACTTTCACGCCGCCGGCGGCCGCCTGTCCGACCACGGTATGGAGACCGCGTTGGCCGAGCCCTGCACGCATGCCGAGGCCACCGCAATCTTCGCGGCCGCCCGCACCGGCCGGGCGGCCTCACCCTCTGACTGGGCGAAGTTCGGCTCCTACCTGATGCTCGAGTTCGGCCGCTGGGACGCGAAAGCCGGCTGGACCAAGCAGCTCCACCTCGGCGCGCTGCGCAACAACAACACCCGTCTGCTCAAGGCGCTCGGACCCGACACGGGTTTCGACAGCATCGGCGATTTCCCGCAGGCGCGTTCACTCAGCCGTTACCTCGACGCCCTCGACTCGACCGGCGAGCTGCCGCGCACCATCCTCTACAACCTGAACCCCGCCGACAACTATGCGTTCGCGACGATGGCGGGAAATTTCCAGGACGGTTCCATCGCCGGCAAGATGCAGTTAGGCTCCGGCTGGTGGTTCCTCGATCAGAAGGAGGCGATGGAGTGGCAGTTGAGCGCCTTGGCCAACCTCGGCCTGCTGAGCCGCTTCGTCGGCATGCTCACAGACTCGCGCAGCTTCCTCAGCTACACCCGTCACGAGTATTTCCGCCGGGTGCTCTGCAACTTCCTCGGCGGCCTGATTGAGCGCGGCGAGATTCCCGCCGACCGCGCACTCGTCGGTGGCATGGTGCAGGCCATCTGCTTCGCCAACGCCCGCGATTACTTCCGCCTCAGCCTTGATCCGGCTTACGCCGGCTGAGTCCGAGGTGAGCCGGGCGTTCCGTCGTCCGGCTTGAGACTTGGCCGGCCGTCCCTACCCGGGAGACGCGCAATCGCTCAGGAGAAACCTCAGGCGAGCCGGCATCTACACTGACGCCTCGCGGCCGGGTCGGTCAAAATCCGGTAAGTTCATGGAAGAGGCCTTGTCAACGGGCGGCTCTTGGCTTCATGCATGGGGTTCGCATGAGTGATGCCTACAACGCGGAGTATTGGGACCAGCGCTATGAATCCAAGAACACCCCTTGGGATTTTGGCGGCGTGCCCTCGACGTTGCAGGATTACCTGAAACGAAACCCGAAGGGCGGCAAGGTGCTCATCCCCGGTTGTGGTCACGGCCATGAAATCGAGGCGTTCGTCGCGGCAGGCTATGATGTCACGGCGGTGGATCTTTCGCCGGTCGCGGTCCAGCGCGTGCAGGAACGCGTGGGCGCCGACTTGGCGCGGCACATTTACACCGGAGATTTTTTTAAGGCCAATTTTCCCGCGGGCTCGTTCGATGTGGTTTACGAGCGCACTTTTCTTTGCGCGCTCCCGCCCGAGCAGCGTCCGGCCTACCGCGATGCCGTCGCCCGGTTGCTCCGGACCGGCGGGGCCTTCATCGGATATTTTTATTACAACAAGACGGACCCGCGCACGGGTCCGCCCTTCGGCCTGGCTTGGGGCGAAAGCGACCTGCTGTTTGCGCGCCATTTTCTCCTGCTGCGCGACATTCCCTCACCCGACAGCGTGCCGGTTTTTGCCGGCCGCGAGCGCTGGCAGGAAAGCCGCCGCACGGCCCATGTTACGCCGGACAACGCCGCCTGAACGATTGGGCCGCTGCACGATCTCCCCATGGCCGCCCCCGCTTCTGCTCCTCCGGTGTTACAGATTCACCCGCGGGACAATGTCGGCGTGGCCACGCATCCGTTGACCGCGGGCACGGTCATCGCGGCGGGTCCGGTATGCTTTACGCTGGCGCAGGACGTCGGCCTCGGGGCCAAGCTCGCCCTCACCGCCTTGCCCGCTGGCGCCAAAATTCTGAAATACGGCGAACCCATCGGCACGCTGACCGCCGCAGTGCCCGCGGGTGGCTACATTCACACGCATAATCTCGAGAGCGATTATCTCCCCACCCACGCGCGGGGCGATCTCGTGCCGGAGTCGGCGCCATGAAACTCACCGGCTACCTCCGGCCCGATGGCCGCAAGGGCGTGCGCAACGTCATTGCCGTGGCCTACCTCGTCGAATGCGCGCACCATGTGGCGCGCGAAATCGTCTGGCCGCTGCGCGAGCACGACGTGCATCTCATCGGTTTTCCCGGCTGCTACCCCAACGCCTACGCGCACCGGATGATGGAGGCGATTTGCACGCACCCGAATGTCGGGGCCGTGCTGTTGGTGTCGCTCGGCTGCGAAAGTTTTGCGCGCCAGAAACTCGTGCGCGCCATCGAGGCTTCCGGCCGGCCGGTGCAGCTGCTCGTCATCCAGCAGGAAGGCGGCACGCGCCGCACCCTGGCTGAGGGCCGCACATGGGTGGAGGCCACGCGCGCCCAGCTCGACGCCCAGCCGCGCGTGCCGATGCGGCTCGACGAATTGATCATTGGCACCGTTTGCGGCGGGTCCGACGCCACCAGCGGCCTCACGGCCAATCCCGCGATCGGGCTGGCGTTTGACCGGCTCGTGACGGAAGGCGCGGCGTGCATCTTTGAGGAAACCGGCGAGCTCATCGGCTGCGAACCCGCGCTGGAGCGCCGCTGCATTACGCCCGAGCTCGGCCGGCTCGTGCGCGGTTCCGTCGAGAAAGCGCGGCATTATTACGACGTGCTGGGCCACGGCTCGTTTGCGAGCGGCAACGCCGAAGGCGAGCTGACCACGCAGGAGGAAAAGTCCATGGGCGCCTACGCCAAGAGCGGGACGGGGCCGTTGCACGGCCTCATCAAGCCCGGTGACGTGCCACCGCGCGGCGGGCTCTACCTGCTCGATGTCGTGCCCGACGGCGAGGTGCGCTTTGGCTTCCCCAACATCAGCGACAACGCCGAGATCGGCGAACTCATCGCCTGTGGCAGTCATGTCATTCTCTTCGCGACCGGCCGCGGCTCCGTGGTCGGTTCCGCCATTTCGCCGGTGATCAAGCTCTGCGGCAACCCGCAGACTTACGCGCTCATGGCCGACGACATGGACCTCAACGCCGGGGCGGTGCTGACCGGCGAAAGTTCACTGTCCCAGGTGGGCGATGAAACCTACGCACTCACGCTGCAGGTGGCTAACGGCCAAAGGACCAAGAGCGAGATGCTCGGGCATCAGGAATTCATCCTTGTTTACAAAAGTTTCGAGCCCCTCGGTCCGGGCTGCCTGCCGGCGGCGGCCCGTGCGGGCTGAAACATTTTTATCGGGCAGGATTTTCAAATGCCGCCGCGGGACGCAGCGCTGCCGGCCAAGACCCAAAACCGGGTGTTAGGGGGATCACGGCGCCTTGCTGCCGTAAAAAGGCAGCAGCGTCTTGAGGTGGCCTTGCACGATCTTGGCGACGGTTTCGGCCGGCAGGGTGCCTTTGTGCAGCTCGAAGACCGCCACCAACAGCGCCAGTTCGATATCCGTCGGACGGGCGCTCGCCGCCTTCATTTCCTTGAGAATCCCGAGGGCCTTGGCCTCGGCGCGTTTGTAGTCCTTGAAGTTTTCGTCGGTGGGCGTCGCCATGTTGCCAAGGGGTCCCGCAAACCCGTCTTTCGTCAAGCGTCCAATGCCGCGTGGTTGCGGCAAAAATTCAGCCGTTCCGTGGCGGTGGCAACGAAGCGCAAAACCGCGACGCTGCGTTCACCCCTTGGTCTGTCCGGCTAGCGGAGGTCAGCGTCCCCGACGTAGGCGACGCGCCAGATCGAGTTTGAACCATCGTCGGTGACGAGCAGCGCGCCATCCTGTGCGGTCGTCACGCCCACGGGCCGGCCCCAGACCTGACCGTCGGCGGTGACAAAGCCGGTGAGAAAATCCTCATATTCACCGCGGGCGGCCCCGGCCTCCAGCGGCACCATGATGACCTTATAGCCGGTGCGCTTGGCGCGATTCCACGAGCCATGTTCGGCGGCGAAGAGCTGACCGCGGTAGTGCGCGGGAAATTTTTCGCCCGTATAAAAGGCCAGATCGAGCGAGGCGGAATGCGCCTGAATCAACACATCGGGCACCAGCACCGTGGGCGCGAGTTCCGGGTGCTTGCCGGCATGGCGCGGATCCTGATGTGCGCCCAGATAATACCACGGCCAGCCATAGAACCCCCGGCCTGCACCCGGGTGATGTAATCCGGCGGCAAATCGTCCCCGAGGCCATCGCGTTCGTTGACCGAGGTCCAGAGTGCGCCGGTGCGGGGATCGACGGCGAGGCCGACCGGATTGCGGATGCCCGACGCATAGACCGCCCGATTTTTGCCATCGGGATCGAAACGAAAAATCCGGGCGCGCACCTGTTCGACCTCGTCATCGCTGACATTAGACTTGGAGCCGATGGAAACATAGAGCGTCCGCCCGTCGTTCGAAAACGCCAGGTCCCGCGTCCAATGTCCGCCGCCCGTGAGATGGCCGCCGGACGACAAATCGGCGATGATGGTCTCGGCCGGCCCGCCGGCCTTAAGCGCACCGTTGGCATAGGGAAACCGCACCACGGAACCGGTGTTGGCGACATAGACAAATTTCGGCTCGAGCCCGACCGGGTAGAGCGCAATGCCGAACGGCTGGTCCAGTCCGGTGGCGAAAATCTCGTTTGTCTCGGGCCGGCCGTCGCCATCCGCGTCGCGTAACACGCGCACCCGGTTGGCGCTGCTTTCGGCGACGAACACATCGCCGTTGGGAGCCGTGACGATCACCCGGGGCGTCGAAAATCCGTCGGCGAAGAGGGATACCTTGAATCCCGCCGGCGCCACGGGCAAGGCGCCCGCCGGCCGGTTGACCAAACGGGCCGAGGCGCGGGCCGATTCGGTGGCGTAGGGTGGCGGCAGATCGGCGACGGTGATTTTGCGCCGGACACCGGGAGCATCGCTGCTCCAGTCACCCATCGCGGCGCTCCCGGTCCTAAGTTCAGCGCCCTGACCAGCGGAAAGAATTAACAGCGCGCCGGTCACAAAACGGGCCAAGGATCTGGATGAGGTGAGGGAGAGAATTTTCATGGGAAAAAGCCGCCCGCGGGACCGGGCGGCGAAGTATTACCCATCCCGTGCTGCGAGCAAGACGCCCGGGCAAAATATTCAAGGCGCACGGGCGGTGCACCGAACAAGGAGGCGAGACCCGTTTCAAACGCGATGGGCAGGACGTTGAAGTGCGTTTTCCTCGGGAAGCGCCCCGCCACGACTTCAAGATCGGTGAAAGGCTGCGCCGTCAGTTGGTTTTCGCCTGCAAGAAACCCAGGAATCCCGGCAATTCCACTTAAAGCTTAACTGCAGCTTTATTGTCCGCGAGAAATACAACGCCGGTAATGCCGGTCCGATCCTTCAGGAATAGCGCCGGCCGATCCTTGAGCTGCGCAACCAGTTCCTGATCCGAAATGATCTCAAAGGCGGGTATCTTGACCGGCGATACCGGGACGGTTTTTTGCGCAGTGGGCGGCGCACGCAGGGAGAAAAATGCGATCACCAGCGCACAAGCCACGCCGGCCAGTCCTGCTTGACGGATTGTGCGGCGCCGCCGGGCATATGCCGCGGCGGCGCGGGCGAAAATCGCGCCATCGCCATCCCCAAGAGTGTCGGCCAGGATACGTTCCTTGTTATTCATGGCGCTGGAGTTCGAGCAGTAGTTCGCGCCGCAGGGTTTCACGCGCTCGGGTGAGGCGCGACTCGGTGGCTTTTGGGCTGATGGCTAGACTCTCGGCGAGCGTGCGCACGTCCTGCCCAGAAAAATACTTGGCCTCGAGCAGGGCGCGATCTTCTGGTGCGAGCCGGGCGATAGTGGTGTCGAGTGCCGTCATCAGCCGGTCGTCCACGGCGGGATCGGCCAGCTCGGGCGGTTCCTGTTGCTTGCGGAAAAGCAGTTCCTTGAACGTGCGCCGCCGGCGCCAGCAATCCAGCAGCGCCGTGCGCGCCACTGTGCGCAGCCACGCCTTGAACATCGGTTCCGCATCGCAGGGCCGGAGGTGTTTCGCGACGCGGAGATAAGTGTGCTGCAGCGCTTCCTTGGCCACATCGTGATCGCCACGGGTGAGGGCCAGCAGCTGCCGGAAAATGGCCGGGCCATAGTCTGCATGAAACTGCGCCCAGGCAATGTCATCGCCGCGGGCCAGCGCGCGGGTGAGGGCGCGCAAGTCCGCGGCGGGGTCGGCTCCTTCTGGCAGGCAGGAGGACATGGGAGGGGAAAACGTGACGAGGGCGGCAGGGCTCACTTCTGGTGCGGCGGGGTGGTGGGCGGGATTGGCGGGCCGAAGGGCAGGCTTTGAATAACCTGGCGGACAATGGAATCGATGTTTCTTTGCGGGCCGGAAATGAACAGCATCTTGGTGCCGGGGTGGAATTTGAAGCGCAACGCATCGGGTTTCTCCTCGGGGACGGCGAAGGTATAGGCCGATTGAATCGCGGAAATGATCTCTTCGAGGGACAGCCGGTTCAGTTGCATCTCCAACTGGAAGGCGACAAAGCCGGTTTCCTTGCGATCATCGTTCGTCTGGAGAATGGCGAGGTTGGGACTTAAGCCGGTGATGAACCCGCCTCCGCCTTGGGCACGGATGAGTGCGTTCACTGCTCCCATGACGGATCCGAAGGGCTGACCGCGCACGACGAAAGGCGGCACCACCGGGTCGAAACCGGGCGTTGCATTGATGATGTTAATCGGCGTTTCCCGGCCGGTGTTGATTTCAGCGACCAGCTTGGAAAGCGGGCCGCCCTTGAAATCGATCGTGACGGTGTTGGGATCAGCGGGTGCGGTTTCGGCGGAGACGGCGGGAACACTGCCGGCGAGGGCGAGCAGTGCGCCAAGGAGGAACGGGAGGGAACGGAGGAAGCGGGTGAGTTGCATACATCCCTGATACGCGAGCCGGGTCGGAATCCTTCGGTGCGGGCTATTTCTTTTCCTCGAAGTGATAGCCCTTGTCCTTGGCCTGAGACTCCAGCACTTCGAAGGCGTTGAGTTCGAGGCTGCCTTCCTTGCCTGCCATCGTCTCGAGTTTTTGGGTGACGACGGCGTCGCGCTTGGCGACGAGCTCATTGAGTTCGGACTGCAAGTCGCGCCGCTCCGCGATTTTTTTGCTGATCAATTCATTGCGCGCCGCCGCGGGCAACGCCTGCAGTTTCGGGTCGAGTTGCTTGACGTCGAGCGAGTCGAGCTGCTGGCGGCCGTTCATGACCTCGACGACGAGGTCGCCACCGCCGGACATTACCGCTCCGGGTTCGGTTTTGCCCAGATAAGAAGAACGGTCAGCCATCGCTTCCGGTGCGAGGCTGGCGAGCACGGATTTGTTTTTCGCGGCATTGGCTTGATCGGCTTTCGAGCCGTAGAGGATGATGGTGGTGTCGAGCTGCAGGTTGATCCGGCTGATTTCCTCGTCGTAGGGCGTGGCGATTTTGACCGAGCCGCCGTCTTGCAGGATGGCGGCATAGGTGCCGTTGGTCTGGTGCGCAATCGCGCGCCAGACCGCCTCGGTGCCGCTGAGGCGGCCGCATTGCAGGGTGTTGATCAAAATCCCCTTCTGGTTCGCGAGCGCGCAGGTCTCGGGATATTTGACGTCATCCTGATAGTCCATGTGCGGCCGGGCGTCGCCGACGAGGAAAACGACGCGGAGCACTTGCGGGTCGGAGCTCCACTGGAGATCGCGCACGGCCCGGTGCAGGGCTTCGTTGACCGATTCCGGTTCGTCGCCGCCGCCTTGGGCTTCGAAGGCGTAAAGATGGGTGTAAACCTCGTCGAGATTGGTGGTCAGGCCGAAGACTTGGGTGATGTAGGCGTCGCCGCGGTCGCGGTAGCCGACGAGACCGAAACGGATTTCCGGCGTGGGCTGGGCGGACTTGAGTTTGTTGGCGATGGCCCAGATTTTTTGCTTCGCGCCGGCGATCATCCCGCTCATCGAGCCGGTGGTATCGAGCACGAAAACGACTTCCATGCGCGGCCGGGCGATGGTTTTTTCGGGTGAGGTGAGCGGACAGCCGCAGAGGCCGGTCGCGAACGAGGCACAGGCGGCGGTGAGGACGGTGAGCAGGAGCGAAGTTTTGAAGCGCATGGAGGAAAGACGTTCCGGCATGCGGATTATTAGGAAGTTCCCCGATAAAATAACCGCGGCACGGCGGGACGCCTCGACCTACCGCGAAACCTTCATGCGCGTTTCAAGGGGATTTGCGGCGGTAGAGGCCATCGAAGGCGGTCGTCCACGTGACGCCGGCGTCGGTGGATTGCTCCCAATGCTGGCGGACCGAGCCATCGCGATTAGGGCTCCACGTGATGCGCTCGATGGTCTGGTGGCCGCCGGGCCCGGTGGTCTCGCCGGTGAGCACCATGTGGCCGGCGGCGTCGAGGCCGCCGCTGAGTTCGAGCACGCCGCCGGCGCCGACCCAGAATTGCTGCCACTGTTTTTTCGCCGCGTTGTAGGCGTTGAGGCTCTTGCCCGGCCCGCCGTTACTGCTGGACCAGTTTTCCAGCAGACCCCAGCCATCGGAAATTTTATCCACGCGGCTTTCACCGGCCAGTTTGCCGTTGGGCACAGTCACATCCCATTCGCCGAGCCAGAAATCAAACTGGGCGGCTGCGGCCGGCGGCGCGGGCGGCCGCTGATTTTGGGCGTGCAGGACAGAGGCAAAGCCGAGGGCGGCGAGCAGCAGCAGGCGGGGTAGTTGCATGGAGGCAGCCTGCTGCGGTCGGAGTGGAAGACAATGCCGGTGTGAGCGGGCGGCTCCGCGAGGGAAGGTAATGGCTGGTGGTGATTTTCATGCCGGACGCGAAGAAGTGCGTGGACTTGCGCTGCGGGCCTGCCCACAAATGCGCTTAGCGTGAATTCTCCCTGTCCTTTGGCTGCCGGCTTTTTTTCGGGCATGTATCGACGAATGGTCTTTTTGCTTTTGGTGGGGAGTGGCGCCGGGCTGGTTGGAGAAGCGAAACCCTTGCGCATCGGCGTGGAAAACAATTCGCCGCCGCTGTCTTCGGTTGATGCCGCCGGCCGGCCGGTGGGTTTCAGCGCGGATTTGCTGAAGGAAATGGCGCGGGTGCGGCCGATCGAGATCGAGATCGTGCCGAACTATTGGGGCCACGTGTTGAGTGAGTTTATGGCCGGGCGCCTCGATGCGCTGGCTAACGTGACGATCACGGAAGAGCGGCGTAAATCCATGGATTTTTCCATCTCGCACGCCTACGTGCATGGGCTGATTTATTTCCGTGCAGACCGGCCGCCCCTCCGGCGCACGGCGGATTTTGCCGGGAAAATCATCGCGACGCTGTCCGGCAGTATCGGTTACACCAATGCCCTGACGCATGGCGGCTGGGGCGCGACCATCCGGGCCTACGACTCGTGGCAGGACGCGCTCGACGCCACTTTCCGCGGGGAGTGCGACGGTGCGCTGTTCATCCGCAGCCCCGGCAGCAGTCCCGACAGCGACGAACATGGTCTGCACACGGAATTCGTGGAGGATATCGTGCACGAATTCCACTTTGCCGTGCACAAGGGTGACAGCGAAAGCTTGGAGAAGATCAACGAGGCCTTGGCGGTGGTGCGGCACAATGGGGCGTTTGACCGGATTTACGCCAAATGGATCGGGCCGTTGGAACCGCATCCCATCCGGCTGGCGGATTTGCGGCCGTATTATCTGCCCGTGTCACTGGGCCTCGCCGCTTTGATCGCACTTTTTTGGTGGCAGCGGCACATGCTGGCCCGCAGCGCCCGGCAGGCCGCGGCACTCCGCGCCAGCGAGGAGCGGTGGAAGTTTGCCCTCGAGGGCTCCGGTGACGGCGCCTGGGATTGGGATAAGCGCACCAATACGGTGCTGCGGACGAGGCGTTGGAAGGAAATGCTGGGCTACACCGAGGACGAAATCGGCACGGGTTTGAATGAGTGGATGGATCACATTCACCCCGAAGACCGGGCAAAGGCGATCGCTGCCCAGGAGGCGCATTACGCGGGCCAAACTCCGGCGTTTGCCGTGGAGCATCGGTTGCGTTGCAAGGACGGCAGTTGGAAATGGATCCTGAATCGCGGCATGATTGTGGATCGCGATGCGCAAGGCCGGCCGCAGCGCATCATCGGCACGCACTCCGATCTCACGGCGAGCAAAGAGGCGGAGGCCGACCGGCTCGTCCTGGGCAAGCTCGAGTCCACCGGGGTGCTGGCCGGCGGCATCGCGCATGATTTTAATAATCTGCTCACGGCCATCTTGCTCAATCTGGAGCTGGCGCGGATGAACGGAAATTCAACCACCGAGCTGCTGCGGCGGGTCGAGGCGGCTGAAAAGGCTGCGCAGGCTGCGCGCAGCCTGACCCAACAGCTCATCACCTTTGCCCAAGGCGGAGTCTCCGTGGTGCGGGTGACCAATCTCACGCCACTGCTGCGCGA
>JAGNQV010000089.1 GCA_017988885.1 Opitutaceae bacterium | reverse complement strand
GGTGGTCGTGTGTGTGCCATGCGTGCCGCAGACCACCAGATTCTGCCGTCCGCTCAAGACCTGATCGTGCAGCAGAGCCGGCAACGAAGTGAAATGTATCGTCCGTTGCTCGAGCAGCCATTCCACCTCGGGGTTGCCCCGCGACATGGCGTTGCCGATCACCACCAGATCCGGCGCCAAGCCGGCGAGACGTTGCGGATCGTAGCCCTCATTCAGCGCGATGCCCGCCTCGGCCAGCACGGTGCTCATCGGCGGATAGACTCCCGTATCGGCGCCGTGCACGTCGTGCCCGGCCGCGCGCGCCAGCAAAGCCGCGTTGCCCATCGCCGTGCCGCAAATCCCCATGAAATAGATCTTCATAACTACGGGCGCGGATGCTCATGATTTCGCGGCGCAAGGCGAGTCTCGACTCCACCTCCCTCCGCTGCAACGTCCTTCCCTTATGCCCGCCCCGGCCCCGATTATCCGCCATCGCACCCTTTACCAGCAGCCGGATTATTATTGTGCCTGGCCTTCATTGGTCCGGGCCCACAACGGCGACCTCCTCCTCGCCTTTTGCCGCACGGTCGAGCACCTGTATCCCGCCGGGGCCATCGTAACCATGCGCTCCACGGACAACGGTGACACGTGGTCCGGGCCCGTCGTCGCCTACGATACCCCGATCGATGATCGCGAATGCGGTCTCATGGTCCTGCCCGATGGCCGCATCGTGATGCACGTCTGGTCCACCTTCTGGAAGGCGGAGAGCTTCACAGCCTTACCCCCGGAGGCCTATCCACCGGAATACATCTCCGCCTGGGTCGCGCAGGTAAATTCGCCCCATTACCGCGCGGCGGCTCACCGCCATGGCGGCTGGACGATTGTCTCGCACGATCACGGCCTGACTTGGGCCGCACCCTCGCCCGGACCGGACAGCGTCCATGGCGGGCTTGCACTGACTGACGGCTCGCTTCTCACCGCCGCCTACCGCAACAACGGCGGTAATATTGGCATCTGCGCCGCCACCCGGCCCGAAGGCCCTTGGCGGCAGATCGCGATCGTCGCCTGCCCTACGCCGGACACGCATTACTTTGGCGAACCACACATGGTGCAACTGCCCTCCGGCCGCATCCTCCTCATGATCCGCTACACCGCCCGGCAATACGATGACCGGCGCGACGATCTGCACCTCTGGGAGAGCTATTCCGATGACCAAGGTCGCACTTGGGCCGCACCTTTTCGGACTCCGCTGCTGGGATTTCCACCGCATCTTTTGGTGCTGCACGACGGACGCAGCTTATGCACCTACGGCTACCGGCGCGTGCCATTTGGTGAGCGCGCCGCACTCAGCCGGGATGGAATCACCTGGGCTGCAAACGAGGTTCTCACCCTCCGCGATGACAACGGCAACCATGACCTTGGCTATCCGGCCTCGATTGAACTGACGCCCGGCGTGATTCTTTCGGTTTACTATCAAAAGCCCGCGTTTAACCCGGCCGATATCCACCAGCACAAGGCCTGCATCGCCAGCACGCTCTGGCACGTGCCTCCAAACTGACGCGTCTCAGGACAAGCTGACTGGATCCACGTCGAGCACCTGCGTGATATCATCCGGCCAGGCAAATTCGGTGCGCAGTTGGTTCAGCTCGCCGATCACTTTCGTCACATTGTCGGTGAAGAGCCAGAGCTGCCAGCGATACGCGTCCTTGATTTTTTCAATGGGCGCCGCCGAGGGGCCGCGCAGCTCCACCCGGTCGCCCAGTTTTTTTTCCACCAACTTGCTCCATTGTTCCGAAAAAAACTTCAGCTTCTCCACACTGGGACCGCGGAAACGATGCTGGATGAGATGCCGGTAGGGCGGATACCTGAAATCCCGCCGCAGTTTGAGTTCCGCCTCGGCAAAGCCCGCGTAGTCTGCGTGCCGGGAAAACTGAATCGCTTCGGACTGGGGCGTGAAGGTTTGCACGACAACCTCGCCCGCCCGGTCCCCCCGGCCGGCCCGCCCCGCTACCTGCACCAAGAGTTGGAAGGTGCGTTCGTTGGCGCGAAAATCCGGAATATGCATCGAGATGTCCGCATCGATCAGGCCGACCAGCGTCACATTGGGGAAATCGAGTCCCTTGCCGATCATCTGCGTGCCGACCAGCACGTCGATCTTGCCGGCCCGGAACTGCGCCAACACTTCGCGGAAGCGGTTTTTCTTCGCCATGGTGTCGGCATCCATGCGCTCGATGCGCGCGCGCGGGAGCACGCGTCGCACCGCCTCCTCTACCCGTTGCGTTCCGAGACCGCGCCAGCGGATTTTAGGGGAACGGCATTTCGGACAGGCCACCGGTGCCGGCCGCTGGTCCCCGCAAAGATGGCAGCGCAACGTCTCGTCCTGCCGGTGGTAGGTCAGCGCAATGCTGCAATGCCTGCATTCCTCCACGTGGCCGCATTCAGTGCAGAGCATTGAGGACGAATAACCGCGCCGGTTGATGAAAAGGATCGTCTGCTCTTTTTTCTCAAAACGGTCATGCATGCCATCGGCCAGCTTGCGCGACAGCGTCGTGAGCCCGCGCTGGCGCATCACCTCAATGCGCATGTCCACGACATCGATGTGCGGGAGTTTTCGTGCATCCACGCGTTGCTTCAACTCCAGCAGCTCGTAGCGCTTCGCCTGGGTGTTGGCGAAGCTCTCCAACGATGGCGTCGCGGACCCCAGCAGACACACCGCCCGGTTGAGTTTCGCCCGGTAAACCGCCACATCGCGGCCGTGATAGCGCGGCGTCTCATCCTGCTTGTAGGCGGGCTCATGCTCTTCATCGACCACGATGAGCCGCAGGTCATGCACCGGCGCAAACACCGCCGAGCGCGCGCCGACCACCACCCGCGCCTCGCCGGTCGCCAGCGCCAGCCAGCCGTCGAGCCGTTCGCCCTCGCTCAGATGACTGTGCCAGACGACGCATTTGTGGCCGGGCGCAATCGCCTCCAGCCGCGAGCGCAACCGCGCCACGGTCTGCGGAGTGAGCGCCACCTCGGGCACGAGAAAAATCACTCCGCCGCCGGTCTTCAGCGCCGTGTCGATCGCATGCAGGTAAACCTCCGTCTTGCCCGATCCGGTGACACCATGCAGCAGGGTGACACCGAATTTACCCGTCGCGAGCCGTTCGCTCATCGCCGCCACCGCGGCCGCTTGTTCTGCATTCAGCCGCGGCGGTTGGGCCGCCACCAGTTCCCCATGGGCATGCTCGTCCATGTAGGCTTGGCGTTCGACGCGCTGAACCTCTTCCCGCAGCACCCCGCGCTTGATCAGCGCGTTGGCCACCGCCGCCGTCTGATCGAGCCGCGTCAGCACCAGCCCCTTGCGCTGCGGTTTGAATTGCTGCGCCAGAAACTGGTAAAGCTTCGCCTGCTGAGGCGCGCGTCTCTCCAGCGCCGCGATTTCTTCTCCGGTGAGTTTTTGCGCCACCCTGAGCAGTTTTTCCTGCTTAAGTCCCGCCCCGCTGCGCACCGCCACGGGAATCATCGTCTCAATGATACTGTCGAGCGGACATGCATAATAACCCGCCATCCAAAGTGCCAGTTGCAGCAGGTCCGGCGTCAGCGCCGGAAAGGGATAAACCACCTGCGCCAGTGATTTTAGCCGCTCCACCGGGAAGTTTTTCGGTGCGCCGATTTCACCGACGATGCCGAGCCGCAGGGTGTTCAGCACCGGCACCCGCACGAGCGTGCCGACCGCCACCGTGGCCTGCATGGTCTCCGGCACGCGGTAGTGCAGAAGCTTGTCAAAGCCGGCCAGAGGGTGAACACCAACAATCATCGTCCGGATGACGGCGCGCCCCCCGCCCCTTGGCAAACTCGAACCGAGCCCACCACGAACAGATTGACAGCCCGCGCCTCGCTCCGGACAGTTTCCCCGTGAGCATCACCGCCGCCCGCGAAAAATTCCGCCATTTTCTGACCCGCAAGGGGCAGCGCGTGACCAAGCAGCGGCTGACCATTTTCGAGACGGCGTTGGCGCAAAAAGAGCATTTTACCGCCGAACAATTGCTCGACCATGCCCGCAAGATCGACAACCGCGTCTCGCGGGCCACGGTTTATCGCACCCTGCCCATCATGACGGAGAGCAGCCTCCTGCGCGAAGTGGACATTGGCAGTGGCGAGAAATTCTACCTGCCCAACACCGGTGGCCCCACGTCGCAGGTCGCCCAAGTCGTCTGTTTGGATTGCGACAAAATTTTCGAGATCAGCGCACCGTTCATGGAATGGTATGGCAACAGCGTGTCGTCGAAACTCGGCCTCACTCCTGTCAGTCAGCGCCTGCAGGTCAGTGCGCACTGCAACGCTTTCCGTGAAACCGGCGCGTGCCAACGCCGCGGCGTCTAGCCCCATGGCGAAAGCAACGGATTCCGCTTACGAAATCGGCTTTTTTGAATCGGTGCTGCGCCGCGCACCCGATTACAGCGAAGTGATCGAAATCCTCGGCGGCCTTTACACCAAGCACGGCCGCATCGCCGACGGACTCAGGATGGACCGCCGGTTGGTGAAACTGCTGCCGCGCAACGCCACCGCCCATTACAACCTCGCCTGCAGTCTGGCGCTGTTGCAGCGCAAGACCGCCGCCATCCACTCGCTCCTTCGCGCCGTAGAGCTGGGCTACACCGATTTCGACTGGATGTCGCAGGACCCCGATCTGGACGCACTCAAACCGCATCCCGGTTTTCAAGCCCTGCTTGAGCAGTTGAAACCGCAGAGCTGAGCGCGGCTACTCCCGCAGGCCGAAGAGTTGCTGCAGGACGATCTTCAAATCTTTGCCCGGCACCCATGCGCCGCGCAGCGAATACGCCAGACTCTTGCTGCGCTCCCGTCGCTCCAGCGCGGCATTGACTTCCATGATCCGCACTTGGTTGGGCGCCATGCCGGCCACTTCCGCGCCGGCCAACGGCGTCCATTTGTAGGGCAGCCCGGTCCAGTTGAACCAGATTTCCCACCCCGCCGTGAGCAGCGGCGCCGGTTTGCTCAGCAAGGAAGGATAACGTTGGATGAAGTCCGGCCTGCGCAGCGTCGCGATGCGCAGCTTTACGGCCGGCTCCATCCGGGAGAAATATTCTTGGAAATTATTGATCCGGCGTGCCCGGTATTCGCGGAAAAAGTCCAGTGGATCCAAGCCCAGCAGGTTCATCCCATTGTAAAGGCCATGCTCATTCCGGCTCCCAAATTTTTTCCAGTCATACCACGCTTGAAAATCCCGCGCGACCCAGACGCCGATTTCGAAATGCAGGTGCGCCCGCTCCCTGGGAATCGCATACCCGGCGGCGGACCGTCCCATGATACCCAGCGCCTGGCCCCGCCTGACTTGATCGCCACGCTTCAGACCCGGCGCGATTTTCGCCAGATGGCCATATAAAGTGTAAACTCCCGGCGTGACGTCCGGATGCTCGAGGACGATGTAGCGTCCGTAACTGCTGTTTCCGGCGACGGAATTGATATGCCGCACCACCCCGTCCATCGCCGCCATCACCGTATCGGTGGGCTCCCCGCGCTTGTCGCGCCCCACCGGCATGATGTCGATCCCTTCGTGAAACTGCCGGCCGCCGCTGCGCACCCCACCGAATCCGCCCGATTCCGGATCGCCCGAACCCGCCTGCTGCAGGTAGGCCGAGATGGGTTTGCCCTCCGCAAAGGCCTTGTTCGGCGTGGGCCAGCCGAGGTCGATCCGCTGCGCGTGCAGCCACGCCGCCAGTAAACTCCCCAGAAAAATCATCTGCGCGATGCGCCTCATCGCTGTTTTGCCGCCTCCTGCCGGATTTCTGCCGTGGTGCGCTGCAAGCGCTCGACCAACGTCGGCAACGCGGCGTCCGGTCGCTCGATAAACAACAAGACAACGCCGCCCTCCAGCGGTCGCTCCATGACCCGCGCTCCGACCGGCTGATCATTGAGCAACAACACGAGCCGCCGCCCCTGATTGGCTGCACTCAACCGGTAAAGATCCCGCGCCGCGCTCGGCGTAAGCTGAAACAACAGGCAACGGCCCAGCTCCACTTGCGCGATTGCGACCTCTACCAGATCAAACTCGGAAATCACCGGTTTGGGCATGACGCGGATTTTCACTCCACTCACCGGCAGTTCCACTTCAGTGGTCCGTGCCGCCTCCGATTCGATCACAAATCGCGCCACCAACTGTTCATAATCCCGTGCTGGCTTGTTCTGGCAACCGGCCAAGATCAGCGCGGCAAGGGCTAGACTGATTCGTTTCATGGGCCGACTTTCTCCACCCGCCCGCTCCAGCCCTTTGGTGCCCCATAGGCCGCGAGCCTGCCGCCCATAAATAAAACCAGACTTTCTTTCATCGGCTTAGTTGTGCGCGGTTTCATGAAACGCCTCCATCACTTCGAGCCCGACCGAATCTGCCAGCAGCCGTCCGCGATCTTTCAACCGCAGTCGTGTGCCCGTCAGCTCCGCCAGTCCATCCTCCACCAACTGTTGCACGAGCCCATCCACTGCGGCCCACGACGCCTCCGGACAACGGCCGCGCCAAGCCGCCAGATCGACCCCCGCATTCATCCGCAGTCCAAAAATCAGCGCATCCTCGGCGAGCTGCGCCGGCGTGAGCGCCAAGCGGTCCTCGGTCATGCGCCGTCCCTCCGCCAAATCCGCCCGCCATTGGCCGAGATCCGCGACATTGGCCCCCCGCCAGCCGGCGTGTTGCGACGCGCCCGAAGGTCCGAGCCCCACCCACTCATGCATGTGCCAAGTGTTGAGATTGTGCCGGCAGGCATGGCCCGGCCGTGCAAAATTGGACACCTCGTATTGCGCATATCCCGCCGCCGCCAACCGGCTCCACGTCCACTCATAAAGCCGCGCTTCATTTTCTGGATCCAGTTTGACCCGGCCCTGCGAGAGCTTGATCCAAAGCGCCGTATCCTCCTCAAAGGTCAGGCAGTAGGTGGAAAGATGGTCAGGCGCCAACCGCACCGCCTCCGCCAGATCATCCGCCCATTCCGCCTCGGTCTGGCCGGGCAGTGCAAACATCAGGTCCAGGTTGACGCTGGCAAAGTTCGCCGCCTGCACGCGCTCGTAAGCCCGGTAGATTTGCTCCCGGGTATGTTGCCGGCCCAGTCCCTCCAGCAACGCAGGTTGAAAACTCTGCACCCCCATCGAAATGCGCGTGACCCCGATTTCCTTGAGCGCCGCAAGCCTCTCCACGGTGACGGAAGCGGGGGCCATTTCCACGGTCCACTCGGCCGGCTGCCCACCGCCCAGCGCACGCACGCTGTCCCCCAACTGAACCAACGCTCGGGGCGCGAGCAGACCGGGCGTGCCGCCGCCCCAAAAGACCGTTGTCACCGGCCGATCCCAGGCGATCAGTTTCGCCTCCTGTTCGACGCCCATAAGGAACCCGCTGATCGCTTCCACGGTCGGTTTGACCTGATAAAACGCACAGAAATCACAGGTCGAGGCACAGAACGGCACATGCACATACAATCCCAGCGGAACCGCGGCCTCAGCTTTGTCTTGCCCTGATGCAAAGTCGCTCATTATTAACGAACTTTAACTGACCGGTTTTAATTCAAAACCAATGCAAAACTCCCGTATTTCATTTATGAGGAAATCCCTCTTCTGGCTCGCCGCACTGCTCGGTGTCGCGCTACTGACCGGCTGCGAGACGGTTGTCCTGACTAACCTCACACCCGCCAGTCTGCCCGAAAACCCTTCGCAGATCTATACGATCTCCCTGCGCGTCACGACCAAGACCACGACCATCACGCCGCAAAGCATCAGGCCCTTCATCATCATCGATGGTCAAAACTATCCGATGTCCAAGAGCGGCTTGGGTGAAGGTGTGTATATGTTCGATTACCAACTGCCGCCCGGCCGCAACGAGATGGCTTATTATTTCCTCGTGAACTACCAGGTGGAAATCAATGACCGCCTGGAGCCTCGCGAGGTCTATTCGGAAATCACCCGTGCAGCGATCGTCAACCGCTACGTCCTGTCGCTCGAGGTCAGCCGCGGTCCGGTCGGTGCCCGCATCAGTGTCTTGGGTCGCGGCTTCACCCCGCAAGATGCCGTCTATTTCGACAACATGCCCGTCCGCACGGTCTACGAGTCGCCCAATTCCCTCAGCTTTTTCGTGCCCGCGCTCGACGCGGCCCGTAATTACCAAGTCATGCTCGGCAGCACTTCAGGCAACTCGCCCGTCGGCACCTTCCGGATTGACGCCAGCAGCCTGAGCGTGAGTCCAATCGCGCTGAATCTGCGCTCCGGCGAATCTCAGTCCCTTACCTTTACCGTGCCGAATGCCGCCCCTCCCGGCGGTCTGTTGCTCGATGTCACGACTGATGCGCCCGAGAGCGTCATCATGCCCGAGGTCGTCGTGCTGTCCGGCCAGACGACGGTGACGGTCAATGTGCAGGGCGGCAAACCCGGCACCGGCAGTCTTTTTCTCAAGGGCTACGGCGCGGGCGAAGTCACTATTCCGGTCAGCGTAATCGCCAAGTAATTTACTTGGGCGCAATTGGCGCCAGAGCCACGAAAAATTGGCCTACCTCGGATCTTTGGGAGCGCGGGCCGCTGGCCCGCTTCGGTGCATTGTGGGTGAACCGCCAGCGCTCACGCAAAGCAAGTGGTTTTCCGCTTCGCCGTGTGTTTGACCTTGCACTGCACCTACTCAGCCGCCTGCACCCTGCCATTGCAGGGTTGCATTCCGGCTGCGGCCACACAGGAAGGATAAGCGAACGCGCTCAGGTTTCTCTTCCTCCTATGCAACTTTTCTGCCTGCAAGCCCTCCCCTGGCTATTCCCCTTGTTCCTGCTGTTTCTCGCAGCAAATCTCTATGTATTTCTGACCCGGGAATGGGAGGCATCGCACTACCCCGCCAGTTATGCCTCGCTGTATTATCCGCTCGATGCTCCCACGCTGCGCAGTTGGAAATTCGAAGCCGACGGCCAGGTTAGCCTCAAACTGATTTGGAATCGAACTCCGGCCCAATGGCAGTTGCTTGTGGATGGTCAACCCGCACAGGTCTTGCCGGGCCAACGCCTGCGCTTCGCCTTGGTGGGACCGAAATTCGATGGCCGCACGGCTGCGCCAATCGGTGATTTCAAGCACAACTACACGCTCCGGCCCTTGCCCGCGGGCTCCGGCCCGGACCTGACATTTACGATCACGTCCATCTCCAAGGATTATTACCAGACCCGCGGAATGAATTTCTCCGACATGCTGCTCGTCAAGACCGAGGTGCCTGCCGGTAAATTCACGCGCCACCCCGTCAGCTATTGGGTGGATGACTACCGTTATGTCGGTGCCGCCGGTCTCGCTGCGGCCGATCGCTTGGTGCGGGAGGAAATCGGCATCACGGATGCCGACGGCAGTCTCGTCCGCATGGAAAAGATCGTCCGCCATCTCCGCACGAAACTAGCCCAAGCCGGGGGCGTGCCCAAAAACGATTTTCGCTGGATGGACCCGTGGCGGATTTTCCAGGAAATGTCGACCGGCACCGGCAAGGGCTGGTGCACGCAAAACGCCCAGATCTTCACCTTCCTCGCCAATCGCGCCGGTCTGCCCACGCGCTTTGTTTTTGGTGCAACGGTCGAGGCCAACACCATCGTTTACAACGGCCACTCCTGGGCCGAGTGCTACGTCCGCGAACAAAATCGCTGGGCCTATTGTGATCCGCTCATATCGCTCATGGCCGTGCAGGACAAGCAGGGCACTGTGCTCAACTCCGCCGATCTGCTGCACCATTGCGACCATGACGCCTTCGATGGCCTCAGCGCCCGGATTTTCAAGGACTGGAACTGGCCCCACCTCGCCGTCGAAGCCGCCCCCGGTGCACCCGTGACCGTGCCTTTCGCCTGGGTCAACGAGATGGCGAAAGTCGAATTCACCCAACAGAGCATCCTCAAATACCGTCGTCCCCCCAATGTGGAGGACCTCCGGAATATCTACTCCATGCTGGGTCAAAGCCGGGTCTTTGCGTGGACGAATTTCCGGCGCTACCTGTGCACGCCCGATTTGGCTTATTCCAAGTTCCCCACGAATGGCGTGGCCACCTACCGGCTGCGGCAATCGCTCTTCGCCGGTTTGACCATCACCGCGCTGCTCCTGCTCGCTTCAGTTTTTTGATTTTACCGGCCGCTTGGCAGACAGGTCCAGCGTGACCATCACCGGCCGGTGATCGCTGGCCTCAAGCGCACCCGGCCCGTCGTAAATGATCCCCCGGCCGCCTCGCACGCGTGCGCTCAGGCCCGGTGAAACCAGCACGTGGTCCACCCGATTATAGACATCTTCCTTGCGATAGACATACGTCCACGCCTCGCCATGGGAATCGGCAATCGGCACCAACCCCGCGATGACCGTTTTACCCCGCTTGAGCAGGTAGCGCACCGCGGCGCTCGTTTTCACATCATTGAAATCGCCGGCGATCAGATAAAGCGCCTGCGTCGGATCAGGAAACCGCGCCAGCACGCAATCGCGAATCGCCGTGGCTTCGCCCGCCCGCCGCTTGCCTGACATGGGATCATCCGGGCGATCCGTGAACCGGCTTTTCAGATGCAGCGCCCATAACGTGACCTCTCCCGCCGCCGTCTCGATCACGACCTCCAGCAGCCCGCGCTTCACCGCTGTCATCACGTTGAAATATTTGAAAGCGAGGTCGGTATGCTGCACGACGGTTTTTAGCGGCCGGCGCGATAAAAGCGCGACATGCCGGTCCGTATCCTCCGCCTCCAACAGCACGCTAAACGGATAATTCAAGCCCTCGGCGGCGAGGTCGCGTTTCAGTTCATCCAAATAAGGCTGCCCGCCCATTTCCTGCAGCACCACCACGTCGGCAGCCAAACCGCGCAGGATCGTGCGCAGTGCCTGTTTGGCCGCCTCCGGCTTGGGATACGCCTTCCGGTAGCCCGCGGCCGTGACGCGATCCGCGGGCCCGTAGTTTTCCACATTGAAGGTCGCGATTTTCAGCTCCTCCGCACCGGTGAGCACGCTCACCAGTAGCCAGAGTCCGCCGATTGCCGCCGCCTTTTTCATGCAGGCTGCAGGGACCGCTCACGTTCGACCAAGGTGGGGTGCGAGTAATAAAACGCACTGAACCAAGGAT
>JAGNQV010000088.1 GCA_017988885.1 Opitutaceae bacterium | reverse complement strand
CCCTGCACCGTCACCGAACCCGCCAAAGTATTGGCCGCGGTCATATCCAAGCGGCCATCACCCACCACGGTCAGGCTGCCGTTGCTCACCACGCCGGAGAGAATCGCATCCGCCGCCGCCGTGCCGTTTTGCACTTTCACGGTGCGATCGGCGCTGTTGAGGTTGATCCCATTGGACAGGGTCACGGTGCGGTTGGCACTGTTGGAGCCGAAAATGAGCTTGTTGCCGTTGCCGACGAAGTTTGCCGTGCTCGCCCACGTCACCGCGTTGCTGTTGTTGTTCAGGCTGACGGTGCGGTTGCTACCCGAGGCCGAGAAACCGCCGTCACCGGTCCATTGCACGTTCGTGCCACCGGTGCCGAGGCTGCGGGTGAAATTCGCCCCCAGCTCCAAGACGCCGCCATTCAGTGTAATATTGGAGTTGGTGTTGATTGTGCCGCGCAACGCACCCCCGCGGATTTCCGTCGTCCCAGTGTAAGTGTTGACTCCGGTAATATCCAAGGTGCCGGCGCCGCTCTTGATCAACCCGCCGTTGGAAATAATGCCCGAGATCGTCGCATCTACGGTCGCCGAACCGTTGGCCACCCGCACCTCACGGCTGGCACCGCCGAGATTGATGGCATTAGTCAACGTCACCATCCGGTTCGCATAGTCTGAGCTGAGCAGCAGAGCGTTGCCGGTGGGCACGAAGCTGCCGGCATTCCATGTTAACGTGCCGCCAGCCGTGCCGCCAGAGTTGGTCAGCGTCACCGTCCGGTTCGCGCCATAGGCCGAGAAACCGCCATCGTTGGTCCACTGCACCTGGTCCGAACCTGTGCCCAGTTGCCGGCTAAAAGTCACGTTAACTCCGATCTCCAAAACGCCCCCAGCCAGTTGTAGATTGCCACCCGTATATCCATTCGTGGTGAAACCACCCGCCAATGAATTGGAATTTGTGCTGATACGGAGCGCGCCTCCTTCGATGCTCGTCGCGCCATTCCAGTCATTGGTCGAATTGGTCAGCTCCACCACCCCCGCGCCTGCCTTGGTCAGATTATAAGTGCCGGCCCCATCGGATACTTTACCACTCAGTGTGAGCACGCCATCGCGCGAACCGATAGTGCTGGCCGCCGCCATGGTGATGTTGCCGGAAAAACTGTTGTTACCACCGTCGTTGTAGATCGCGCCGGTATAACCTTCGCCACCGCGCAAGACACCCTGACCGCTGATCGTCACCGCCTCTGTTGTGCTGTAAGTCACATTCCCCGAGGCGGCGCGGAAGGCCAGCACACCACCGCTATTGACCGTGGTCGAGCCCGCCGTCGTGCCCAAGGCTCCGTTCGTCGTCACCACCACCATGCCTTGATTGATCGTCACGGCGCCGGTCCACGGCGTGCCGCCATTGGAGTTGTCGCTGTTGATCGTCACGATGCCCGTGCCGTTCTTGATCAGGTTGCCGGAGCCGTTGATGTCCCCGTTGAAATTGGTCGCACCATTGCCGTTCACCTTGATGTCATTGCCGCCCGTGGTGATGGCCCCGTTCAGGCACAAAGTGCTATAGGAGTAGTTGTTAATCCGGAGCTCCTCCGCCAGCGTGATCGGCACATTGATGTGGTGCTGCGCCTGCGCGTTATTGTAATCGTTCACATTGATCGACGGCAAGCCGGTCACCGCCGTATCGCCCATCACGAGCGACCCGGTCCCATCAACCGTATAGTTTATGCCCGCGTCAAACGTGAGTGAATTCACCTTCGTGCTGGCCGTGTTCAGGGTGACCGTCTGGTCCGTGCTCGGCTTGTTGCCGAACAGGATGTCCGCGTTCACTGTCGGGGTCTTGTTATCATAGGTCCCGTCGCTGTGATACCAATTGTTGTTGGCTGTGTTTGGCGTCGCCCCCCAAGCGGTCGTGCCCGCGCCATTGTCCCACTCAAATGCGCTCGGCTGCCACGGCGTCATCGTCACCGCGACATTGCGCACTTCATGAATTTCGGTGGAGCCACCGGTGGCACCCGTGAAGCCGATCTTAAAAGTATCAGGCCGGTCGTAGCTCGAGAGATCGGCCGTGAAAGCCGTAATGTAGGTGCCGCTGGCGCC
Organism: Opitutaceae bacterium; assembly: GCA_017988885.1. Taxonomy (GTDB): domain Bacteria; phylum Verrucomicrobiota; class Verrucomicrobiia; order Opitutales; family Opitutaceae; genus UBA2377. The sequence continues at coordinate 9,014 of JAGNQV010000088.1, read as the reverse complement.
AAATTTCATCTCCACGGTCAGTTGGTTGTTTGCGTCCAGCGTCAGCCGGAAAGAGCGGTAATCAGCGCCGGTCTGATCGGGCCGGGTCGTGGCAGTCGGAAAATCCATCTGGCCGCCGCCCGACAGCGTATCCAAGGCCGAGCTCGCCGCGATGAATTCGTAATTACTGCTTTCGGGTCCGCGCACCGCCACGCGGTTGGGAAACAATCCCCCGCCCAAGCCGCCATTGCGACCCTCGCTGTTGCTGGAGTAATTGCCGTAGTCATCCAACGCGAAACCCAGATATCCGCCCACCATGCCCGGATCGCCGGTGCGCTGCGCATAGCCCATCGAACCCCCGTAGGAACCGGGGTCAAAAGTCGACGAGTTGATGTTTCCATCCACCAGAAAGAAGGTGATGCCATCCGCACCGGAGCCGTTCCAGAAGGTGTAATCCATCTCGATCTGAATCTGCGCATTGACCGAGAAAATCGCCGAATCAAACAACGCATAGGTCGCTTGATTGTTGAGGCTTTCAGTCAGCCGCAGCCAACCGGTGCCAGCTGTATCCACGGTATTCGCTGTCAGGTAAGGGGACGTTGAACCGCCGGAACCGCCAAAAACCCAGCCGGATGCCGTCGTGCCCGTGAAACTTTCGCTGACGGTGGTTTGCGCAAAGGCACCACTGGAGATAAAAACCATGGCCAGCACCAAGGTCGCACGCCGTGCGCCTGTGCTAAAATTCTTAAGACTGGTGGCCAGAAAACTCATTTCAGGCACTCAGTTAACCAAGACACCACCCAAGCCGTCAACTGCATAGGCAGTATACCCTAGGGAGTAGTATTGCTTAGCGCAGCTTTTTTGTTTTCCCGTTAGACGGTGGATTTTCATTGCGTAAATACCTATCTAACAACGCGTAATTTAATTCCAAGGTCATCGTATTTTGCTGCGAAAGCAGCACCCCAATACGTAGTTCCTTCCCATCATTCAGGAAGAAGTGCTGCAGCTTCGTTATTCCGCCCGTGCTGATGGCGACGGTGTCACTGATCTGCTTTTTAATCCGCTCCATGCGCTCCACATCTTTTTGCACACCCGCAGCACAAAAAACTGCCAGGCAGGCCTCCAGCCTTCCTTCCAAGGGTTCCTTGGGCACGCGCACCAAGGCCTCGGTTACTTTTGCCAGCAAACTCGCGTTCGGATAGTTCACGAGATGGATCGCCAGCAAGCTCAGCTCATTGGCCTGCAAGGGTCGGCTCACGGCCAGCAATGCGGTAAATTCGCGTTCCAATCTCTCAATATCGCCTGCCTCCGCATAAGCGGCTAAAGCCAGCCGGGCCACATCGCGACCGCCCAGTTGCCCCCGGGATTGCTTGAGTAGGTTGAGCGCGTCATCCGGAAATTTCAAATCGGTCAATGTCTCGATGCGATAGACCCGGTCATAAGGAAAATCCGCGATCAAAGGTGTGGACCAAAGCACTACCCGCGCCGCCTCGGCCGGCAACGATTGCACCTTGGCCGCGAGCAAAAGCAAAGTTCGGGCCGGCGGCGGCGTGTTTTTGTCGGCCGCGACGTTTTCCAAAATATCCGGTCGTTGCAAATGCCGCGCGGCAAAAACCAGCGCATGCGCCCATGCCGCCGTTTGCTGCGGCTCGGCCTCCAATTGCCGGCGTGCCACTTCCGCCACGTCCAGCAACCGGCCCCGGGCCAGCAGACTGCGAAACCAAACCCGGGCCGTTTCGACGCGGTGCTCAGGCTGGTCCCGGAGTAATCCCGCATACATGTCGTCGGCCAGTGCCGGACTGCCGGCCTGATAAAATTGCGCCAGCATCATGGCCACCCGGTAATTCCGGGGATTGAGCGCATAGGCAACCGAGAGCGCGTTCAACGCCTCCCGCACCTCGCCCTTGGCGTAGTGGCCGCGGGCTTGTTTGATGAAAAGTTGCGCCCGCACTTCGTGCAATTCACTCCACGCCGGTGGCCAGACAACCTGCCGGGGTGACACTTCGTAGCCAATCACGCGCATGCCGACGAACACCATCAGCGCCAGCATCAAGCCTCCCGCCAACACCGTCCCGCCCATATAACCCAGCGCTCGCCCCCAGAAGGGTCGCACCTGGACGGCGTGCACGCTGCAAACCCACTGCCCCGTGTCGTTTTGCTGGAGCAAAGGACAGATCCGGCGAAAACGCGCCTTCTTATTCCAGTGCATCGCCGCCTCACAGCCGGTTTTCAGCGGCTCACCTGAATCGCTGGGATTTTGACACGGACATTGGCCACGTCCACGCCGCAGGCGGTAGATCGTCTTGCGCGTGTTCCAATAAAATAACGCCCACGCGAAGCGTCCCAAATCTCCGAGCCAGCCTTTCACCCCGCGGAAGTAGCTCGGAAAGCCGGCATGGCGCAAGTTATCTCACGCAACCAACGCACCTAGCGCCGGACCCCCTACATGCGGCAGATGAGGAGCTCGCGCTCGAACATCATTTCCTTCGGCAGGGAGGCATGCAGATCGATGAAGAGCTCCTCGTGGCCGAGCACCTCGGCGCGCCATGCGGCGCGGTCGAAGGCCTGCAGCGCGTCGAACTTTGCTTCCGGAAAATCCAAGCCGGTCCAATCGATGTCGCGATACCGCGGCACCCAGCCGATGGGCGTCTCCTTGGCCCGGCCGCCGGACCGCACGCGGTCCACGATCCATTTCAGCACGCGCATATTCTCGGAAAAACCGGGCCACAGGAACTTCCCGTCCTCGTCCTTGCGGAACCAGTTCACGTGAAAAATGCGCGGGGTCTCGCTGAGCTTGCGCTGCATGCTGATCCAGTGCCGGAAGTAATCGCCCATGTTGTAGCCGCAGAACGGGAGCATCGCCATCGGGTCGCGGCGCACCTTGCCGATCGTGCCCGCGGCGGCGGCGGTCATCTCGGAGCCCATCGTGGCGCCGACATACACGCCGCTGCTCCAGTTGAACGCCTGGTAAACGAGCGGCATCGTCGTCGCGCGGCGGCCGCCGAAGATGATGGCGCTGATCGGCACGCCGTCCGGCTTTTCCCAGTCGGGGTCGATGGTCGGGCACTGCGCGGCCGGCGCGGTGAACCGCGCGTTCGGGTGCGCGGCCTTCACGCCCTTTTCCTTGGCGAGCGCGGGCGTCCAGTCTTGGCCCTGCCAGTCGATGGCGTGGGCGGGTGGCGTATCGGTCATGCCTTCCCACCAGACGCCACCGTCGTCGGTCAGCGCGACATTCGTAAAAATCGAATTCTTCGCCAGCGCCTGCATCGCGTTCGGATTGGTGCGCTGGCCCGTGCCGGGCGCCACACCGAAGAACCCCGCCTCGGGATTGATGGCGCGCAGGCGGCCGTGGGCGTCAGGCTTGATCCACGCGATGTCGTCGCCGACGGTCCACACCTTCCAGCCCTGCTGCTGAAAATGCGGCGGCGGGATGAGCATGGCGAAGTTCGTCTTGCCGCAGGCACTGGGAAACGCCGCCGCCACGTAGGTCTTCTTCCCCTGCGGGTTCTCCACGCCGAGGATAAGCATGTGCTCGGCCATCCAGCCCTCGTCGCGGGCCATCGCGGAGGCGATGCGGAGCGCGAAGCACTTTTTGCCGAGCAGCGCGTTGCCGCCGTAGCCGGAACCGTAGGACCAGATCTCGCGCGTCTCCGGAAAATGGACGATATACTTCTCCTTGTTGCACGGCCACGGCACATCCTTCTGTCCCGGCTTCAAGGGGGCGCCGACGGAATGCACGCAGGGCACCACGCGCTTGAAATCCTTGTCGATCAAGGCGAACACCGGTTTGCCGATGCGCGCCATGATGCGCATGTTGGTCACGGCGTAGGGCGAATCGGTGAGCTGCACCCCGATCTGCGACATGGGCGAACCCAGCGGTCCCATGCTGAAGGGCAGGACATACATCGTGCGGCCGCGCATGCAGCCGGAAAAGACGCCTTTGAGCGTCTTGCGCATCTCGAATGGGTCCACCCAGTTGTTCGTCGGCCCGGCCGCCTCTTTGGACAAGGCGCAGATAAACGTGCGATCCTCCACCCGCGCCACGTCGCCGGCATCGGAGCGCGCCAGATAGCAGCCCGGCCATTTCTTCTGGTTCAGCTTGATGAAGGTCCCGCCCTGCACCATCGCCGCGCACAGCGCGTTGTATTCCGCCTGCGAACCATCCACCCAATGCACCCCTGCCGGCTGGCAGAGCTCGACCATCTTTTTCACCCAACGTAAGAGATGGACGTTTTTGCTCAGCGGCTTGCGTGAGTTGGATTTCTTCATGCCACCGAGTCTGACCTCATTGGCGTGACGGGTAAACCGCAAACGCACCTCGGGAACCGAATGAAGCGCGCCTCTGACACGTATAAGCCGGCCATTTCGCATCATCGACATCCCGTTCAGCGGCTCACACTCTGCTCCGCCAAAGAGACTTTTCGCCATGACCAAACTCTGCATTTTTGTCGGGACCACGGTGTTCGGAATTGCCGGGAGCCTGCTCGCCGGCGCCCTGGGCATGGACGCGTTTTCTCTCGGCGGATTTTTACTCAGTGGCGTCGGCAGCATCGTCGGCGTTTATCTCGGCTGGAAGCTCGCCCAGAAGCTCGCCGAGTAAACGCCCGCTGGCGGGTTGACCTTCACTTCATCGGCTCAACATGCACCGAGACATCGGTGATGCTGTGCGCCCGGGAAGCCAGCAGCGCATCCTTCACCGCATGCGCAATGTCGTGCCCTTCCCGCACCGTGAGCCCGCCGTCCACCCGCACCTGGATATCCACCAGATGACTGAGTCCGCTTTTGCGCACGCGGCATTTGTCGAGCGCTTCCACGCCGGGGACCGCCTGCGCCAGGGCGCGCACTTCGTTTTCCACGGCCGGCTCCACCGCCACATCCATCACATCGCCAATCGCCCGGTTGAACATGCTCACGCCATTGACCGCAATGACCACACAAGCCACCAGCGCCGCCCAATCATCGGCCGCCTCGAAACCCGGCCCGCCAATTAGCGCGATGGAAATACCCACAAACGCCGCCGCCGAGGTCAGCGCGTCTGAATAGTGATGCATCGCCTCCACGCCCAACGCCGTGCTGCCGGCATCACTGCCCGCGTGGGCAATCCGGCGTGAAAACCACAACTTCACCGCGACGACAAAAGCGAGCAGGGGCAAGGTGGCCCAGTGCGGCGCCTGATGCGGGGTGATGATCTCGTGCACCGCATGCCAGCCAATCCAGACCGCCGCCACCAGGACGAAAACCGCCACGGCCAGCGCTGCCAGCGGCTCCGCCTTGCCGTGCCCATAGGGGTGGTTCTCGTCCGGCGGTTCAGCTGCCACCCGGAAACCCGCCCACACCAGGGTCGAGGAAAGAATGTCCATCAGTGACTCCACCCCATCGGCAATCAGCGCGTAGGTGTGGCCGAAAACCCCGCCCGCAAACTTCAGGCCCGCAAGCAGGGCATTGAGCGCAATGCCCCGCAGCACCAGCCGGGCGCTGTCATGGGCGCGCTGTTGCGCGAGAGAATGATGAGGCGGAAGTTCCAGCGGCACTTTCCTTTCGTAAAATACCGGACCGGCAGGCGCGAGGCCGTAATTGACCCGCCGCCACCGGCGGCTCATCGTGCCGGTCACTCCCATGGCCGAGACCAGCATTTCGATTGCCACCGATCCCGTGAAACAGTTTTCCGTTTTTGCGGAGAACCGTGTCGGCCGCCTGTATGAATTCACCGCCCTCCTGAAGCAGCACAACGTCCACATCATGGCGCTCACCGTGCTCGACACCACCGACAGCGCCATCGTGCGCGTGGTCGTGGACGACCCCGACAAGGCCCGTGAGCTCATGGTGAACAACGATTTCCCCTACGCCGAGTGCAACATCCTCGCCGTCGAGATCACCGACGAGGCCGAGCTGAAGGGCGTGCTCGCTGCCCTCGTCGAGGCCGAGATCAACATCCACTACGTTTACAGTTTCCTCAAGCGGCCCGAGGGCAAATCCGCTCTCGCGATCAACGCCGAGGACAGCGACACCGGCGCGCAGGCGCTCAACCGCCGCGGCTACCGCGTCCTCTCCCAGCGCGACATTTCGCGCTGAGCAATCGCGGGCTCAGTCCTGCCCATCGCCCATCTTTTCGCCCTCGAGGAGATAGATGCCCGTCATATAGCCGTTGTCGAACATGGCGCCGACCTTGAGCTCGCCGTAAAAAGAAATCGGCACGTCCATCAACGGTCGCACCCCTTTGGCCATTCGCACGACGACCCACTCGTTCATGTTCGGCACCACGCCGTAACAACACATCATGGGATCTTTCACCAAGAGCATCTCCGTCACGAGGCCGCCGTTCATTTTTACCGGTAGCATGAAGCCCGTCACGATGGCTTTCCGGCCACTCCATGATTTCACGAGGGCGGGAATCTGCTCCTCGCCGCTCGGCTGCGGTTTGCTCCCGTCCGCCGCGGGATCAAACGGCGGCGCGATGAATTTATACGCCGCCAGCCGGTCGAAACCCAACCGCAGGTAACCATCCTCCACTGCCGGCGCGTCAATTTTATCCGCCGCTGACACCGCCAGCGCCGCGGCCATTGCGATCAGGAATAGAAAAATGTGTCGGGCCGGTCGGTTCATGAATGGACCGCAAACATGCACGCTGCCACCCGCGCGTCAAAAAATTTGCCCGGCGTCATTGGTTTAACTTACACCCGGTAAAACGCCTCGGCGTTGCGCACGTAAAGCTTGTGCAATTCATCGGACGAGGCGCCCTTGAGCGCATCGTCCACGGTGTTGACCCAACGCGGATAGTCGGTCGCCAGCGTCGCCACCGGCCAGTCGCCACCGAAGATCGTGCGCTCAAAGCCGAAGCAATCGAGCACGTGATCGATGTAGGGACGCAAGTCGGCAGCGGTCCATTTCTCCATATCCGCCTCGTTCGCGAGGCCGGAAAGTTTGCACCACACGTTCGGAAATTTCGCCAGCTCACGCATCTCAGCGCGCCACGGATCGAGCAGACCCGCCTTGATGTCGGGCTTGGCGATATGGTCCATGATGAACTTCACATTCGGGCACTGCTTCACGAGCTTCAGCGTGTTCGCGAGCTGCTGGTGGTTGATGCACAGGTCGAAGCTCAGTCCGTGCCGGGCCAGCAGTTGCACGCCGCGCACGAAGTCCGGCTTGAGGCAGAATTCCTGATCCGCCTCGAACTGGATGATGCGGCGGATACCTTTGATCAGTGGATTCACCGCGAGCCGGGCGAGATCCGCCTCGGCCCCATCGCCCTTCTCCAACGGCGCCCACGGCACGATGCCACGAATGCGCGGGTCGATCCGCGCCACTTCCGTCACCCAATCCGCCTCTTCCTGAAACAGCGCGAAGTCAGCCTCGCACTGGAGAAACACCATTTTCGCCACCTGCACCGGACCGCAGGCCTTGCGGTATTCCCCGATGAGATGATCACGGTTGAGCGTGGGCACACTCGCCAGCCACGGGTAACGCAGCCGCTTGAGATCCCAGATATGCAGATGCGTATCGACGATAGGGAAGTTGGGCATGGGATTTTGGGATTCAGGATTTAACCACAAATACTGACAGAGTTAACCACGGATGAACACAGATGGATTCGGATTTCATACTGCTCGTATCCGTGTGCATCTGTGTTCATCCGTGGTTAAAATGAATTGGAATTCATTCGTGTGAATTCGTGTCCATTCGTGGTTAAAAAATCACTTATTCACGCGATTTTTCGGCGCTTCGCCATGCAAGACCCGCACGACTTCCTCGGCGGCGAGGCGCTGCAGGCGCGGGATGCTGCTTTCGCTATACCAGGCGACATGCGAGGTGAGCAACGCGCGCGGCGCGGTGCGCAGCGGATGGTCGGCGGGGAAAGGCTCCTGCTCATACACGTCGAGGCCGGCACCGGCAATCACCCCATCGTGCAGCGCCTTGGCCAACGCAACCGTGTCGATCAGCGGACCGCGCGCCGTGTTCACGATGATGGTGGTCTTCTTCATCTCGGCGAGACGCGCCGCGTTCACGAAATACTTCGTCTCCACCGTAAGCGGCAGGTGCAGCGAAAGAATGTCGGCCCGCGTAAACAGATCGTCTAGTTCCACCTTCTCCACGCCTTCCATCGCCATCACATCCGCCGGCACGAAGGGATCATAGGCAATCCGCTTGCCGTCAAACCCGCGCATCATCGCATGGGCGCTGCGCGCGATGCGGCCGAAACCGGCCGTCGCAAACGTCATTTCGCGCAGCGAAGGCATCGGGCGGTCGGGCACGATTTTCCACGTGCCGCTGCGCAGCCGCGCATCGATCTGGGGCAACTGCCGCGTGAGTGCCAGTGCCAGCGACACCGCATGCTCCGCGACTTCGTGCACGCCGTAGTCGGGCACGTTGCACACCGCGATGCCGCGCGCCTTGGCCGCGGCCAAATCCACATTATCCACGCCGATGCCGTAGCGGACGATCACCTTGCATTGCGCGAGTGCGGCGATGACCGCGGCGTTGACTGGGGCCCACTGCACCAACAAAGCGTCAAAGTCGCGGGCCGCGGTGATGACCTCCTCGGGCGTCTTGCATTGCGCGACGACAAGTTCGATACCGGCCGCACCGAGGATAGCCTCTTCGTGGCGGAGATTGGGGAAACCGTGGTCGGTGACGAGGGCGCGAAGTTTGGTCATGGAAAATGGAAGCTGGTCAGGTCTGTTTTTGGCAGGGCAAATCCTCTGGATGAGCGGTGGTTCGTCGGGGACGACGCATGCTGCCTGTGAATCATTTCGATCCGGCGATCTTGCTGGTCTGGCCGAGACCTTCGGGACCGATCCCATTGTAACCGCCGTCCACCGGCAGGTCAGTGCCGGTGATAAATGACGCGTCCGAGCTCAGCAGAAAAAGCGCGGGGCCGGCCATCTCGATCGGATGCCCCATGCGTGCAAGCATGTGATACTGACCCCAAATGGGATCAAATTTCTCGCGATCACCGCCAGCCGCTTTGTCCACTTCACGCGTCCAGATCCAGCCGGGGCTGATGCTGTTCACGCGGATGTTGCACGGCGCGAGGT
>JAGNQV010000005.1 GCA_017988885.1 Opitutaceae bacterium | reverse complement strand
GTGTAGCTGCCGCCCAAGGTTTGGTGAATCGTGACGCGGGTGCCGTTAGTCAGGGGAGTTTTGTCACCGCTGGGAATCTGGGTGGCGATGAGATCACGGGAGAGCGTGCGGTCTTTGGTCAGGGACATGGCAGGTCGGATTATTGCTTGAACTTGGACTGGATGTAGTTGCTCAGCGCGTCGTGCAGGTGTTCGTCGGCGAGCTTGTTGAGCACCTCTTCAAAAAATCCGAACACCAGCAATTCATGTGCGTGGGTGGGCGTGATGCCGCGCGCTTCCAGGTAGAACTGTTGCTCGCGGTCCAGACGGGCGGTGGTGGCGCCATGGGTGCAACGGACGTCGTTGGCCTCGATTTCGAGGCCGGGCAGACTGTTCGCTTCGGCGTGTTCGCTGAGCATCAGGTTCCGGTTGCTTTGATAGGCGTCGGTTTTCTGCGCGTCAGGTTCGACTACGATGAGACCGGAGAAAATCGTGCGGGCCTGATCCAGCAGCACGTTTTTATAGAGCAGATTGGAGGAGGTGTGCGGGGCGGCGTGGGTTTGGAGCGTGCGTTGATCAAACTCCTGGGTTCCGTGGGCGACGGTGAGGGAGAGCATCTCGCTGTGTGCGCCAGGAGCGAGGAGCCGGCTCTGCGACTCATGGCGGGCCTGGCGGCCACCGAGGTGGAGATTAAGGGAGAAAATGCGGGCATCGCGGCCGGCGGCGATGGAGTTGCTCTGGAAGGCCTGCGTGGCATCCGACCAGTTCTGCACACCGACATAGGTGAGATGTGCGCCCGCGGCGGCGTGGAGATCATTTACGCCGGAAACAAAATGAGCGGTGGCGGTTTCGGTGGAGGCAAAAAATTCCACGAGCGTGGCCTTGGCCTGGTTTTCGAGGATGACGAGCGTATGCGGGAAGGTCGCCATGTGATCGCCGGCGAGCGTGTGCTCGACCACAAACGGCAGCGCAATCTCCACGCCGCGCGGCACGTAGAGCAGGGCGCCGGTGGAGCAGAACGCGGTGTTCAGCGCGACGAACTTGTCGCTGCCAAGGGTGACAGGGTGCTTTTGGAAGTATTGCCGCACGAGGTCGCCATGCTCCCGCAAAGCCTCATCGAGCGGCGCAAAAACAACCCCTTGGGCGATGAGTTCGGCGGGCAGCGCCGAGCGGTTGGCGATCTGGCGGTTGGAAAAGGTCAGCGCGGCGGTGTGCGGAAAATCCGGCAGATGCGGGATATGCGGCGCGGGCTGGCCGGGGAGCACGAAACCGGCGAGATCGATGCCCTTGATATTGGAATAGCGCCAGCGCTCGTCGGTGCGGGTGGGCAGCGGCAGCGCGAGGTATTGGTTCCAAGCCGCCTTTTTGATTTCCAGCCACCAAGCGGGCAGGTCGTGGCGGTTGGCGATGTGCGCGACAAAGCGCTCGCTGGTAAAATCAGAAGAGGAAGTAGTGACGGGAACGGCGGACATTTTCAGAAAAGGGACAGGTGATGAATGACGGGTGACGGTCGGAGGGAAACGGCGCGCAGGTTGCGCACCCCCGCGCTGCGACGCAGCGCGGGCTCAGCCCACGCTGCCCTCCATCTCGAGGTCGATGAGGCGCTTCAGTTCCACGGAATACTCCATGGGAAACTGACTCGCGAGGTCGTTGATGAAGCCGTTGACGGACAGGCTCATCGCCTGCGCCTCGGTCAGGCCGCGCTGCTGCATGTAGAAAATCTGCTCCTCGCTGACCTTGGACACGCTGGCTTCGTGCTGCACGGAATTGGCGTCGCCCCGCACGGTGATGGCCGGGTAGGTATCGGTGCGGCTGTTGGTGTTAATGAGCAGCGCGTCGCACTCGGTGTTGTTTTTGCAACCCTTGAGGTGCTTTGGGATGTGGACGACGCCACGGTAGGTGCTGCGGCCCTGGCCGACGGAAATGGACTTGGCGACAATGTTGGACGTCGTTTCGTCCGCCGCGTGGATCATCTTGGCGCCGGTGTCCTGATGCTGGCCGTCGTTGGCGAGCGCGATGGAGATAACCTCGCCGCGGGCCTTGCGGCCCTTGAGGACGACGCCGGGATACTTCATCGTGAGGCGCGAACCGATGTTGCAGTCGATCCACTTGATCTCGGCTTCCTCGTGCGCGACGCCGCGCTTGGTGACGAGGTTGAAGACGTTGTTGGCCCAGTTCTGGACGGTGATGTATTGGATCTTGGCGCCCTTGAGCGCGACGAGTTCGACCACGGCGCTGTGCAGTGTCGAAGTGGAGAACTTCGGCGCGGTGCAGCCTTCCATGTAAGTGAGCTCGGCGCCTTCGTCGGCGATGATGAGCGTGCGCTCGAACTGGCCGAAGTTTTCCGCGTTGATGCGGAAGTAGGCTTGGAGCGGTTGCGCGACCTTCACGCCCTTGGGCACATAGATGAACGAGCCGCCGGAGAACACGGCGCTGTTGAGCGCGGAAAATTTGTTGTCGCCGGTCGGGATGACCTTGCCGAAGAATTTGCGGAAGATCTCCGGGTGCTCGCGCAGCGCCTCGGTGGAGTTGGCGAAGATGACGCCCTGCTTGGCGACGACGTCCTTGATGTTCGAATAGGCGGCCTCGGAATCGAACTGGGCCTCGACGCCGGCGAGAAACTTGCGCTCCTGCTCGGGGATACCGAGGCGCTCGAAGGTCTTTTTGATATCATCGGGGACTTCGTCCCACGTGCGCTTCGGCTTCTGGCCCTGCGAGAGGTAATAGCGGATCTTGTCGAAATTGATGTTTTCGAGATCCTTCGTTGCCCAGTGCGTGGGCATGGGCTTGGCCAAAAAGGTCTGCAGCGCCTTGAGCCGGAATTCGAGGAGCCATGGCTCCTCTTTTTTCACGGAGCTGATGTAGCGGACGGTGTTTTCGGACAGGCCGGAGCCGGCGTCGAATTCGTAGTCCACCTTGTATTGGAAATCGCCTTTCGTCTGGTCAATGCCAGCGACGGGATTGTCGAAAACCTCGGTGGATTCGGGCAGGGTGGCTTCAGTAAGATCGGGCATGGGCGGGTGGGTTGGAAGGTCAGGCCTTCGCGAGTTCTTTTTTGACCCAGTCATAGCCCTTCGCCTCGAGTTCGAGGGCGAGGGACTTGTCGCCGCTCTTCACGATGCGGCCATCCCACATGACGTGGACGTGGTCGGGCACGATGTAGTCGAGCAGGCGCTGGTAGTGAGTGATCATCAGGATGCCGAGCTTGTCGCCGCGCATGGCGTTGACGCCCTCGGCGACGATGCGGAGCGCATCGATGTCGAGCCCGGAATCGGTTTCATCCATCAAGGCAAACTTGGGTTCGAGCATCGCCATCTGGAGAATTTCGCAGCGTTTCTTTTCGCCGCCGGAGAAGCCATCGTTGACGGCACGGGAGGTGAACTTCCGGTCGATCTTCAGCAGATCCATCTTCGAGTAGAGGCGTTTGTAATAACCGGTGGCATCGAGCTCCTCGCCCTCGGCCATACGGGCCTGCACGGCCGCCCGGAGGAAATTGGCGATGGTGACACCGGGGATTTCGCTCGGATATTGGAAGGCGAGGAAGAGGCCGGCGCGGGCGCGCTCATCCACGTGCATGGTGAGGATCGACTTGCCGTCGAGCAGGACGTCGCCCTGCGTGATGGTGTAGTCCGGATGACCGGCGACCGCTTTTGCGAGGGTGGATTTGCCCGTGCCGTTCGGGCCCATGATGGCGTGAACTTCACCGCTGTTGAGGGTGAGGTTAAAGCCCTTGACGATGGTCTTGGTGCCGATGGCGACGTGGAGGTCTTTGATTTCGAGCTGTGACATGAATGGAAGATTAAGGCTGGGAGGTCGTGGGACTCAGCTTTGGGGCTGGGCCTTGCCGCGGAAAATGATCTCGACGGAGTTGGCGTTGTAGCCGGGCGGCAGGATCGTTTTCATCTGCTCAAGGAGGCCGGCGGGCAGATCAATATCGTGAGTCGAGCCGGTCTGTTCGTCGTGAAAATGGGCGTGCGGGCGCTGGTTGGGGCAGTAACGCGTGGGGCCGCGCTCGAAATTGACGGCGCGGACGACGCGGCACTGCACGAGGGTTTCCAAGCAGTTGTAAACCGTCGCGAGCGAGATGGTGGGCATTTCCGCCTTCACGCGGGCAAAAACTTCGTCCGCTGTGGGGTGGTCGCGCTTCTCCAGAAGCACGTTGAAAACGATCTCACGCTGCGGCGTGGAGCGCAGGCCGCTGTCGGCCAAGGTTTGAGTGAGTGACTCCGGGGTAGCGGTAGAGGTGGCTGGCATGTCGATTGTGAGTCTCAACACAATTGGAATGGTTCTAAATCGCAAGTGATATTTAGAACTATTCCAAAGAAGCTCCGATATAATTCATTACAAGCTGGTAAATAGTGAATTGCGTAATCATTATAATTGGCGAATTGCGTGGCGGCTTCCATAAGATTAATGAGAATCAGACCCAACACCACGATTTCGTCTAATATTTAGGCTTTTCCACGCTTGGCGGAGGACTGTCAGGTGGATAGAAATCAATACGCCAACAACCGCCCTGTCCGCATGAATCTCGAAGCAGCCCGTTCAGCCATTATCCTCAGTCTTGGACGCATGAATGCGCTCTACCAAGCGCCGGTTTTCGATGAATGGGTGCTGGCCAAGATGGCGAGTGAACAGGGGGTCATTCTCGCTTACTCCGGCCCGCGAGCGGAAACCTACAAACGCAAGTTTCTGGAAGACGTCACACCGTTGCGGACGGTGCTCGGCCAAACGCAGTTGACGGTGGGCGATTTTGTTTTCGCGGCGCAGGCCGGCGGCACGCATTTTGATGCCTGTATCCGGCTAGGCACCGCCAGTTACCTTTTTTGTAACAATACCACGAAAGCGATGACCGACATCCGCCAGAATCCGCGATGGATCGAGGCGCAGAAACCTTTCGCGGCGCTGAGCGCACAGTTTCAGGCGGATCCGTTGCAGTGAGCGTCCGAGTCAGGCCCGCAAACCTTGCCAGACAAACCAGGCATAGGCGGCGATGAGGCTGCCCCCCGCCCAGCGTGGCAGTCCGCCGGTGAATAGGAGCAACAAAGCGTGCGCCACGGTCGCGCCCAACAGGATGAAGAGGCCGGTCTCAAAAAATCCCGTGACCGGGATGGGTTGAAAGACCGCAAATAGCCCAAGGCAAAGCGGAATGCAGATGTGTCCGTCGCCGACTTGTGAGCTATAAACCACATCGGCCCGGCGCTTCCAGCCCCAGTAGAGGGCGAGCAAGGCATTGGGCAGCACCATCAGCCAGCCCGTCAGCCAGCCGAGGTTGGCGCCACTGATGAAACCGCTTTTTTGCGTCGTCAGCCACGTCACCAGCCAGTCAATGGATTCATAAAGCGCGCTGGCGCAGAGCAGCACGATGATGAGATCAAGGTAGAACAAGGTGCCATAGGTGACGCGCTGGCGGACGTTGTGTTTGAGCACGTCGATCAGCTGGATGCACTGCCAGAACAGAAAGAGGCCGATGAGCATCAAGCCGTCGGTGGCATCGAGCACGCCGTCGCTGCCCAGCGCCCACGTTGCACCGGTGAAAAACAGCACCGCGGCCATGGTGAGGATGAGCGAAAGCCGGTTCAGCTGCGGGGTGGTGCCGCCTGCCTTGGATGATTTGCCCCTTTTAAGCGAACTCGATTTGGCGGATTGCCGCGGCATGACCGTGAGGCCCCAGCATAAAGCGGGCAGTCCGAGCAGCAGGGTGAGGTTGGTGACATTGTTGACGAGGCAGTTGGTGAGCACTTCGCCCGGCGCGCCTTGGCGGCGGATCATGAGCGCGACAAAAATGAGATTACCCAGCCCCGAACAGTAGGGCATGATGAGTGTTCCCAGTGCGGTGCCTTCGAGGCCGTGATCGAGCATCGCCTCGAGCCGCCACATCATGAGCAGTGACACGCCGATGAAAATCAGCAGGTAGCTCCAGGGATCGTTCAGGCCGAGGGATTCGAGCAAGGCGGGAAGCACGGCACTGGATGGGGCGAATCAGTCCGCTTGTAAACCCCGCTTACGCCCGCCAGCACCAATGCCACGGTTCATAGACAATACCGTGGGGGTTGGCGCGCGGGTAGGAGAGGTGAAAGCCATGCCGGCCGGCGTGGAGGGTGAGCCAAGTGTATGCGGCGGTTTGCGCGAAACCCTCCGCGAGCGGCGGTTCGTCGGGTGCGCCGAGGTCCAAGGCGCAGCCGGTGTGATGCTCGCTGAAACCGGGTGCGGCGATGCTGGTGAGGAGGTCTGCGAGAGCGCGGCCGGCCGCAAGCTCGGTGCGGATGATATCTGCCTGCCGGGCAACGCTGCGGAAACCGGAAAGCGGCAGGAGCTCCACGCCGGCCGCGCGGGCGGCGGTTTTTATGTGGGCCCACGCCACGGCGGCGGATGGAATCAGTTGCACGGTGCTGCCGTCAGATTTTTGGGCGATAATCCGCAGCGCGGCGGCGTCGGCTTCCGGCTGCAAGGTGAGTCCGCGCTGTGCACCGTAATCGCGGGCGATGCCGAGTTCAGCGTGCAACGCGGTGATGCGCTGCAGATAGGCGTCGGTGAGCAGGAGGTGCACCGCGGACTTGCTCAAGCCGGGGAAAATTCCTTCACGTGCAACGTGCGCGCCGCCGCGAGTTCGGCCGCAGAATAGGGCGCAGCGTCGGCGGCGGCGGCACAATCGAGAATTTCCTCGAGTTTGCGCGAGCCGGCGAGCACGAGGGAGATGTGCGGGTTGTCGAGGACCCAGCGCATGGCGGCAGCGGCGAGCGAGGGGATATCACGGCGCACGAGCAGGGCCTTGTAGCGGTCGGCAGTCTCGACGCGTTCGACGATTTCTTCGCGGGGATAGCGGGCGTTGAGCGAACCGGCGGGAAAAACGATGTCCTTGGTGAAGGTGCCGCCGAGGAAGCCGTTGGCGAGTGATTCGCGGGCGACGAGGCCGACGTTCAGGGTGCCGAGTTCGGCGATGAAACTCTCGGTTTCGCGGTTCATCAGACTGTAAACGATCTGGACGACGTCGATTTTGCCCGCCTGCGCCCATTCGCGGCACAGGTCGCGGGTTTGCTCAAAGAGAGAAATGGAGTGGCCGACAGCGCGCACCTTGCCGGATTTTTTCAATTTTTCCAAAGCGCCCCAAACATCGTCCTGGATCTGGTCGCGACCAAAGGGCGAGTGGAAAAACAGCACGTCGATTCGGTCGGTGCCGAGGCGGCGCAGGCTGTCCTCGACCGATTGGGTGACACCCGTGGCGCTAAAAAAGGTGTTGAGATGGCCGCGGGTCGGGTAGCGGCCGAACTTCGTGGAGAGGCTGACACGATCGCGGTCGGCCCCCAGCGCTTCGCCGAGGATTTTTTCCGCGATGCCATCCTCGTCCTTCGAGCCATAGAGCGGCGCGGTGTCGAAAAAATTGATGCCTGCGTCGAGCGCGCCGCGGATGGCGCGGTGGGCGTCACTGGTGCCGACGCTGCCATAGACGGGCGAGCCAAAGGCCCAGGTGCCGAGGCTGACTTCACTGACCTTGATGCCGGTGCGGCCGAGAGAGCGGTATTTCATTTTGAGGCGGAATTTATGAGTTGAGAGTGGGCGCGGCTTCAACCGGCGAGGGCGGCGGCGATGAGCTTTTGGGCGGAGGCGACGAAGGCCGCCGTGTAAACGCGGCCCTTTTCTGCCGAGGATTCACGCGGATCCGGCCCCCACACGGCGTCCTGCTCCAGTGTCGGCACGCGCTCGGCGGGGAGGCGGGCGAGGTCCACGCAATGCGGATGCGTGTGCATGAGGAAGGAAATTTCGCCCAGCGCGGCATGGTTCACCTTCACGAGGTCGGGCGAGATGAGGTCGGTTTCCGCGGTGGCGATGGCCCGCGTGGCGGTCTGGCGTTCATTGAACTGTTTGGCCTCGTCCTTGATGATGTCGTAGTGCGGCTGGCCGACGTGGCCGGCGAGCACGAAGATGACGCGGAATTTTTCGTCGGCCAGCTGGTTGAGGTGCTCGCGCACCAGGACGCGCAGCGTGCCTTCGCTGAAATCGAGTGAATGCCGCGCATGGCCGAGCGCCGTGAGACCCTTGATGGTATTGGCCGCGACATAAACCGGCGGCAGCACGAGGCCGCCGGCGACCTTGGCGAGTTCGATGCACAGGCCATGGGCCTTGAGGCCATCGAGCCCGATGGCGGCGTGTTTCCCATGGTATTCGAGGGCACCCCACGGCAGATAGGCGACGGGGTGCCGGTCAAAAATCGCCTCGATCTCGGCGGGCATCAATTGCTCGTAGAGACCCCAGTGGGAGGTGGTCGGGGTTTGGGTCATGCGTGGGTGGCAGACGATGCCGTGCGGCGCACCCTCGCAAGAATATTTGCGCGGTTGCGACCCCGCGAAAAAACTCCCATTGCTTTTCTCCCGCGGGACACGCTTTAATCATGCTGAACCTGACCTTTGGTTCACATTCTGTCCCGCTAACCCTCAACCCCTGATAATCCATGGCAACATTCGTTCCACTCATCAGCTCCGGCACCGCCGGCCCGCTGGGCGTCCTTCATCTGCCCCGTCTTTGGCTCAAGGCCTCGCTCGAGGCCCGCGGCAAGCTCGACCAGCGCTATCCGGGCGCCGGTCAGGGTTACGACCAGATGACGATCAGTGCCCTCGGTCTGCAGCGCGATGCCGTGCTCGCCTTCATCAAGGACAAGCACCCGACGTATCCGCAGTTCGAGGCCTGGGTTAAGGCCCAACCCGGCGTAAAGCTCGACGCGGCTTCCGTTGAGAAGCACAACGCGGCCGTCCGCGGTTACATCCACGACGACGCGACCCGCAAGGGCGTCCTCAGCAACAACGGGCTCCCCGACGACGCGACCGCCGTGAAGGATGCCGTGCGCCTGAACGACCTCGACAGCTGGCAGGAATTCCACGCCGACGAGCTCAAGTAAGCCGCGCCGACCGCGCAAAAACTCAAACGCCGCTCCACGCAAGTGGGCGGCGTTTTTTGAGTCTGCGATTTTGCGGGGCTTAGCCGCCGTGCTCGGCGAGCCAGCGCTCGGCTTCGATGGCCGCCTGGCAACCCATGCCGGCGGCGGTGATCGCCTGCCGATAGATATGATCGGAGCAGTCACCCGCAACATAGACGCCGGGGATATTGGTCTGCACCTGCGAGCCGGGCTGGGGTTTGAAATAGCCGCCTTCGTCCACTACCAGGGGCGGCGCGAACGGTCCGGTGTTCGGAATGTGGCCGATGGCGATGAAAACGCCCTTCACGGGCAGCACGCTCTCAGCCCCGGTCTTCACGTGTTTCACTTTTAGACCGCTGACGGAGCCTTCCTTCACCCCGAGCACTTCGACGGGCACGGTGTCCCAGACCATCTGGATCTTTTCGTGGGCGATGGCCCGGTCGGCCATGATTTTAGAGGCGCGCAGTGAATCGCGACGATGCACGAGGTAAACCTTGCTGGCAAAACGGGTGAGGAAAAGCGCCTCTTCCGCGGCACTGTCGCCACCGCCGAGCACCGCGACTTCCATCTTGCGGTAGAACGCGCCGTCGCAGGTCGCGCAAGTGGTCACGCCCTTGCCGCCGTAAAGTTCCTTCTCACCGGGGATGCCGGTGAGGCGCGGCGACGCGCCGGTCGCGATGATGACGGCTTTGGCGAGAATGGTGCGATCGCCGAGGAACAGCTTGCGGGGCATCGCGGTAAAATCGACCGCGGTGACCATGGCCTGTTCGAAGCGGGTGCCGAAGCGCGTGGCCTGTTCGCGCATGTTCTGCGTGAGCTGAAAGCCGTCCACGCCGTGCGGGAAACCGGGGAAGTTCTCGACCTCGCTCGTGGTGGTGAGCTGGCCGCCGGGCAGCGGACCCTCGAGGACGAGTGGGTTCAGGTTGGCGCGGCCGGCGTAGATGGCGGCGGTGAGGCCGGCGCAGCCGGTGCCGATAATGACGACGTTTTCGACAGTGGAAGACATGGCAATGAAAGCAGCAACGAGAGCACAGAGCGCGCCGAGTGCAACTCCCGAGATGCAACTGCGGTGGCTGTGACCGTCCGGTTTGCGAGGATTCGGAGTGATGGCAGGCACGCCGGCTTGCCTGCCTGCAGTTTTGGCGCGATCGCGTCGATCGCCACCCCCACTCGGGCGGAACGGAACACGTCAACTATTAGTTGACATGTTCAGGGGAGGAGGGGCTTTTTTGTGGCGGGGCTGGGATGTTGCAGCGTGACCGGTTTCCACTGCAGGAACCTTGCCCGGCTGGGGGTCTTCTGCCCGACTGGCTGCGGGATGAAACTGCAACGCACTTTCCAGGGCCTCAACTCGCCGCGTCCGGCCGGTTCGGCGCCTGGGCCTCACGCGTGTTGAGCTGGCTGGGTCCGCATCAGCGATGACTGGCGAAACAACAGCCCTGCGCCCACGAACATCAGGACGAAGCAGAAATTCAGGACGAAGACCTGTCCAACTCCGGGGCTGAAGTCGGCGGGCCAGAAGAGGAAGGCGATGACGGGCACCAGGAAGGTGGCGGCAGCTGTCACGAACGCCGCCTTGGCCATGCCGGCGGGCTTGAAGCGGGCGAGACCCACGCCTGTCAGGCCCGTCACGATCACGCCGAGATAGAGGATGTTGCCGGGATTTTCGTCGCCGATGATCTGGACGGCCGCGGTCATCCAGAAGATGAAAAAACCGGCCGCAACTGCCAGGCCGGCGCCGAGCCGGTAGGTGAGGTTGGCCACCGCCCGTGTGGCGATGAAGCGGTAGATAAACGTCGTGGTGGCGAAGACCACCCAGGCGAAGAGGAAATCGTGCCAGGTCCAGTTCCAGCCCTCGACGGTCATGTTTCCGACCAGCGGAATCAACAGCAGGAACAACGGCACGAGTGCCACAATGAGATAGTCTTTGCGTTTCATGGTGCGATCAGGGTGCCGGAGCCGTGTGAAGGGATGATGAAAGCACGATGAAATCGCAACGAATTGCTCGATGGCTTACATCAACCTAAGCAGACTGCCCCTCACAGGTCTTTGGGTGCATCCTCCCAGCGGATCATCTCATAGTTCGCGGTGTTGCCATTGAAATCCACATCGTTCGTATAGGTTGTGACGTGTCTGACCACGCCCCGGTGGAACCACACGACCAGATACTCGTCCCCATCGTAGTTCGCCTTGGTGCGCTTGTATTGCCAGGCCTCGTTGAGGCCGCGGGACTGACGCAGGATCGGGCGACCCATGAGCGAAAGCACCTGCGCGGTGGAATAGCCGGGCGTGACCACCGGGTGACTTTGCGCGCTCGCATGGCAGGCCGGGAAGATCGCGATGGCGAGAAGGACTAAAGAAATCAGCAGCAGCGGGTGTGGAAATCGACGCCACGCCGACGGCGGGAAAGTTTCGGGATTGTGCGGGCAATGGACAAAGGTGGGCATGGAATGGGCGGGCTGATGGAAGCGTAAATGCCTTATGCTAGACTGGGTGCCGGCTGCACGACAGTGGGTGTTCACCTCCCGGGTTTGGTATCTGGGTTTCCAGATGGGTTCCTCCCAAATCTCAGATCCGCGGTGTCCAATCAAAAGGGGCAGGTCACTCCCTAAGTTTGATCCCTTGCCCATTGTCCTTCAAATCAGGGCAAACTCAGGCTGCTCTCCTCCTTATGCTGACTTCTTACACGGCCTTCTAAGAATACAGCTCAAGTTCCTGTTGTGCTGCCTCGACGATGTAGGGAACCCCATCGCGCACCGATTCGTAGGCTCGTCGCTGTAAGTCAACGTCTTCACGAATAAAACGTAGAATCGATGTGGCTACATATTCACGGTCTAGATCAAACCCCAACCAGCGTCTTTGGAGACCTTCTGCCACCATTCCTGTTGTGTTTGAGCCGGCGAAAATATCTACAACCAAGTCGCCTGGTTCAGTCAGATATTTGATAAAGAATTCAGGGAATTTAGGTGGGAACCTTGCCGGGTGACGAGGACAGCCCACGGCTTTGCAGGCACCCAAGTAACGTCCGTTCGATTCTGAATTCGGAAACTGCAACAAGTGACTTGGAATCGCGCCGCCATTATCCTTTCCGAATCCTTCGCTGATGTCATGGCCAGAAGGACGCTTGGCCGGATCATAGAACGCACTAGGATTTTCCAATAGTTTCTTCATTCGCTCGGAATACTCTACGAGCACTTTTTTGACGTCGGCTTTAGGCCAAGGCGTTCGGGAGAACCACCATACCGTATTTACGGAATCTTTAACCCGAATCTTTCGTTTGTTTACCCATTCTATAGGAGACGGAAGCTTCGATGGGTTATGCCAGTAAAATTCTTCGGCTAGATGGAATCCGATTTCATCGCAAAATTTTAGTAGGACTCGAAATGGATAGAGGCTTCTTACAGGTAGGCCCTTTTGGTAGGCGCCTCCGATATCAATCACGAAGCTTCCATCCTCTTTAAGTTTGCTTTGGATGATACATGCGAATTTCGCCAACCACTCAACATATTCATCCTGCGTCACATTTCCGTATTCTTTTTCTCTCTGAAGCGCGAAGGGAGGACTTGTGAGAAACAGGTTTACGCTACGATCCTCAAGTTCGTTAAGAAGGTCGAGTGAGTCTCCAACGTAGGCGGCCCCTAAGCTAGTTCGATATGCTGGTTGGCTGTTCAAGGCATTAACGTATGAGCCAAGTTCCGAAAGAATCAAGCTCATGCTACTTTAAGGCTGTAGCCTTAAAGTCATCATTTAGGTATCTTCAAAATGTGCGGGCCATTAAAAATGTTAGGCAAATTCTTGCTGCAAATCTGCGTCGTGAGCGGGAACGACTAAAGATTAGTCAGGAACTGCTTGCTGAATGGGCAGGGCTACACCGCACGTATGTTGGGTCGGTTGAGAGAGCGGAACGTAATGTTAGCGTAGATAACATTGAAAAACTGGCTGCTGCCGTAGGACGAACGGCTTCTGAGATGCTCCAACCATGAAGCCCCATTCGGATTATGGAAAATTGCTCAAGCTTTGGCCGCACGTCCAAGAGTTTCAAAAGCTAGCGACCCAACATGGGATCAAGGACGTTTTCCAAGATAATGGGGGAAAGCTACTACAGATGCTCTTAATAACCGGTCTTGCTGGTATGGGAGCCAGAGAAGGTAACGATGCAGTCGACGGCGATGGAAAGGAGTTCGAACTTAAGTCTGTTAATATCGATCTCACGACTCAGGTCTCAACTCACCATCATCTAAATCCAGGAATTTTGGCGAAATATCGTAAGGTAAAGTGGATTTTTGCAATTTACCGGTCAATTGAGCTGCAAGAAATCTGGTTTATGGAACCGAAGCAGCTTGAGCCTTGGTTTGCGGCTCAAGAGGAGAAATGGCATGCGAGGAAGCGGGATTTAAATAATCCTAAAATTCCGCTCACGTTTGTGCGCGCTAACGGGGTTAAGTTTTTCCCGTTCGCTAAGCCTGCGCCATCGCTTGAGAAGGCGGAAATTGCGGTGGAGTCTTTAATCGACAAACTAACAGATCGCGGTCGTAAAACGAAGTGAGTTGCCCCTGCCAAGCATAGCCCTCTTGATTCGCGGTTCATGGTGACTACGTCGGCACCGCTTCGGTCCTGATCGGATGCTAAAAACTCACCACCCGAAGCTGCGCTTGATCTTCAGGGTTTCGTAGAGGTCGGAGGGGAGCTCCAAAAGAAAGCGGCTGGGAGTGAGGAGCATGCCGCCGGGGCCGGCGCGGGAAGCGACTTTCGGGTAGCTGATGTAGAGTTCGTTCTTGGCGCGCGTCACGGCGACATAGAACAGCCGGCGCTCCTCCTCGACGTCGCCACTCTCAATCGCGCGGCGACCGGGGAACTGGCCGTCGGCGGCGCCGATGAGGAAGACGACGTCGTATTCGAGACCTTTGGCTTGGTGGATCGTGGTGAGCTTGATGGCTTCGGCATCAGGATCGACCTGGCGGTCGCTGGTCTCGCCGTTGAGGAGGACGATTTGCGCGAGCAGGTCCTGCATGTCCTCGAAGCGGCTCGCGAAACCGACGAGCGCCTTCAATTCCTCGAGGCGGTCCACGTAATCGGCGAATGCGCCCTTGAGGTAGTCGCCATACCAGCCGTCGATGGCGGTCTCGACGGTGGCATCGGGCCGGGAGGTGCTCATGGCCTCGGCGACTTGCGCGAGCGAGGTGCAGAAATTGGCCCAATCGTCCTTGGCGTCCTTGGCGACCTTGGACTTCACGTCGTCGGTCG
This sequence comes from Opitutaceae bacterium, assembly GCA_017988885.1. Classification (GTDB taxonomy): domain Bacteria; phylum Verrucomicrobiota; class Verrucomicrobiia; order Opitutales; family Opitutaceae; genus UBA2377. The sequence continues at coordinate 28,414 of JAGNQV010000005.1, read as the reverse complement.
CGAGCACGTCGATCATGTTCTTCTGCATGAGTCGGGCATGGTCGCGCGCGGCATCGTAGATTTTTTGTGCGCCTTTTTCCCCGACCTTGGGGAGCAGGATGGCGATGCGCTGCCACGCCTGGCCGTCGCTGGGGTTATAGACGAAGCGGAGCAGGGCGATGAGATCGCGCACGTGCTGGCGCTCGAAGAACTTCACGCCGCTGGTAATCTGGTAGGGCACGCCGGCGCGAGAGAGGGCGAGCTGCATCTCGAGCGCGAGGAAGTGCGAGCGGTAGAGGATGGCGATCTCGTTGGCGGAAACGCCGTCGTCGTTGATGAGGGAGTGGATGCGCTTGAGGATAAACTCGGCCTGCTCGCGGTCGTCCATGGCCTGCACGACGTAGGGCTTGGTGGAATGGGCGCGGGCGGCGCGGAGTTCCTTGTCGAAGTGGCGGCCCTTGGGTTGGGCGAGGAGCACGCCGTTGGCGAAATTAAGGATTTCGGGCGTCGAGCGATAGTTGGTCTCGATGCGGTGAATGACGGTGCCGGCATGCCGCTCGGGGAACGACATGATGTTCTCGAAGTCGGCGCCGCGCCACGAGTAGATGCACTGCGCGTCGTCGCCCACGGCCATGACACAGTGGTGCGCCGCGAGCCGGTCCACGATCTGGGCCTGGATGGTGTTGGTGTCCTGATACTCGTCCACGAGGACGTGGCGGAAGCGCTGGGCGAAATACGCGGCGACCTCGGGCGCGTCGGTGAGGAGCTTGAGCCAGAGCTCCAGCAGGTCATCGTAGTCGGTGACATTCTGGTCGCGTTTCTTCTTCGCGTAGGCAGTGGCGAAGGCCGGCAGGCGGTGGCTGATCTCCTCGTATTGCGGGAAGTTCTTTTTGACCGTGTCGGCGAGCGAGAGCTGGGTGTTGCGCGCGAGGGAGAGGACGCTGAAGAGCGGGCCGGGGCGGGGGTTGGTCTTGTCCTTGAAAAAGAGTTTGTCCTCGGACTCGACGGCTTGCTTGAGGAGCGATTCGGATTCGTCGGCGTCGAGGATGGTGAAGTTGCGCGGGAGACCGATGGCCTCGCCGTAGATGCGGAGGGCGCGGTTGCCGAGGGAGTGGAAGGTGCCGCCCCAGAAGCGCTGCGGTTCGATGCCGGTGAGGTCGTGCACGCGGTGGAGCATTTCCTTGGCGGCCTTGTTGGTGAAGGTGAGCAGGAGAATCTCGCCGGGCCGCACGCCCTGCGAGAGGAGGTAGGCGACGCGGTAGGTGAGCGTGCGGGTCTTGCCGGAGCCGGCGCCGGCGAGGACGAGGAGCGGACCGGGCGGGGCGGTGACGGCGGCGAACTGTTCGTCATTCAACAGCGCGCGGAAATCGATGGGCGGAATGCCTGCCGGGGGGCGTGGAGCGTCGAGTTCGTAATCCATGAATGAAACTGGAGGGAGGCCGTTCATTGAGCGGAGGGCAAGCTAGGAGCGGATATTAGAGAAAGGCTATCCGCCTTCGCCAAGGCTGCGGCGGACTCGTCCGGCGCCTTGTGGCACAGGCGAGAAACGCGGCTTGTTTTAGCGGAGGGCGCGGACAGGCTCGGCGGCTATGAAAAAAGCTGCCGCTTGGCTGATGGGGTTGATTTTTTTGGTGGGCCTCGCCCGAGCGGCGGATTTCCAGAAGGGCGACCGTGTCGAGGCGAGATCCTATGGTGCGTGGTATGCGGCGACGATCATCGATGTCCGCGCGGATGCGTGGAAGGTGACTTACGACGGCTACAGCAGTGGATCGGATGAATGGCTTGGCTTGGATAAGCTGCGGCGGAAGGGCGAAACACTGGCCGCTTCGGTGCCCAAGCCAACCGGACCCGTGGTGGCGGGGCAGTGGAAGACCGGCGACCGGGCTGAGGCGCTTTCCTACAGCTCGTGGTATCCGGCGACGATCATCGCGGCCGCGGCCGACAAATGGAAGGTGCACTACGATGGTTACACCGAAAGCTCCGACGAATGGGTGCCGGCCGAGAAGCTCCGGCTGTTGCGCACGGCGAGTTGGAAAACCGGCGACCTGGTCGAGGCGCTTTCCTACAGCACCTGGTATCCTGCACAAATCATCGAGGTGGAGGCGTCGCGATGGAAAGTGCACTATGCCAACTACGGCAGTTCTTCGGATGAGTGGCTTAACGTGGACCGGATCCGCGCACGCGGCGCCCAGACCGCGGGCGGCAGCGATCAGGCGGGCCAGCCGACAGAGACCTACGCGTTTCCCGCGCGTCCGGCCGGCGCCAAAGGCGGCATTGAGGGCTCATTTCTGCGGGTCGAAACGTATTACTGGAGCTCGCGCCTGAGCCTCAGCAACCAAGGTTGGTTTTTCACCAAGGACGGGCGTTTTAGCCGCGAGCCGGAAGGTGGATTTAATTTCAAGGATTTCGCCGCGGGCAAGACGCTGCGCAAGACCGATGGCACCTATTGGATCAAGGACGGGAAAATCACCTTCGCGTGGGCGGACGGTTCGAAGCCGACGGAATATGAATATGAGAACAAGGGTGACGAGCAGCGCTGGGGAGGTCTGGGCGCGACGCGCGTGAAACCCTTCAAGAAAGGCTGGCGCTTCGCGGGTGCATACGAAGGCGGTGCGAGCATCAGCGGCATGGCTTCGTCGAACACGATCGTGTTTCGCGCGGACGGCACGTTTGGGTGGTCGTCGATCGCGTCATACAGCTCGACCAGCGACGGCACGACCGTCTCGGGCGGCTCACAGGGCGAGACGGCGGGCACGTATGAATTCGACGGCTACACGCTCACGATGGCGCACAAGGATGGGACCGTGAAAAAGCATACGGTCTTCGCGTTCAGCGATCAGGACGCCGCGGGCCGGCCGGAATACATCTACCGCGACGGGACGATGATGAAGCGGCAGAAGTGAGCCCGGAGTTTCATCCTGGTCGCGGGTAGGGCCCGACCTCCGGGCGGGCCGATGCTGGCGCCTCTCCTGATGGGCCGCTCGGAGATCGGCCCCTACCTTAGGAATTTTAATGTTCGCTCACGGCGACCAACGCATCTGGTAGTGCGTGTCGGTTTCGCCGGCGACGGTGAAGCCGATGCGCTCGTAAAGGTTTCGCGCAGGATTGACCTTCAACACCTGCAGGCGCAGCGGGAGCTGGCAGGTGCGGGCCTCGGCGAGCAGGGCGCGCATCACCTCGGTGCCCAGCCCGCGGTTTTGGAATTCCGGCGAAATCTGGATGTTGACGAGGAAGATCTCGATGTCGCCGCGCTCCACATGCAGCAATCCGGCGTCGTGACCATCGATGATGATGATTTGCACGTCATCGGGTTTGAAGTTTTTGCGGAAGCGTTCGGCTTGCACATCATCGTCCCACTTGCCCCAAGTCTGCTCGACGTAAGTCTTCATCGTCGTGCGTTTCAACGACCAAAGCCAGAGGGTGTCGGCATCGCCGACCGGGCGGAGGGAGTGGGCCATGGTCAGAGGAGCACGAGGTCGTTGCGGTGGATGACCTCGAGGCGCTTCCGCAGGGGATACATCGCGGACACCGCCTCGCCCTTTTTGCCGGCGATGGCCGGAATCTCATCGTGACCGAAAGTGGTTTTGCCGCGGGCGATGACAACCCCATCGGGGCCGGCGACGTTGACGATCTCGCCGATGGTGAAGGCACCGAAGGCATGCGTGACGCCGACGGCGAGGAGGCTGCGGCCCTGTTCACGGAGGACGGGCACGGCGTTTTCGTTGACGTAGAGGGTGCTGGTCGGGCGCTGGAAATAGGCGAGCCAGCGTTTCTTCGCCTCGAGCGGCAGGCCGCTGGGCACGAAGAACGTGCCGGGACCGTTGCCGGCGAGGAGGCGCGGCAGGATATCGGGCTCGGCGCCACTGGCGATGAACACGCCGCAGCCGGCGCGCGTGGCGAGCTTGGCGGCGGAAATTTTCGAGATCATGCCGCCAGTGGCGGTTTCGCTGGTCGTGCCGCCGGCCATCGCCTCGATCTCGGGCGTGATTTTTGCAACGACGGGGACGAGCTGCTTGGAGCCCCTCAGGTCAATGAGGCCCGTGGCGGTTGAGAGAATGAAAAGATATTGGGCCCGGGTGAGACTGGCGACCATCGCGGCGAGCGTGTCGTTGTCGCCGAATTTGAGCATCGCCTGGATTTCCGCGGCGCTGACGGTGTCGTTCTCGTTGATGACGGGAATGGTGCCGTAGCTGATGAGCTCCTCGAGGGTCTTGGCCACGCTGAGATAGCGGTCGCGGCTGCGAAGGTCCTCGTGGGTCAGGAGCACTTGCGCGACGGTGAGACGGTGCGGCGTGAAAGCGGCCTGCCACGTCTGCATGAGCAGGCTCTGACCGACGGCGGCGCAGGCTTGTTTCTTGGCGACATCGGCCGGGCGCCTTTTCAAGCCGAGCCGGCCCATGCCGAGACCGACGGCGCCGGAGGAGACCACGATGATCTCGGTGCCCGCGGCGCGGAGGGCGGCGAGTTGCGCGCAGACGGCGGCGATGCGCGCGGTGTCGAGCTGGCCGATGCCGGAAGTGAGCACGCCGGTGCCCAGCTTGACGACGATGCGGCGGGGCTGAGGGCGATGGGTGATCGATTTCACGGGAGAATGCGCGAGGACTCAGACACGGGTTTGCACGGTAGGGGCCGATCTCCGAGCGGCCCGCCCGGAGGTCGGGCCCTACCTAAAACTCACACCGTCAGCAGATCCTTCTCCTTGTGGGCGAGATGGTCGTTGATGTCCTTGATCGCCTTGTCGGTGGCGGCCTGGACTTCCTTTTCGCCGCGCTTGAGATCGTCCTCGGTGAGGCTGCCAGCTTTTTCGCCCTTCTTGAGGGCGTCCATCGTGTCACGGCGGACATTGCGGACGTGGACGCGGCCTTCCTCGGCGAGCTTGTGGGCGGTCTTGACGAATTCCTGGCGGCGCTCGCGGCTCATCTCGGGGAGCGGGATGCGGATGATCTTGCCATCGGGGATGGGATTGAAGCCGAGGTTGGCCTCCTGGATGCCCTTGATGATGGATTTCACAAGGCTGACATCCCACGGCTGGATCTGAAGGAGGCGGGCGTCGGGCGTGGAGATGGCGGCGCACTGCTTGAGGGGCGTCATGGAACCGTAGGCCTCGACCATCACGGACTCGATCATCGCGGGCGTGGCTTTGCCGGTGTGGATCGCGCTGAATTCGTGCAGCGTGTAATCCACGGTCTTCTTCATCTTGGCGTGCATTTCATTGATGACGGTTTGGCTCATAAATTCGGAGGGTTGGAAGGGTTGCTTAAAACTGGCCGCGGGCGGCGCGTTACGGTGGACCTCAGCTATGGACGAGGGTGCCAATCTTCTCGCCGAGGACGGCCTTGCGGATGGCGTGCTCGTCGTTCAGATCGAACACGAGGATGGGGACATTGTTGTCGAGGCACAGCGAAAACGCCGTCGAGTCCATCACGTTGAGGCGCTGCTTGAGTGCGTCGATAAAGGTGATCTCGTCATACTTGACCGCGTCGGGATATTTTTTCGGGTCCTTGTCGTAAATGCCGTCCACTTTGGTCGCCTTCATGATGATGTCGGCGTGCATCTCGCTCGCGCGGAGGGCGGCGGTGGTGTCGGTGGAGAAATAGGGGTTGCCGGTGCCGGCGACGAAGATGACCACGCGGCCCTTTTCGACGTGGCGCATCGCGCGGCGCATGATGAACGGCTCCGCGATCTGGTTCATCGGAATGGCGGACTGCACGCGGGTGCTGACACCCATCTTTTCCAGGCAGTCCATGATCGCGAGGCCGTTGATGACCGTGGCGAGCATGCCCATGTAATCGCCGGTGGTGCGGTCCACGCCGCGCTTGGCGCCGTTGAGGCCGCGGAAGATGTTGCCGCCGCCGATGACGACACAGATCTGCACGCCGAGATCGTGAATTTCCTTCACTTGGGCGCAGGTTTTTTCAAGCGTGGCGGCGTCGATGGGGTCGCCGGACTTCCCGCCGCGGAGAACTTCGCCGCTGAGCTTCAGGACGATGCTCTTGTATTTGACGCGAGGGTCAACCGTTGTGGGTGCGTGCATGACGTTCATGCAACGGTAAGGCAATTTCCGCGTCAATTCCCGAGATGGGCTGGAGTGCGTTCACGAGGAGAGAATTTCTGCCATGGTGAGGCGCAGGCGAAGGTTAGTGGAGGGATTTTTCCGCGGATTACGCGGATACGAAGACTCATGCAATCGAGGTGGACCGGCAGGTCCCTCTGCCGGCGAGAGCGTCTCAACGCGCAGAGGGACCTGCGCGTCCACCTGCCAATTCATCCGTGTTCAGCCGTTTGATTCGCGGTAAAAGCCTGGAAAATCGACTCCAGTTGATGTTACCCAGCGGCGGTGAGCCGGAACTCCCGGCAGGCCTGCGGCGTGACGGCGCATTCCGTCAGTCGCAGCCGGAACACCTGTTCGCCCCAGTTCGACTTCAGCCACGTATCCGTGAGTTCGACCGTATCGACGGCGGCGGTGAAGGCATTGGCGTCGTAGTTGAGCGTCGCGCCCCGGCTGGCGGGCTGACCGGGGAAGGCGCCGAAACGGACGCACCCGGGCGTGGCGACATCCAGCGGGCGCGTGGTCATGAAATTGAAAACCGTGGGCGTGCGCGGGTCGGCCAGCGTGTAATCGTCGGTCACGATGAGGGCCGTGCCGCGCTGCAGGCGGAAGGTGCGCGCCCACGCCTTGATGCCGGCGGTGCGCGGCCAGGCGTCGGCGAGGTCGAGTTGGAGCGAGGCGCTTTCGGTGGTGGCGACATGCTGCGCGCTGCGGGTCGCGAACTCGCGGCCGTGCAACTGGATCTGTCCGTTCACCGTGGGCAGGTTGTGCCACTGCGATGGCATCGTCCAGATATCGTAGCGCTGCGGGCTGAAGGTCTTCGCGGTGTAAATCTCCACGCCGACATCGATGAGCACCGGCCAGCCGTCGAGGGCGGCGATGAAGGAACCGCAGTCGTTGTGATTATGGCCGTTCTCATCGTTGTGGCCGCCCTTGGCCGCGACAAAGAATCCCTCGGCGCTGCCCGCGCGGTCGCGGGCGATCATCACCTGCAGGGCCGGCAGCCAGACATCGCGCAACAACGGCGCGGCTGCGGGAGTGCGGCGGACTACCTCGTCGAGCGCCAGTGCCGGCAACACACGCCCGAGCGAGCCGCTGAGGGTGGCGCCAGGCTGCTGTTGATAAAGCCACGCACCAAAGTTGGAAAGTTCGGCGTCACCGATGCGTTGACCATAACGATAAACGACGAGGGCCTCGACGCCGGGCTTGGCCGGGGCGTCGGCGAAATTGACGAACCACGGCCCGGCCAGATGGGTGCGCATGACGAAGCGGCCCATGTCGCGGATGAGCGGTTCGTCATAGAAATCGATTTTCCCGGCGGTCGCGGTGTGCAGCAGCTCGAGGCAGTCGAAGAGGCTGGCGGCGGCGCGGCCCCAGTAAGCCGGGCCCTCGTCGCAACCGCCATCGGCCGGGTTGTAGTCGATGAAAATATCGATGATGCGCATGACCTTGTGCGCGGCGCGGGCGCGGCCGGCGGGGTCGTGCTCCAGCAGCAGTGCGCAGGCGAGCCAGTTGGAGCAGCACCAGGGATTCCAGTTGTTCACCGGATGGCCGGCGCGGTGCCAGCTCATCCACCAAAAATCATCGCGCTCGAGGCAGGGCGTGAGCACGCGGCGATCGATCTCGATCGCGATGCGTTCGCGGATCATCGGATGCACCGTGTCGAGGCGCTCACCGAGGAGATAATGCGTCCAAGCCAGCAGCGCGGCGGTTTCCCCGACGCCGAGATCGACGATGGGTTCGGTGACGTCGGGCAGGCCATGTCCGCGTTTCTGGATATTAAGATGCGCGGCGCCGCCCCAGAAGGTTTCCTCGCAAATGGTCCACACGCCGTCGGCGATGGCATCGAGAAACCGACCGTGATTCTCCGCGCACTCGGCGAGCACAAAGGCGGTGAGACGTGTCCGGCGCAGCGCATGGGGCGCCTCGAAATCGGCACGGTTGCCCGTGCGGACATAACCCAACTGAACGGTGACGCGCAGGGTTTCCCAAGGTTGCCCCCAATGCCGCTCGCCGGCGGCGACGAGCTCGCTGCGGACGGACGCCGGCAGCTTTTCCCAAAAATCCCGGTCCGCGAGCGCAGGGTAGGGATGGTAGGCCTCGCGTGAGAGCAGGGCCTTGCGGACCGCAGTGCCGTCATGACGGCGGGTGAGCAGTGAGAGAGAACGGTGAGTGGTGTTGGGGTGGGGCATGAAAAGGAAATGTTTCAGCTATTTCCGTATAAGTGTCACTGAATAGGAGAGAGCCGCCGAAATCGGCATCAATACGAGTGCAGTGTGAAAAAGCACCGGACTGTATTTCAGGCCAAGGATACCTAAAACAAATACGAACATGGTGAGAAGCCACGTAATGCCCATGAGTCGCCAAATCCATGGAGGGCAGCGCTCAATCATCGAATTCCAGAATCGTTGCCATACAGGCTCTGGGCTCGGTTCCTTCTTCACTCGAGCAAAGAGCATCACCAGCGGGATACACAACAACACCGTGACTCCCCATGTGCCATTTAGCACGGCGCGCGGCAATTCACTCGAGTAGGTAGCGACGTGCATGGCCACTGCCACGAGAAAAGTTACTGCCGAAAGAATTAGGTAAATTATGCGCATTGCCATAACTTACGTCAGCGGCAGCGCGTCGCCGCGGCGCCAGCCGCTGGGGGTGCTGCCGGTTTTCTGCTTAAAGATGGACGAGAAATAATAGGGGTCTGTGAACCCCGTTTGCACTGCGACCTGCTCGATGGTGATGTCGCTGCTCTTCAAGAGGAGTTTCGCACGGCTGAGCCGGTTTTGCAGGCGGTATTGATGGAGCGACTGGCCGGTTTCCTGCCGGAAGGCGCGGCGCAGCCAGTGGTAGCCGACGTTGAGTTTTTTCGCCATCAGCTCGAGGTCCACTTCCTGTTCGAGATGCTGGTCGAGCATCAGTTTCGCCTCGCGCACGAGGTGCTCGGTGCGGTTCTCGGCGGGCGGCACGGCCACGGCGCCGGTCTGCAATTCTGCCATGATGAGCCCGGCGAGCGAACCCAACACGCGCGAGGTGCCGACGGAATGATGGCGCAGGCACGCCACAACCTCGGTGAACAGGCGCAGCAGCGGACTGCTGTCGGAAGGCGCAAAGACCGGATGCGCGGGCGTGAAGAAATTTTTCTGCAACAGCCGTCCCACGTAATCACCCTTCAGGCCGATCCAGTATTCGAACCAGCCCGTCTGCACGTTGGGTGTGTAGCGATGCCACACATGCGGAAAGAGGATGAATGCGCTGCCGGGCGTGATGCGCTGGCTGTGTCCGCCATCCGGCGCCGATTCAAAAATTCCGCCGCCGCGCGTGATGAAGTGGATCTGCAACTCATCGAGTTTGCGGCCATCCTCCCAGCGGAAACGGTAATTTTTGGGGTGACCGGCGGGTGGGTAGGGAGCGCCGGGCTCGATGTTTACGTAGCCCGCCGACGTGGCGTAGATGCCCCAATCCCGATCTTTGGAATCGGCGAGCAGGTAGCGGTGAAAGCTCTTGGGGTCGTCGGGCATCAGGCGGGGTGACCACGAAACACACGAAATACACGAAAGGGGCGATGCATAAAAATTTGCGCAGAAGTGCCAAGGTGGGCCGCGCGCTCCGTCGCACGGCCACCCCTATAGCATTACTAATTGGGTGACGAAAGCGCGTCTTTGGTAGGGGCCGATCTCCGAGCGGCCCGCCTTCGCTTTTCGTGGATTTGGCGTCTTTCGTGGTTCCCTCTTACCTGGTCCGGCTCAGCAAAAGCTCAAAAAACTCAGGAAAACGCTCAGAGTGTCCATGTCCGCAGGCGAGGCAATTCGCTACTGTGAGCCTCAACCCCTGATCCCCGCGGCGCTCCGGCGCTGTTCCCCCACTTGCTTTCATGAAAGTCCCCGCCCTCCAGCGCCTGCGCGCGAAATTGTCGTCCCACCAGCCCGTCTATGGGATGTGGATCACGCTGGAATCGCCGAGCATCTGCGAAATGGCGGTGGCCCTCGGACTCGACTGGGTGACCATCGATGCCGAACACGGCCATCTCGACTGGAAGGAAATCGTCGAGCACGTGCGCGCAGCGGTGCGCAGCGACACGGTGGTGCTGGTGCGGCTGGCGGAAAACAACCCCGCGCTCATCAAGCGTGCGCTCGATGTCGGCGCCGACGGCGTTGTTATTCCGTGGATCGAAACAGCGTTGCAACTCGAGGCCGCGATTGCGGCGGCTACTTATCCGCCGCGCGGCTTGCGCGGCATCGGCGCCGAGCGCGCCACCTGCTGGGGCCAGTGTTTCATCGAGCACACCGCCGAGGCGGACGCGAATGTGCTGGTCGTCCCGATCATCGAGACGGTGCGCGCGGTTAAAAACATCGCGGAGCTCGCGCAGGTGAAAGGGGCGGATTGTTTCTTTTTCGGACCGGCCGATTTGTCCTCGACCGCCGGCTTCCCCGGCAAATGGGAAGGGCCCGGCGTCGCCGATCTCATCGTGCAGGCGAAGGACGCCCTGCGCGCCGCCGGTAAACACTGTGGCGTGATCGCGACCGACAACGCCAATCTCGCCCTGCGTCACGAGCAAGGTTTCGGGATGATCGGCCTTGGGCTCGATGGCGGCCTGCTCCTGCGCAGTCTGCGCCAGAGCCTCGCCTCGGTCGGCCGCGACCGGCAGATCCGCACGGGTTTCACGCTGGAAAACGATGCTGCCGCGCTCGCGGTGGAAAAGCCCGTCAAATGCGCGCCGCCCGAGATGCGGCCCGACCGCAACGAGGTGATGAACGCGCGCGGTAGCGGCCCGCAGATCGAGGTGGCGCCCGGCGTGAAATTCGACTGCATGGTCGGCGCGCACAATCAGGCCCGCAACCTCACCACCGGCCTTGTGACCTTCGCGCCCGGCGCGGTGCTGCCGTGTCACCGCCATACCTTTGCCGAGTCGATCACGCTGCTGGAGGGCCGTGTGCTCGTGGACGTGGAGGGCCGCCAATACGAGATCGGCCCGCTCGACAATGTCACCGTGCCGCGCGGCCTCGCGCATCGCGTGACCAATCTTTCCCGCACGGCCCCCGCGCTGTTTCACATCGCCTTGGCCTCGGCCACGCCCGCGCGCGAATTGGTGACGCAGTATTTCCCACGCCGCGCGATGCCGGCGGTCACCGGCACGCAGCCCGGCGGCGAGCGCGTGACCTACACGAAGAGCGTGGAGCGCTACTCACCCGGCGCCAACGCGGCCTTTGTTGATTTCTTCAACACCGACCTCGTGCCCGGCCTCGAGATGAGCGGCGGTTACGGCTTGTTCCAGCAGGGCGGACGTTTGCCGGCGCACCTGCATGACTTCGACGAGTCCATCTGCATCATCGAGGGCAGGGCGACCTGCATCGTCGAGGGCCGCCGCTACAGCATGGAAAACCAGGCGACGGCGCTCCAGCCGCGCGGCCGGGTGCACTATTTCATCAACGAAACCGCCGCACCGATGGCGATGATCTGGGTGTATGCCGGCCCGAAACCCGAGCGCATCGTCGTCGAGGAAACCTGCGCCACCGAGCCCGCCGTGGCGTGGAGCGCCGCCTGAGTGAAGTTAACCACGAATGAACACGAATAGACACGAATCCAAGCGAGTCCGATCGGGTCAGATCTCAGGTCTGCCTGAATGCCACATTCATTCGTGTGCATTCGTGTCCATTCGTGGTTCAAAATCGTCTTCCACTTGAGCATCGCCATGCCTGCTTCCTTTAACGTCAAGCTCACCGCCGACTTCTTCGACTCCACGGGGAAGACGAAGTATGCCGACATCGGTCTGTCGGTGTTGACGGCGGCGCCGCAGATCAAGCACGCGGCTTTCGCGGAGCACCGACCGGAGATTGCGCCCGAACAACTCGCGGGCGCAAACGGCGTGATCGTGCTGACGCCCAAGGTCACCGCGCAGTCCGTGTCGCAGGCGCAGGATTTGATCGCGGTCGGCCGTTTCGGTGTCGGTTACGATTCAGTGGACGTGAAAGCCTGCACGGGGGCGGATGTGGCGGTGTGCATCACCACGGGCGCGGTGGACCGGCCGGTGGCCGAGGCAGCGGTGGGTTGGATGATCGCGCTCACGCATCATTTTCGCACGAAGGACAATCTCATCCGCCACGGTGGTTGGGACACCCGTTCAAACTACATGGGCAGCGAACTGCGCGACCGCACGCTGGGGCTCATCGGCCTCGGCGGCATCGCGCGCACTGTGCTCAAGCTGCTCGCGAACTGGGGCATGAATCCGCCGCTGGTGTTTGATCCCTTCGTGGATGACGCGACGGCCACCAAGGCCGGTGCACGCAAGGTTTCGCTCGAAGAATTGCTGCGCGAGTCTGATTTCGTGTCGATTCACTGTCCGCTGACCGAGCAGACGCGCGGGCTCATCGGTGCCCCGCAATTCGCGCTCATGCGGCCCACGGCGTATTTACTGAACACTGCGCGCGGCGGCATCGTGGACGAGGCCGCGCTCTACGACGCGCTCAAGGCCGGCCGGCTCGCCGGGGCGGCGCTGGATTGTTTTGCAGCGGAGCCGGTGACCACGCCGCCGCGGCTGGCGGAACTCGACAACGTCCTGTTCGCGCCGCACTGCATCGCGTGGACGAACGAGCTCTTCCGCGACATCGGCCGCACGGCGTGCCAGGGCATGATTGATTTGTCGCTGGGCAAACAGCCGCGCGGGGTCGTGAACCCCGAAGTTTTTGCCAAGCCTTCCTTCCAGGAAAAATGGCGCCGCATTTGCGGTCCATTCGCTTAACCCAATCATGGCTGCTTCCAAAAAACCCAAAAAGGTAGGGCGGGACCGCCGGGCCCGCCGCGATGAATCAGTGACCCGCGCACGCCAAACCGGCGCGCCTGGCAGTCGCGCCCTACCTGGGGCGCAGCGCCTGGCCGGCCGCGTGGCATGGATCAGCGGCGCCACGTCTGGCATCGGCGAGGCGGCGGCGGAATTATTTGCGCGCGAAGGCGCCAAGGTCGCCATCGTGGGCCGCCGGCTGGAGCTCGGCCGGAAGATTGCGGCCCGCATCAACCGGCGGACGCCGGGTGCGGCGCTCGCGCTCGCGTGCGATGTCAGCGCGGAGGCGGCCGTGGCGGAATCGATTGCCAGCACCGTGGCGCACTTTGGCCGGCTCGATATTGTGCTGAACAACGCCGGCATGGTCGAGGTGCGCGACCTGCACGACTACACCGAGGCGCAATGGGACCACGTGATGGCGGTAAACGTGAAATCCATGTTCTTCGCCTTCAAGCACGCCTTCCCGCACCTGCGCGCCGCGTCGCGTGGCTACGTCGTGAACGTCGGCTCCATCAGCAGTTTCGTCGGCCAGGCACGCACGCCGGTTTACACCACCTCGAAGCACGCCATCCTCGGGCTGACGCGTTCCATCGCGCTCGACTACGCGACACATGGCATCCGCTGCAACTGCATCTGCCCCGGCATCACCGAGACGCCGATGCTGTGGGAGCACCTTAATGTCCGGCCCGATCCGCGCGCCGCGCTCGACGAGCGGCTCAACCGCGTGGCGATGGGCGTTTCGCTCTCGCCGCTCGATGTGGCGAAGTCCGCGCTGTATTTCAGCTGCGAGGATTCCGCCGGCATCACCGGCACCTCACTGACCATCGATTGCGGCTACCTCACGGCGGCGGAGTGGCAGTGCAACGGGCCGACCGCCTTTCAGCGAAAACCCCGAACCCCATGAAGACCAAATTCGCCTGTGCAGATTTCACCTTTCCGCTGCTGAGCCACCCGCAGGTGCTGGATCTCATCGCCCTCCTGGGCTTCACCGGCGTGGACATCGGGCTGTTTGAGCAGCGCTCGCATCTGTGGCCGTCGAAGGAATTCAAGAATCCCCGTGCCAGCGCGCGCAAGCTCAAGCGCGCCCTGAGCGACCGCGGCCTCGTGGCGGCGGATGTGTTTCTGCAGATGATGCCGGACTTCACGCCGTTCGCCATCAACCAGCCCAATGCCAGCCGCCGGCGCAAGGCGCGCGACTGGTTTTTGCGGACGCTTGATTATGCCGATGCCCTGGGCTGCCGCCATGTGACGACGCTGCCCGGTGTCGTGTTTGCCGAGGAGGGCCGCGATGCCTCGCTGGCGCGTTCCGCGAGCGAGCTGGCATGGCGCGTCGAACAGAGCAAGGCGGCGGGTCTCGTTTTCGGCACCGAGGCGCATGTCGGTTCCATCGTGACGACACCCGAGGAGACGGCCGATCTCGTGCGGCGCGTGCCGGGACTCACGCTGACGCTGGACTACACGCATTTCACGCGGGCCGGCATCGCCGACAAGAGCATCGAGCCACTCGTGCCGCACGCCAGTCACTTCCACATGCGCGGGGCCTGTCGCGGCCGGTTGCAGTGCAATTTCAAACAGAACACCATCGATTATCCCCGCATGCTCACGGCGATGCGGAAGGCGAATTACCGCGGCTGGATCGGCGTCGAATACATCTGGATGGATTGGGAACACTGCAACGAAAGCGACAATGTCTCGGAATCCATCACGCTGCGCGACTTCCTGCGGAAAACCGCGGCGGCGCTCTGACCATGACGCATGACCGCCACCACGCTCAGAAAACCCGCCGTCGCCCTGCTCGAGGTTTACTCGCTGGGCGCCGCGCTGGTCGTGCTCGACCGCGTCGAGAAGTCGGCGCTGGTGCGCGTGCTGCAGGCGGAGCTGAACGACTATTACGGGCTTTTTCTCAAGCTGACCGGCGATCCCGCAGCGGTGCAGATCGTCGTGGCGACGGCGCGACAGCTCACGCAGGCGATGCACGTGGCCCTCACGGCGGACATCATCGATTCGCCCGATCCGGGCGCGTGGGGCGTGATCGAGAGTCCGCCGGAATTTCAACCGCTGCTCGAACAGGAAGTCGTTTTCACTCCCGCATCGCGGGCTCATCCCATGACTGACAAGACCAAAACCCCCGAAGCGCTCGGCCTGATCGAGACGCAAGGTTTCACCGCGGTCACCGCCGCCACCGACGCCGCCGTCAAGGCCGCCAACGTGCATGTCATCGCCAAGGAAAAACTCGGCGGGGGCTACATCACCGTGATTTTCGAGGGCGAGGTCGCCGCCGTGACCGCCGCCGTCGATGCGGGCCGCGCCGCCGCCGAGTCGGTCGGCAAGCTCATCTCCGCGCATGTCATCGCGCGTCCCAGCGAGGGCGTCGGCCGGATTCTCACGCGGCTCCCCTGATTTTTTCACCAATCAACCCACCTCAGCAAACCCACCCAGCATATGAATGAATCCATCGGAATGGTAGAAACCCGCGGCTACGTCGGCAGTGTCGAAGCCAGCGACGCCATGGCGAAGGCCGCCAATGTCACCCTCTCACGCCAGATCCAGATCGGCGGCGGTTTCGTCACCGTCGTCGTCAAGGGCGACGTCGGCAGCGTCAAGGCGGCCGTCGATGCCGGCACCGATGCCGCCAAGCGCGTCGGCGAACTCATCTGCGCCCACGTCATCGCGCGTCCACACCCCGAGCTGCTCAAGCAGGTCGGCCTCTAATTAACCCAACCTTCAACCAACATTCCCCATGGCACACGAAGCACTAGGCATGATTGAAACGAAGGGCCTTTGCGCCCTTCTCGAAGCGTCCGACGCCGCCCTCAAGGCCGCCAGCGTCACCATGACCGGCTGGGAGCAGATCGGCTCCGGCTACGTCACGGCATTTTTTCGCGGCGATGTCGCCGCCGTGAAAGCGGCGCTCGACGCCGGCGCCGAAACCGCCGCGCGCGTCGGCGAGGTTGTCAGCGTGCAGGTCATCCCGCGTCCGCACGAGGACCTCGGCCAGCTCGGCAAATGGATCGGCGCCACCTCGGCGTAACCGCTCCGCACCTTAACTCCCAACTCCTCCTCCCATGTCCCAGAAAGCCATTGGTCTGCTTGAAACCCGGGGCCTTGCCGCCCTCATCGCCGGCACCGACGCCATGCTGAAGTCAGCCAACGTCACGCTCGCCGGTCCCATCCGCCAGGTCGGAAACGCGCTGGTCAGCGCGGTCGTCACCGGCGATGTCGCTGCGGTGAAGGCCGCGACCGATGCCGGCGCCCAAGCTGCGCGTGCCGCCGGCGAAGTCGTCAGCGTGCAGGTCATCGCCCGTCCGCACGACGACGTGATCGCCGTGCTGCCGAAAAAGTCCGCCAAATAATCCCGCCATGCTCCTCGCACGTGTCATCGGCAATGTCGTCTCGACCAAGAAGGACGCGGCGATGCAGGGGCGGAAGCTCCTGCTGCTCCGCCCGCTCCTGGTGGACGAGGCCAATCCCACCCAGTTCCGTCCGGCCGCCAACACCGTCGTGGCGGTGGACTCGCTCGGGGCGGGGCAGGGCGAGACCGTCCTGTTTTGCCAGGGCAGTTCCGCGCGTCAGGCCGCCGGCATGCAAACGCTGCCGGTGGACGCCGTGGTCACGGGCATTGTCGACGCCGTCGATGTGCTCAACCAGACCATTTATCCGTCGGCCAAATCTACGCAAAAATGAATGGCCTTGCCCGAAATACGCCCAAAGGTGGGCCGCGCGCTCCGCGCGCGGCGTTCGAGCGTCGCAATCCCAAAGACTGCCGCGCGCGGAGCGCACGGCCCACCTCGAGTCACGTTTTCGATCTCCCGTTCGCCCCATGATCCTTGCCCGCATTGATGGAGTGATCGTAAGCACCGTGTGTCATCCCAGCATGCACGGCTGCCGCACGGTCATCTGCCAACCGCTGGATGAGCACGGCACGCCCGAAGGTGCGCCGGTGCTGGCCCTCGACGCGCACGGCGCCGGGCAACATCAGCGTGTGTTGGTTTCCACCGATGGCGCGGCGGTGCGGACGCATGTCGGCGACGAACATTCGCCCCTGCGCAACTCGGTCATCGCGATCCTCGACGGAGAATGACGAAATGAACACGAGCAAACAAGGTAGGGGCGGACCGCCGGGCCGCCCGGTTGGAGGCATCGAATCCATCCCATCATTCGCGGCGGGCCTGGCAGTCCCGCCCTACCTCAAATTCCTCTGATCATGCGCCTCGGCCAAGTCATCGGCAAAGTCACCCTCAACCAGCAGGATCCCGCCTACCGCGGCGGACGCTTCCTGCTCGTGCAGCCTTGGAACGCGGCGAAATACGCGCAGCCCAACGCCGCGCAGGCCTCGGACGCCAGCCTGGTCGTTTACGATTCACTCGGTGCGGGGGTGGGCAGCGTGGTGGGTTTCACCGAGGGCTCGGAAGCCTCGAAGCCGTTCGCCTCGCCGACACCCGTGGACGCCTACTGCGCCGCCATCATCGACGAAGTATTCCATCAACCGCCCCAATGAATCTCCGATTAAAGGTAGGGGCGGTTATCCTTAACCGCCCTGTTCAAGTGCCGTGACCCAAACCGGCGCGTTAAGGATAACGCGCCCCACCTCAGCCCAACCCTTTCTTCCTAAAACCATGCGCAAGGTCATCACTGCTGCGGACGTTGAACAATTGCTGCGCACCGGCGCGGCCCTCGACACGATTCCCGCCGACGCCATCCTGACTCCCTCGGCGCGCGATCTCATGCGCAGCCGCCGGATCCCGGCGCGTCCTTCCGATAGCAAACCCATCGCCGCGAAAACCGACTGTGGCTGTGCGCACGCGGTGGATTTGAAAAATCCCGCGTCGATCGAGCAGTTTTTCAATTCGCCTGCGCTTGAGGCCATCAAGGTCAAGATGTGCGACATCGGCCGCCGCATGTGGACGCGCAACTACGTGGACGGCAACGGTGGCAACCTCACCGTCCGCGTGAGCGACGAACTCGTGCTCTGCACGCCCACACTCATCTCGAAGGGCTTCATGACGCCCGCCGACATGTGCCTCATCGATCTCGAGGGGCGGCAGGTCGCCGGCACGAAGAAGCGCACGAGCGAAGCGCTGACGCATCTCGGCATTATGAAGCGCCAGCCCAAGGCCCGTGCCTGTGTGCATGCGCACCCGGTGCACGCGACCGCGTTTGCCGTCGCCTCGGTCGTCCCGCCGCCCTGTCTGATTCCCGAAGCAGAGGTGTTTGTCGGCCCGGTCGGCCTCGCTGAATATCGCACCCCTGGCACCGCGGAAAATGCCAACGCCGTCGGCGTGGTTGGCGTCGATCATCAGGTCGTGCTCATGCAGAACCACGGCGTGATCACGTGGGGCAACGATGTTGAGGATGCCTATTGGAAAATGGAAAACATCGAGGCCTATTGCCAGACCGTGGCCATCGCCTCGTCGCTGGGCAGCGGCCTGCGCTCCATCGGCACCGAAAAACTCAAGGACCTGATCGCCCTGCGCCAAAAACTCGGCATGGAAGACACCCGTCTGACCGCCGCCACCAAGGACTGTGACCTCTGCGCGCCGGGCGATTTCCGCGCCGCAACGATCAACCCGCCGGCGAAGAACTGAGCCAGTTGAGAACCACGAAAGACACGAAAGCAGGGCCAGAAGGTTGATTGACCGTCCGAAGGTAGGGGCGCTTATCCCTAAGCGCCCTGAGCCAATCCTAGTAAACAGTGCCTCTTCGATATCTGATTGGATCTCTGTTCCTCTTGAGTGGCCCCGTTTTTGGGGCTCAAGCACAGACATCAATTCAGATTACGGTCAAAGGAGAGATCAAGACTCCTAGAACTTACAAAATACCTGAAGGCTCTGAGGTGGCCGTCGCTATTGCAGTGGCAGGTGGACTCACAGAGTTAGCGGATCCGTCGCAGATTGTGGTGCTTCGCCCTCAGAAATGAAAAAATGAATCGATCTCCTCGCGGAACAATATTGATGAACGGTGACGCAGTCGTTGTGCCAGAAAGGCCGAAAACAGCCATCCCGTGAGTAAGTGATAGGTAGGGGTCGGTCTCCGAGCGGGCCGCCCTGAGGTGGGGCCCTACCTCAGGGTCGTTTCCCCCTGTTTAGAATCTATCGCTTGAATCCGTGTTATCCGTGGTAAAAAAATCCGCCACTCGCTCACGCTCGTGCTACCTCACCAACCCGACCCGCAACACGAAGCTCTGAGCAACCTCTCACTTGACGTTCCATCCAGCGCCGACAGCTTATCCGCATGAGCATTCTTGAGCTGAAGCAAGCGGCGAGCCGGCTTTCCAAGCGTGAGCGGGAAGAACTGCACGCCTATTTGATTCGCTTGCGGCACAATACGCCGGAATGGAAGCGTGCCACGGCCAAGCGGATTCGCTCAATGCAGGCGGGCAAGCGGGTAGCGGCCGAAGAATTGGAAGCCCGTATCGCTCGTGGCTGAGTCAGGCAAGTATCGCCCCGTTTTTTCCGACCTTGCGGCGGAGTTCATCCTGTCACTGCCCCGACGAAGGCAACGGGTGGTGATGGACCGAGCTTATGAATTGGCGCGATATCCTTTTCTGGAGAGCGATTACCGTTTGCCCGATCAGGATGGCCGGGTGATTGAGCATCTGCTCGTCGATGGTGTGGTTTTCTCCTATTGGGTCGATCACGCTTTGAAGCTGGTCATGATCACAGAAATCGAGGACACGCAGTAGCCTCCGACGATCTCGTTTTTATTAAAATCCATCCGCGGTAATCTGTGTAATCCGCGGTAAAAATTAGCCATTCGTTTAAGCTGTGCTGCTCGACTAATCCTGATCCCCAACATGAAGCCCCCGTTAAAAACGACCGCCGGCCAGCCTAGCTGGAAATTCAGCAACGACCGCGTCAGCGCCTTCGTCACGCGCACTGGCGGTGAGCTCGCGCCGGTCACGTTCAAGCTCGGCCGCCGCTCGGTGCAGCCGTTTTCCATTGCGCCTTGGGCGGAAGAAAAATCGACGATGAAGCCGCCGATGATTCCCATGATGAAAGCGCTGCGCGGCGATTTCTTTTGCTGCCCGTTTGGAGTCAATCCCGGGGAGAAATATCTGGTCCACGGTGAGACGGCGAATCGCGACTGGACGCTCGGTGACGTCACGCGCGAAGGCGACGCGACCACGTTGCGTGCCTCAATGCAGTTGAACGCGCGGCCCGGCCGCGTGGACAAACGCCTCACTCTGCGCGACGGCCACACGGCGGTATATTGCGAGCACGTGCTGACGGGCTTTAGCGGTCCGATGCCGATCGGCTCGCACGCGATGTTGAAATTCCCTGACCAACCCGGCGTCGGCCATATCTCGACCAGCCGTTTCACCCGCGGACATGTCGTTACATCATGGGAACAGGCGGAGGCGCAGGGCTACTCGGTGCTGAAGAACGGTGCGACCTTCACCTCGCTCAAGCGCGTCCCGGCGCGCACCGGTGGCACACTGGACGTGAGCCGCTATCCCGCGCGCCGCGGTTACGAGGAGCTTGTCGAAGTGGTGAACGAGCAGAAATCGGACTTCGGGTGGAGTGCGGTGTCGCTCCCCACGGAAGGTTATGTATTCTTTACCATCAAGGATCCGCGTGTGTTGCGCCAAACCATCTTCTGGTTCTCGAACGGTGGACGTTACTACGCGCCGTGGCATGGCCGGCACGTGAACGTCCTCGGCGTGGAGGATGTGACCTCCTATTTCCATCTCGGTCTCGTGGAGTCGGCGAAGCCGAACTCAATCAACCGCACAGGCTCACCGACCGCGATGCAGTTGCGTCCGGATCGCCCGCTGCGCGTCGCTCACATCCTGGCGCTGGCGGCAATCCCGCGCGATTTTGACGAGGTCAAGTCCATCGTGCCCCACGCCGGAGGAGTGAAGCTCACTGCCCGCAGCGGCCGGCAGGTGGTGGTGCCGCTCGACCTGGGCTTTGTGCGGAAGTGATGCGTGGCGTTAAGGCGCAGGGCACCTGTCAGCCGCGATGTCACGCCAAAGTTGCGTGGTAATTTCCGACCTTGACCGAAGGGAATCAGGCCGCAACGTGCTCCTTCCGCACTTTCCTGCCTGATGGTGTAATGGTAGCACAGGCGACTTTGACTCGCCTAGTCATGGTTCGAATCCATGTCGGGCAGCCATCTGAAAAATTAATACGAACTATTTCTAAAATTGGAAAACGAGTGCGCAGGTGCCTCAGATATAGTCAGATACGATTTTGTCAGTTTTCCTGACTTCAAAAAGAGTTCGCGGTAGGTTTCAAAGTGAAACCACTTCCTGAGCGGAAAATCGGTGTTTTAGCAAAGTCAGGAAAACTTTTTTACACCGCGAATCGGCCTGAATGAGCCTCTTTTTGGCAGGCGTTCTTGCCTCGCTTAAGGCTTCGGCCGCGGTTCGGGCTATGCCGCCGTGAACGTCAAATTGGCTTCGGCTAAACGCGACAGGCTCTCGATAATTTCCTCATAATTATTGCCGATCACGGACGGGTGAGCGACAACACCTGTTTCAAGCCGGTCCGCTTGGCGTCCTCGCACATGCGGATAAGCAAACGCATGCTCCGTATCGAGCAGGGTGCTCGTAACATGAGACAGATGGCTACTTGGCCACGGGTCTCGATCCCTTGCACCAGTTCGTGGAGGTTCAATTTGATCTTTAAGGCGACCCGGTGCACAGCGGGAGTGTGAGGGACAGCCCGGCCGAAGTCGCTCGCAGGAGCCGCGCCCGGCAAGCGGCCAGGACCGGAATCCGGTCCGAAGCAAGGCCGCGAGTCTGGCTTGGGACTCCCAAAGCCACCGGGCGCCAGTCCTTCTAAGTCTCTGGAGTAGACGCCGCGCAATGGCTCTGGGCACCGAAACTGATCGGGCCAGTGAGAAAACCCTAGCACGCGCATCGCGCCCGCAGACCGAGACCGCAAGGGTTGAACCCAGGATCACCGTTTCGGAACACCAGCTGGAAGCGTGGCGGGATTGTATCCCGCACCGCCAAGCAAAGTCGCCGTGCCAAAAGAGAAGCGCAGCGGAGCGTGGGCGCGGCGTCGTTGTCCTGTCACCCTTCGGAACGCGCGTTCAATTTTGTCTCAACAGGGTTTTGCAGGTGGCGCGTAATAGTTCGCGCGCGCGATAGAGGCGCGTCTCCACCGCTTTTGGGGTGCAACCCATGACTTGGCCGGCTTCGTGGTAGCTGAGATCTTCCAACTCCACACAAAGGACGGCCTGCCGCAACTTGTCGGGAAGTGCATTGACCGCATTTCTCACGTCGTGAGCGAGGTTCGCCTTTTCAGCCAAATCGGAAGCCGGACGGGCCGATGGATCGACGAGGTCGAATCCACCCGGCGAAGCTTCGGCTATTCCCTCGATGCTGTCCTCGCGTCGGCGGAACCGCCACCGTAGCTTGTTTCGGCCAAGATTGCCCGCGAGAGTGAGCAACCACGGCTTGAAGGGTGCTCCGACCCGGTAGTTCGCACGTTTCTCGTAGAGCCGGACAAAAGCTTCCTGAGCTACGTCCTCGACGTCGGATGCGGGCACGCCGAGTCGAAGCAAGAATGCTTTCACCCCCACTTCCCAGCGGTGCATCAAAGTGGCGAGCGCATGATCGTCGCCCTTTTGTAGCGCCTCCATCAACGCTTCATCGGAAATCGCCCCCGCGTCATTTTCGCGCGTGGTCGTCATGCGTTGAGGTTTTCTGCATATCGAGCGTAGCCGATGCAGCGTGGTCGAATGACGCCACGCGCGGCAGCACGATGGAAAGATAGCGGCGGCCTTCGTCGCCCCCGATCACGGCGGCGACTTCCTTGATGTGCGCCTGGGTGCTCGTCACGCACAGCGAATCAATGGAAGCGGCTTTCGCCTCTGCTGCGGCGATTTCGGGCTGCGGAGCGTTTGCCGCCCGCAGTCGCTTGAGTTCCATCCGGGCTTCCGCGATGGCATGACAGTGGTCGGCACAAACCAGCTCATAGTCCTCGTGCATCTTCTCCACGCGGGCTAGTTTTTCGCCGCTAATTTTGAACTCCTGCCGCACCCACATGAGCGAGTCATGACTATGCGCTTCGGCATTCGGCATCGGGCGATGGAAACAAAAATAGGTGACGCAACCGACAATAAGCCCGATGGCGATGATCGTCGCAGCGGTGATCCAGCGATAGCTCATGGATTGCTTTGTGCGTTTACCCGCTGATGCGGGTCGATGCTGGCCACGTAGCGCTGAATAAGCTGATCGCGTTCGCGCCCGGCCTGATTGGCGGCGAGTAATCCACCGCCGGCACCGGCCACTACGACACTGGCGGCGGCATACATGGTGACGCCGGCGAGGTTGGCCTTTAACCAAGCGCTCCATGTGGCCGGCAGGCGACGCCCGGATTCGATTCGAGCCCAGACTGCCGCTCGGAATCCGGCATCGGACTTGGGCGAGGCTGTCCAGCTCTGACGGACCAACTGGCGGAGTTGTTCATCGTTGAGGTGGTTGTTCATGATGTTTCTTCCCGCAATACACCGACGGTGGTGGTAAACCCTCGTGTTTTTTCGAGCAAACCCGGATAGGCCTCCCGGTCGGGAGTTGCGGGCGTCAAAAACAGGCTTACGGTCTGCATTATAGCATGTAACGCAATCCATGAAACCCGCCCGCCCACTCGAAGCGATCTTTGCCCAACGCACGCAATTCCGCGCGTTTCTTATTTCGCGCCTAGGCAACGAGGCGGACGCGGATGACGTGCTGCAAAACGGTTTGGTGAAGGCGATGCGTTCGGCGGGGGATGTAGGCGATGAACAGAAGCTGACGGCGTGGTTTTACCGCCTACTCCAAAACGCGCTGGTCGATCATGTGCGCAGCCGGTCGGCCGGTGCGCGTCGCGACGATGCGTGGGCGGCCGGGGTCTCGCAGCCTGACGATGTAGCGGTCAAAACAGTGTGCTCCTGTTTCGAGGGCCTGCTGGTGGAGATGAAGTCGCGTGACGCAGAACTCCTGCGGCGAGTCGAGTTGGGCGATGAGCCGGTGGCGAGCGCCGCGCAGGCGCTGGGAATGTCGGCGGGCAACGCCAGCGTCACGCTGCACCGCGCACGGGCGGCACTGCGGAAAAAACTGGAGGAGTTTTGCGGGGACTGCGCGAAGGGCGCATGCTTGGATTGCGACTGCGCCGACGCCCGGGGTTGAGGATGGTTCGTCAAAGTTTTGTCCGGCGCAGGCGGAGGGCGTTGGTGATGACGGACACGCTGCTGAGTGCCATCGCCGCGCCCGCGAACATCGGGTTCATCAACCAACCGGTGAGCGGGTAGAGAATGCCTGCGGCCAAGGGCACACCGGCGGCGTTGTAGATGAATGCGAAGAAGAGATTCTGACGGATGTTTTTCATCACGGCACGGCTGAGCACGAGCGCGCTCACGATACCGCGCAGGTCTCCTTTCACGAGCGTGATGCCTGCGCTTTCGATGGCGACATCGGTGCCCGTGCCCATCGCGATGCCGACATCGGCGGCGGCGAGTGCCGGGGCATCGTTGATGCCGTCGCCGGCCATCGCGACCACGGCACCGGAGCGGCGGAGTTCCTCGATGATGCGGTGCTTGTCCTCGGGCGCGAGTTGGGCGCGCACGTCGTCGATGCCGAGTTTTTTGCCCACGGCGTTGGCGGTGGTCGGGTGGTCGCCGGTGAGCATGACGACTTTCAGACCCAGCGCATGGAGCTGGCGGATCGCTTCGGGCGTGGTCGCCTTGATCGAGTCAGTCAGCGCAAGCAGCCCCGCTGCCTTTTGGTCGAACGCGACCCAAATGACGGTGCCGCCTTCGGAAAGCAGGCGCTCGGCTTGCGAGTCGAAGTCGGCAGGGATGGCGACGCCTTCTTTTTCAAGCCAGGCGCGCTTGCCGACGCGCACGAACTGCCCGTCGATGCGGCCGGTCACGCCTGCGCCGGTCACGGAGGCGAATTCCTCCACCCGCGGCAGGATGAGTTTGCGCGCTTCGGATGCCTTGACGACGGCGTGTGCCAGCGGATGTTCGCTGCCTGCCTCCAGTGCCGCAGTCCACGCGAGCAGGCGTTCCTCACCGACGGCGGCGTCCGCATGCAGGCCGGAAAGTTCGGGGCGTCCCTGCGTGAGAGTTCCGGTTTTGTCCGTGACCAGGTGAGTGACTTTTTCGGCGCGTTGCAGAGCGGCGGCGTCGCGAATCAGCACGCCTTGCTGCGCACCCCGGCCCACGCCAACCATGATCGACATCGGCGTGGCTAGACCGAGTGCGCACGGGCACGCAATGATGAGCACGGCCACGGCATTGGCTATGGCGTAGGCGAGCCGGGGTTCTGGCCCCCAGAACATCCACGCCGCAAAGGTAAGCAACGCGATGGCGATGACGCCCGGCACGAAATAGGACGATACGCGGTCGGCCAGGGCTTGGATTGGCGCGCGGCTGCGCTGGGCCTGCGCGACCAGTTGCACGATCTGCGCGAGCAGGGTGTCGGAACCGATTTTTTCGGCGCGCATGACGAAGCCGCCGGTTTGATTGACCGTGGCACCGATTACCCGGTCGCCAGCGGCCTTCTCCACTGGCAGTGGTTCACCAGTGAGCATGGATTCATCGACGTTGCTACGGCCTTCGGTGAGCACGCCGTCGAGCGGGACTTTCTCGCCCGGTCGCACGCGTAGCAAGTCGCCGACCTGAATACGATCCAACGGCACGTCTTCGTCCCGCCCCTCGACGACGCGTCGTGCGGTCTTGGGGGCGAGTCCTAGCAGCGCCTTCACGGCCTGACCGGTGCGACGGCGTGCCCGCTCCTGGAGGTATTCGCCGAAGATCGCGAGGACGGTGATGATGGCCGCCGCCTCGAAGTAGAGGCCCGTCTCGCCACCGTGCCGCATCTCATGCGGGAAGAGATTGGGCGCGAGCAGCGCCACGACGCTGAACACGTAGGCTGCCCCGATGCCGAGGCCGAGGAGCGTATACATGTTGGCGTTGCGATGACGGAGCGAGTTCCACGCCCGTCGCCAAATGAAGTCGCCGGCCCAAAAAATCACCGGCGTGGAGAGGATGAATTCGCCCCAACGTCGCCATATCGCGAATTCGCCTTCGAGAGAGAGGCCCGCCATGCCGGCCATCGCAGAGATGAGCACGGGCAGCGCGAGTGCGCCGCCGATCCAGAGTTTGCGCGCAAGTTTGCGGAGTTCGCCGTCTTCGTCTTCGGCGGTGTCATCGCCGGTCTGGATAGGCTCAAGCGGCATACCGCATTTCGGACAATCACCGGGGTGATCCTGACGAACCTCCGGGTGCATCGGGCAGGTGTAGATCGTTTTGCTTCCGCCGACGAAGGCGGGGTTTCGCTCCAGCGCCATGCCGCATTTGGGGCAATCGCCCGGCTGGTCGGATTCGACGCCGGGACACATCGGGCAGAAATATTTGGCCGAGGCCGAGGGCTTCACGTCGGCGTCATGGTGGTGTCCGTGACCCTTGCCGTGGCAGCAAGCATGGGGTTTCTCCGGCACGGCATCGGGCGTATGTCCCTTGTGTTCGCAGGCCTTGTGGGAGCCGGGCATCTGGGGCGGGTGCGCCCCGTGGTTCTTCGCGGGATGGTCGGAGCGGGAATGAGGGTTCATATCATTGAAGACGGAGTCGTTTCACCGATCTTACACTTCAAATTCGGAAACCCCCGCATCTATTTGGCAGTCTATCTCTAATTGTGACTTACGCGAGGCTGCTGATTGAGCGACAGGTAAACGGCGTTTCCCAATGGGGAAAAATTATCGGCGAGACAGCCGGTGGCCGGAAATCGAAGAAACGGTGAGGGTTTGGCAATGGGTGCGGGGTATGAGGAGGGGAACGCATCTTCTTCCCAATCGAAACCAATATGAAAACTCGCCTCACCTTCCGCACCGGCCTTGCCGGTTTGCTTATCGCCCTCATCGGCGCTGCTACGCCTGCCTTTGCGCAAGAAGCCCGCAACAATGAAAAGGCTCCTCCACCGGATCATGGCGGTATGAACATGCCGGTCGATTCCGCTGCCGCGGTGGCTGCGTATCCGCTGACCAACTGCGTGGTTTCGGGCGACAAGCTTGAGGATGGCGACATGGGGCCGCCCATCAGCTACGTTTACAAACAGGACGGAAAGCCCGACCGGCTCGTGCGGCTCTGCTGCAAAGGCTGCGTCAAGGATTTCAACAAGAACCCGGAAAAATATCTCAAGATGATCGACGAAGCCGCCGCAGCGAAGGCCAAGGGTCAGAAGCCCGTTGAGGCTGCGCCTTCCGGTCATGGCCACTGAGTTTCATAATCTGCATTCTTGATAACTTTTCCGTCGGCCGGAACCCGCATGTTCCGGCCGACGCGGTCTCACTGACCCAAAGCGTTCCTTCCTTATTATGGACACTTCACTGCTTTTTGGCCGCCTGCACCCACTCGTGCTGCACTTCCCCATCGCGCTCATTTTGCTCGCGGCGGGCGTCGAGATATTGCGACTGAAATGGGAGCATCCGCAGTTTGCCCGACTGGTGCCGTTTCTTTTGATCGTGGGCGTTTTCGGTGCCTTGGCGGCAAGTGGCACCGGCTGGGTCTTTGCCCATGAATCACATCCCCGTCCGTCCTTGCGCTGGATGTTGCAATGGCACCGCTGGCTGGGAATCGCGGCGACCGTGCTCGCGGCGGGTGCGGCCTGGATCGCGTCCCGCTATGCCAACGCTGAAACTTCAAGCGGGCGTTGGATACGCCGCTCGGCAGTCTGGCTGACTGCGCTTATTTTATCTGCGGCCGCCCACCTCGGTGCCCTGATGGTTTGGGGCGAAGACTACTTCAATCCTTCGGCCTGAGTCTGACTTAAAATGAAATTATTCCACATTCTACTTGGTGTCGGCGCGTTGTTCGCGGCCAATGTCGCCCACGCCTGCAAAGAGTGTGGAGGCAAGGGCAAGGCCGCTTGGATCGCTCGCGAACTCGCTCCTAAGGCCTCGCAGCTTATTCCCGACGGGCCTATCATCGAATACTCGCTCGACATTGCCGAGACCGCGTTATCTCCCGCTGGCAAGTCCGTGCGTGCGCTCACGCTCAATGGTTCCGTTCCCGGTCCGACGTTGCGCTTTCGCGAGGGCGATGTCGCCCGCATCCATGTCAACAACCGCCTCGCCAAGGATGAAACCTCCGTTCACTGGCACGGCCTGCTCGTGCCCAATCTGGAAGACGGCGTGCCCTACATTACCACGCCGCCCATTCTCGCCGGTGAATCCCGCACCTTCGAATTTCTGCTCAAGCACGCAGGCACCTACTGGTATCACAGTCACACGGGCTTGCAGGAACAGCGCGGTGTTTACGGTAGCATCGTGATTGAGCCGAAAGCTGGCACGCCCGCCCGCACTGACATCCCCCACATCGACCGCGAGGAAGTGGTCGTGCTTTCAGATTGGACCAACGAAAACGCCGACGATGTCATGCGCACGCTGCTGCGCGGCAGCGATTGGTATGCGATTCGCAAAGGCACGGCGCAATCACTCGTGGGAGCGATCAAGGCCGGAAACCTCAAGGACTATCTCAATCGTGAAAAATCCCGCCTGCCTCCAATGGATGTATCCGATGTGGCCTACGATGCCTTCCTCATAAATGGGAAGCCGCGTCAGCGCCTCGCTGCCAAGCCGGGTGAAACCATCCGCCTGCGGGTTATCAATGCCGCCGCCTCG
>JAGNQV010000275.1 GCA_017988885.1 Opitutaceae bacterium | reverse complement strand
GATGCGTAGTGGAATTGGATTGGAACCTGCTGGCTAACGTGCGTTACAGACCCTTCGACTCATACCAAGCCATGCTCATCGTCGTCATCATCCTCGTGCTACTGAGTGCGCTCGTAGCCACCGACCCGGATAGCCCGGGAGGAGGCCACCGAGAGGATTGACGTGTCCACTGGGCCGATTTGACCCAAATTAACCCTGGGAGCGCAGGCCACCGGCCCGCAATCCGAGGAAACAAACAGTTAGACTGCCCTCATACCCACCCGGGCTTTCCATTTGACGGGCTTCGTGCTCAGCTCAGGTCCGTGTCCAGTCACGCGCCCCACGACTATCAGGATCCGGCAGCCCCGCCGCGCCTGTGTGAAAACTGCCGGGCACCCCTGCGCGGTCCCTATTGCGCGGCTTGCGGTCAGCACGATTTCGATGTGCACCGCTCGTTCGGCCATCTTTTCCATGATGCGCTGGAGAACTTTTTCCACTTCGACGGCAAGTTTTTCGCCAGCATCGCCGACCTCCTCTTTCACCCCGGCCGCCTGACCGTCAATTTCAACGCCGGCCAGCGCGCCAGCCAGGTGCCGCCCCTGCGATTCTACATTTTCGTCAGCCTCCTCTTCTTCATCTGGGTCTCGCTCACCCGCGACGCCGGCAACGTCATCTTGATGAAGGAAGACCACCCCACGGCCGTGAATGCACCCGCCGCCTTGCCCGGCGCCAGCGACCCCGCCGCCACCGCAGCCGAAAAATACCTCGCGAATGAAATCGCCCGGGCCCGCCAGGAGGCGGCTGACGAAGTCCGCCAAGGCACGGGCAAGGAAATCTCGACCGACGGCCTCGCCTACGAGAACGGCAAATGGGTTTGGCGGGACGGCCCCGGCATCAAGGATGAATCCGAGCTTGGCCGCTTCTTCATCGAAAAGCTCAACCACCGCCGCGAGATCGGCGAGGCCTTCGTCCACTTCCTGCCGAAGATGCTGCTCCTCTGCCTGCCCCTCTTCGCGCTCTTCACCCGCGTGCTCTTCCGCAAGGCCGGTCTCGTTTACCTGCAACACCTCATCCTTGCGCTGCACCTGCACACTTTCGCTTACCTTTACTGGATGTTTGTCGACGGTTGGTGGCGCGTCACCGGCCTCGTCTCCGCCGGCCTCGGCCAGGCCCTGGTCATCGCTGCCCTCTTTTACGCTGCCCTCTATTTTTTCCTCAGCCTGAAACGCGTCTTCCGTGAATCCGGCGTGCGCACCTTCTTTAAAAGCGGCCTGCTCTTCTTCGGCTACTGGCTCACCCTCGCCCTCGCCTCCCTCGTCACCATCGGCATCGCGCTGTTCCTCGTCTGAACGTAGGCCGCCAGCTCGCTGGCGCACTCCCGGTCGTATAGTCTGTTTCCTACGGCCGCCTGGTATTATCCGTGGTCAACATTCCGGACATTCTCCGTGTCGTCCGCCGGGTAACTCCTACGTATTCACGACCGGCCTCAACCGCAGCCCGAGCAAAATGACCAGTCCCGCGAGAAAAAATCCCGCGTTCACCAAAATCGCCGTGCGATAGCCCTCGTGCGTTGCGATCCAGCCGAACACCGGCTGGCCGATCACCGCGGCCAGCTTGCCGAAAAATCCCCAGTAGCCAAAAAACTCCCCGCCGCGGCCCGCCGGCGTCAGCATCGACACCACGGCGCGCCCGGCCGATTGCAGCGAACCCATGGCCGCACCCGCGATCACCCCGATGATGTAGAACTCGGTCTTGGTCGTGCAGACGCCCGCCCAGAGGCAGACCGCGATCCATTGCAGCAGGGAAAGGACCAGCGCCGGTTTGGCCCCGACCCGGTCCTGCAGCGCGCCAAACCCATAGGCGCCCGCCACCCCCGCCAGTTGCAACAGGACAAAAAGCCCGATGATCTCCTCCTGACTCATGTGCAGCACCCGGGTCGCATACACCGAGGCAAACGCCACGACCGCCGTCAGCCCCGCGAGATAGAGCGTCATGCCCCCGAAGAAAATCGCCAGCGTGCGGTGTTGCGGCAGTTCCTGCCACATCTGCCCGAGCTGGCCCCAACCCAACGCCACGTAGCTCCGGCCGGCGGGCAGTTCCCGCCGCCGCGCGCGTTCGCGCAACAACAGCAGGGTCGGCAGGCTCGACAGCAGGAAGAAAGCCCCCGTCATCACGAATGTCCACGGCACGCGACCGTCACCGCTTTTGATAATGGCCAGCGCCAGCACGAGACTCAGCAATCCGCCGAAATAGCCAAAACTCCACCCGTAGCCGGAGATGCGGCCCACATTCTCCGCCGTGCTGATCTCCGGCAGGAACGCCGCACACAGATTTTCGCCGAGTGAAAAAGCGATGTTCGCCACCACAACGAGGCCGAGCGCTAGCCAGATCTCGCCCGGACCCACGAAATACAGCGCCATGGTCGCGAGCGCACACACCACGGCCGACAAGAGCAGGAAGGTCTTCTTGCGCGCGGTGACGTCGGCGATCGCACCGATCAGGGGTGACACAAAAATCGTCGCGAGCTGCGAAACCGCCAGCGCCGTGCCCCACCAGCCCGGCGCCCGCGGATCGTGGTCCGCCACCACCCCGGTGAAATACACCGCATACACCACCGTGATGATGATCGTCGTGAACGCCGAGTTTGCGAAGTCGAAGCAGCACCAGCCGAAAATCTCACGCCGCTTCACCGGCGGCGGGTCGAAAGGCGATACGGTGTGGTCGCTCACGGAACGGCAGCCAAGTCCGCCCGGCGCTCCGGCGCAAGCCCGCCGGTGTTCCGGGACCAACCACCTGCATCTGTCGCCATGGCGAACCCGTCGGAATCTAGCAGAAAAATTCCATCACCCGTAAACGCCGCTTGCGCATCCGCCCGGACCTCGGTTCGTTCGGCAGCGCATATTGCCCGCTCGTCATGCCCGTCGCCACACCGCACCGCTCCCTCTTCCAACGCGCCACCACCGCCCTCCTGCAGTGGGTCGATTCCGATTACTGCCCGGGCGGGGCTGAAAAAGTCCGCGCCGAACCCGACCGCGTGGACTGGATGCGCGTCCTGCCCTTCGTTTTCCTGCATGCCGGCTGCCTCGGGGTCATCTGGACCGGGGCCAGCGCCTTCGCCGTGTGGACCGCCG
>JAGNQV010000087.1 GCA_017988885.1 Opitutaceae bacterium | reverse complement strand
CCCGCCCCCGCCTCCTTCCGGGGCCCTCGGCTCCGTTTCAATCGAAACCATTCGTAATAGTTATCTCATAGTCGTGACGGCACGCCATCAGGATCCAGAAGCCGCCGCCTTGGTGGCCCAGCGGTATGTTGACCAATTTGTTGTCCGCTTGCTGGATAACTTGAGCGGGCGCAATGAGGTCGCCGTGGAATACCTGAAGGAGCGCGCGGATCAGTTGCGCAAAGAATCGGAGGAGAAGGCGCAAAAGCTGCAAACCTACATGCAGACGCATAATCTCGTCTCGCTCGATAACAGCATGAGCATCATTGATGACCGCCTGCGCACCGTCAATGCCGCCCTGACCAGCGCCCGACTTCGGCGCATCGAGCTGGAAACGCTTTATAATCAAATGGAGACCTACCGGCAGGAAAACCGGAATCTGCTCGAGATCTCCTTCATCGCGAGCCACGGCACGGTGCCAACGCTCAAGAACCAACTGGCCAACCTGAAACAGGATCAAGCCCGCCTTGCCGAACGTTACTTGGAACGGCATCCCAAGATGATCGATGTCAGCAATGCGATCGCCGTCACTGAAGATCAGCTCAGTCACGCCATTAATCTCGCCGTCGCCGACTTGAAAACCAGTCTCGGCGAAGCACATCAAAGCGAGGTCAGCCTGCAGGAAGAATATGGTAAGCATGAGAAAAATGCGCTGAACTTGCGCGGCTTGCGTGTTGATTATGACAGCCTGAAGAGTGACTCGGATGCGGCCAAATCCAACTACACCCAAATCCTGGACCGGCTTAATCAGACCAACACCACCAAATATCTCGAAAAAGTCCCCGTTCGCCCGCTGGACCGAGCGCAAGTTTCTGGCTCTCCTTATGCGCCTAATATCCAGCGGATCATCCGCACTAGCGTTGGGCTGGGTGTGCTGGTCTTCCTCGGCATAGCCGTGGGGCTGAGTTTTATTGATGATCGGATTAAGAGCGCTTGGGACGTAGAGTCCTTTATTGGCGTTAATCTACTGGGCATCATCCCCGATCTCTCTGCCCTAAAAGACACCGAGAAATATTCTCTGATGCTGAACGATACCCAAGCGCCTGGGGTGGAGGCTTTCCTCAGCGTTTACAGTTCCGCTAAAATTCATTCCAAGCTCGATTTCCCCAAGTCAATTCTCGTCACGAGCACTATCCCCGGCGAGGGCAAGACGCTGATCTCTTGCAACCTTGCCGGCTGTTTTGCCAGGCATAAACGCAAGACCCTGCTCATTGATTGCGATTTGCGCCGACCCATGCTGCACCGCCATTTTCAGCAGCAAAACACGGCCGGATTGATCACTTGGTTTGAAGCCGGTGCCAACCTTGAAGGCGATCTACTAAACGACGCCACCTTGGGCATTATCAAGGTTGATGAAAACCTTTCCCTGCTCTGCTCGGGTGGCCGTTCTAAAAGTCCGACGGAAGTATTGGAAAATGCCGCCTTCGGTCAGCTACTGGAACGTCTGAAGAAACACTTTGAACTCCTTGTGCTTGATTCACCACCACTGGGCGCCGTCACCGACAGCCTGCTGATCGCTGAACGCACCGACGAGGTCATCTACGTTTGCCGTTTTAATCGCGCTTACCGCAAACACATCCGCCTTTACATAAAGGCGCTGCGCAACGCCAAGAATGAGATTCTCGGCGTCGTCCTGAACGGCCTTTCACCGCGCCGCATCGAATACTACTCCAACTACCGCTACTATCGCAGTTACAAAAAATACTACGGCTCTCAGTCCTGATTATTTCTGCGCTACCACCAAAGCCGCAGCCGCCCAGCTGCGGCTTTGGCATTTCCAGCTTTAGTCTGGCAACTTCGCCCCTCAGTCTTTGCCCGTGTCTCCCCCGTCCGCTTTTCTCCCTCCCGGTTATGATCCCGCCAAGCCGGTCGCGCTGATTGCCGGGCAGGACATTTACCCCATGCTGATCGCAAAGGCTGCGCGGCAAGCGGGCATCCCGCTGCGTTTGATAGCGTTTGACGAGGAAACCCGGCCGGAGCTGATCACGTCCTTCCCTGCGGGGGAAAGTCGCGTGCTCCTTGTCGGTCAATTGGGGAAAATGTTGAAGACACTGAAGGAATTCGGCGCTGGCTACGCTATTATGGCGGGGCAAATTGCGCCCCGGCGGCTGTTCAAAGGCTTACACCCGGACCTCAAAGCCACACGCATCCTGCTCTCACTCAAACGGCGTAACGCCGAGACCATCTTTGGAGCCATCGCAAAGGAGATCGAAGCTCTCGGCATTACGCTACTCGATGCCCGTTCGTTTCTTGACACGCAACTGGCCTCGCTAGGCTGCATGACTGGGCGCAGTTTCCCGATCGAAGAGGAATATTTGCAGCATGGCGTCCATATCGCCCGGGAATGCGCCCGCCTGGATATCGGCCAAGGCTGCGTCGTGCGCCAGGGCACCGTGCTTGCAGTCGAAGCTTACGAAGGCACCGATGAAATGCTGCGTCGCGCCGGTGCCTTCAAAACTGACGGGGCGCTATTTGTGAAGACCGTCAAGACCGGTCAGGATTATCGCTTTGATGTGCCTTGTTTCGGGTTACGCACGCTTGAGACCATGCGGGCCGCAGGCATCAGCGCCGCGGCACTAGAAGCCGACCGCGTCATCATGCTCGATAAGCCGGCCGTTCTGGCGCAGGCGCATTCTTGGGGCATCAGCCTCTTCGGATTTGAGTAACCGGTCGCCCGCTTGCCTAACAGCGTTGGAACGCATAGATTTTATCCATGTCTAAGGATACCGTCACCGTAACCGTCAAGGGCGCCATGCCTACTGCCAACGGCTGTGCCGTGTTTCTTGGTCATATTGATAAAACCTTTGTCATCTATGTTGATCATTCGGTGGGCAACTCCATCCAGATGACTTTGGACGGAGTTAAAAAGGAGCGCCCGCTGACCCACGACCTGATTGGCAGCATTCTACTTGGCCTCGGCGCCACCCTCGATCACGTCGTCATCAATGATACGCGGGATGGCACTTTCTTTGCCAGAATTTTACTGCACATGGACAACGAACTGGGCAAGAAAATCGTTGAGATTGATGCTAGGCCCAGTGACTCCATCGTGCTCGCTTTGCAGCTCAAACGTCCAATTTATGTTGCGCGACAAGTATTGGAGACGGTCGAAGATATGACCGAAATTCTTGAGCGGGTGCTCAAGCAACAGGCCGAGGAATCCGACGGAGAAGAGACTGCTTGAATACCACCGAGGTTCCAGTCTCTCCGGCCTCCGCACGGCTACCGACCAGCATCGTCATCGGCTCTCCGTTGACTGCACTGGCACCCATGCAGGACGTGACAGACCTCGCATTCATGCAGGTCATCGCCCACTACGGGGCCCCTGATTACTTTTTCACCGAGTTCTTCCGCGTTCATGCCCAATCCCGACCAGAAAAAAATATCCTGCGTTCGATCGATGAAAATACTACTGGACGCCCTGTCTTTGCCCAGCTCATCGGTGAAGACATCACCCATCTTAATCGCACCATCGCAGAATTAATGACGCATCCTGTTGCCGGCATCGACCTCAACCTCGGTTGCCCTGCACCCAAGGTTTACAAAAAAAACGTCGGCGGGGGACTCCTGCGTGACCCCGCACGGATCGATGACATTCTCTCCGCGCTCCGCGCCGCAGTTCCCGGACTTTTCACCGTCAAGATGCGCATCGGGTTTGAGGACACGCTGCATTTCGATCGTATTCTGGACTCGGTGAACCGAAATCGTGTCGATCTACTGAGTGTGCATGGTCGCACCGTGAAGGAAATGTATCGGAGTGAAGTGCATTACGACTATATCGCCCATGCTGCCGCCCGTGCACACTGTCCAGTGCTGGCCAATGGCAACATCACTTCCGCAGCCAAAGCGAATGCCGTGCTGGCCCAAACTCGGGCTGCTGGCGTCATGATCGGACGCCACGCCATTCGTAATCCTTGGATTTTTCGCCAATGCCGGGAGCTCTCAGCCGGTCAACCTCTCGTCCGAGTGACACTCGCCGATGTTTACGACTATATGCAACGGCTCTATGACGCGACGCACTCTACGACCATACCCGAACTTGCGCAGGTGAACAAAATGAAAAAATACCTCAACTTTGTGGGTCAGAGCGTGGATGCTGAAGGGGCTTTCTTGCATGATATGCGCCGGACTGAGACCAAGGCAGAGCTGTTTGCCGTCTGTGAACGCCATTTGCTCAGCGAGCCAAGTCGGGAGTTTGTGAGCGAACCATATCCAGGTGTCATCGCCCGGCCAAACTGCGAGACACCATCCGTGCTTGCTGACGGCTGTTCGCTCGCAACTGTGAGCGGATGAAGGTTCACCTGCAATATGGCTAAACGGGCCTGAAACTCATCTGGCCGGGATTAAGGCCACCGTTTTACAGCCCGCATTCTTGTTGGACGAAGAACTGCGTCGTGCCCAACTACTACCAATGGCAGATATATGTGCGGCCATTGATGCCGAACTTGCCCGCATCGACCGGGATGCGCCGGTCGCAATCTTTCCGGAAGGCCCGTTGACGATTCCTTACCTCGCCTGAGTCACTCGATCCCCAGTGCTTTGCGGCCCGCTTCCGAAATCATCTGCGGCGTCCAGACTGGGTCCCAAACAATGTGCACTTTCGCACTGATCACAGTGGGGAGCGCGGCGATTTTTCCCCGCGCATCCTCGGCAATAACCGGTCCCATGCCACAGCCCGGTGCCGTCAAAGTCATCTTCGCCTCCACGTTATGCCGACCGTCAGGCAGTCGCTCAACCGCGAGATCGTAAACCAAGCCAAGGTCCACGATATTAACCGGAATTTCAGGATCGAAGCACGTTTTCAGTGCCGACCAAACCGCCTGTTCACTAAATTCCTGCGCCGTGGGTGCCGCCGCATCATTCGGCGTATGGCCATCGATAGCGTCGGCATGTTCGCGCGCAATTCGTAATAGACCTTGGTCGGTGCGCACGGTCACATTGCCGCCCAGCGTCTGCACAATGGTCACCTTTGTGCCCGCAGGCAATACCACCGCATCACCGGCAGGAATAATCGTGGCTGGGCAATTTGTATTTAACACATAATCCATGTTAAGTTAGTGGATATTCAGCTCCATCGGCAAGCGAGCGTAAATGCCCTGCGGGTCGTTGAAGCTCCGCAATGATTTAAGCTCGTGCTGCACCCTAGCCATCAATTGCTCATACACGCTGGCACGCGCACCCGCTGGTTGCACCCGTTCCAACAGTTCAGTGATCGCCTCGCCCAGATCCTTTTTACGGGGAAATTCCGTCACCTTGTAATCGTCCGCCAAGCCAGCTTTCTGCGCCGCGTAGGCCAACGCCGCGTCGAGCCCCCCCAGTTCATCCACCAACCCGAGTTTCTTCGCCTCGACCCCCGACCATACGCGACCCTGGGCAATCTCCTTGACGAAGCCTTTCTCCAACTTCCGCGATTCGGCGACCTTGCCGATGAATTCACCGTAGATCCAATCCACCGACTGCTGGATCATCGCCAGTTCCGCTTCAGTCTTTGGCCGGCTGATGGTCATCGTATCCGCAAAACGCCCGGTCTTCACGCTATCAAACGTCACTCCGAAATCATTGGCCAGCTTCTGCACGTCAAATAGAATGCCAAACACCCCGATTGAGCCCGTGATCGTCGTAGGTTCGGCAAAAATACGTTCACTGTAGCTCGATATCCAATAACCGCCCGACGCTGCGTAAGAGCCCATGGAGACCACCACCGGCTTGTCTTTTATCGCCAGACGCATTTCACGCTGAATCGCTTCCGAGGCCGCCGCGCTGCCACCGGGACTATTGACGCGCAGCACAATCGCCTTCACGTCGTCGTCCTGCCGCA
The DNA here is from genome assembly GCA_017988885.1 of Opitutaceae bacterium. GTDB lineage: Bacteria > Verrucomicrobiota > Verrucomicrobiia > Opitutales > Opitutaceae > UBA2377. The sequence goes on along the minus strand of JAGNQV010000087.1, from coordinate 5,639 downwards.
ACCGGCGCAGTTCACGCGCAAATTTCACGCCACCCACATTGCCGTTTCCGCCTTCGCCATCCACGATTTCACCCTCAGCGTAGACGATCGCAATGCGCCCGCGCTTGCCTGTGGCCGGAACGTCCTTCGCCCGGCTTGGCACGCTCGGCGCCAGCCGCGAATAACTCGCCAGATCGATTTGCTTGAAGTTTTCTTTGGCTCCTTTCCGCCCGGTTTCCTGCTTGAGCTCATCGATGATTTCATCGCGGTAAGCGATGCGATCGATCAGCTTCGCCGCGCGGGCCGGCTCCGCTCGGACCATGCCTTCCGCATCAGCCACAGCCTGCACTGCCGCGGGTTGCAAGCCTCGGCTTGCGGCAATGTCGGTGGTAAGCTGTGTCCAAACGTCACCCAGTAATTTCTGTAATTGTTCGCGATTTTCCGGGCTCAGGTCGTGGCGCGTGAAGGGTTCCACGGCTGATTTGTATTTCCCCACGCGGGTCACCTGCACACCGATGCCATATTTTTCAAAAGCCCCGGCGAAAAACATGGGTTCCGATGCCAAACCCGGCAGCAGGATCATCCCGTAGGGATCCAGCGCCACATTGTCCGCCACAGAGGCGAGGTAGTAGTCGCGCGTGGTGGCAAAGTTCAAATACGCCTTCACTGGCTTTTTACTGGATTTGAAATCAACCAAGGCCTCACGGACCTCCTTGAGCACAGGATAGCCGGAGCCGAACCCGGCCGGTTGCAGTGAGCCGATCAGCAGCACCCCCTTGATACGTTTGTCACCGGCGGCAGCCCGGATCGCCTTGGTCATGTTGCGCAATTGCAGCGTATCGACCTTGTCGCCCCAGATTCCGCCAAAATCGAAGAGCGCTGGTGCGTCCGTGATATTGGCCGAAAGATCAAGCACCAGATACGAGCCATCAGTGATTACGGCCCTCTTCTCCCCCACCGCGCTGATCACGATTAGGAAACCCACAAACAGCGCGCATCCGCTGATGGTAAAAATCACCAACGCCGCCAAGGCCCCAAGCATTGAGGACAAGAAATTCTTCATAGACAGCGGACCGTAGTCACTTTCCCGGATTCCTCCAGTAAATCTGTCTGGACAGCCGCAAGTCCCTTTGGCGGTCGTGCAGGCCCCCTTATACCACCGGGGCGTAAAACACACGGTCTCACGAACTGATTGCGTGGACGTCTTGCTTCTTATCTTATGCCACCATGAGTGAGCAAAAGGAACTCCTGACCACCAATCGTAAGGCCCTTACGATAAATCTCAACGCACGCATCTACGGCACCTTCGCTGAAATTGGCGCCGGCCAGGAAGTGGCCCGGGTATTTTTCCAAGCGGGTGGCGCGTCCGGCACGATCGCCAAAACCATCTCCGCCTATGATATGGCGTTCAGTGATGCCATTTATGGGAAAGCACCGCGCTATGTCTCGCGCGAACGGCTTGGCCTCATGCTCGACCATGAGTATGATCTCCTAAACGAGCGCCTCGCAACCACCCGCGGCGCCGAAACCACCTTCTTCGTTTTCGCTGATACCGTCGCCGCCAAGAGTTTCAAAGGTTCCAACGAATCTCATGGTTGGATTGGCATTCGCTTCCAGCTCGAACCGGGCGAAGCGCCCAGTGAAATCGTTGTGCACGTGCGCATGTGGGATAAGGAAAACATCCTCCAGCAGGAGGCGCTGGGTATCGTCGGCACCAACCTGATTTATGGCGCCTTCTTCTATCGCGATGATCCGAAGAAATTCACCGAATCGCTCCTCGACAACCTGAGTTCCGACCGCATCGAGGTCGACATGCTCCGGTTCGGCGGCCCGGCCTTCAAGCACGTGGACAACCGTCTCATGTCGCTCTACCTCGTGCAGTTTGGTCTGACCAATGCCGTGATGTTTGGTGCCAATGCCGAGGTGCTCCAGCCTTCCGAGGTGCTCTACAAAAAGGCCATCCTCGTGGAGCGCGGCAGCTTCCGGCCCGTCACCCATGTCAACGTGGACATGCTCAATTGCGCCACCGCCCAGTTCGTGCAGGAGCCCATGGTTAAGGGCAAAGACGTCATCGTGCTCATGGAGATCACCATGAACAACCTCCTCCTGGCGGGTGAACTCGATCCCCACGACTTCCTTTCCCGCGTGGATCTGCTCGCCGATATCGGCTTCACCGTCCTCATCTCTAATTATTCCGAATACTACCGGCTCACCTCGTATTTCCGCCGTTACACCAAGGAAATGATCGGCGTGGCCATGGGCATTAACAACCTGATCGAAATCTTTAATGAGAAATACTACGACAATCTGGAAGGCGGTATCTTGGAATCCTTCGGCCGGCTCTTCCGCCACTCCGTCAAGCTCTACATTTACCCGATGCGGCAGGAAGCCTACGAACGCTACCTTACCAGTGGCCAGACTGCCGGCCAGGCGTCGGTTGCCGGACACGCTTTCGCTTCCAACGTGCTGATCAACGCCAAAAACGTGCAGGTCGTGGACCATCTGCGCAACCTCTACAACCACTTGCTCGAAAACCACTACATCGAATGTATCGTTGGTTTCGACAGCAGCATCTTGCATATCTTCTCTCGCGAAGTGCTGCGCCGCATTCAGGAAAAAGATGTCACTTGGGAACAAATGGTCCCGACTTCCGTTGTCGCCGCGATCAAGAAACGTGGTCTCTTCGGCTACATCGCGCCTGCGGCCTAAGTATTCGCGACTTTTTAGTTTCCCCAACCCGCCGGCCCGACCCTGGAAGAATTCATGCGGTTTCATAAATACCACGCCCTCGGCAATGACTACCTAGTGCTCGATCCACGGGATTTTCCCGCTTGGCCTTCCGTCCCTTCCATCGAACAAATCCGCGTCATCTGCCACCGGAATTTCGGCGTGGGCTCCGATGGAATTTTATGGGGACCGCTGGCTTCGGCCGTGAGTGAGTTCGGGCTGCGCATTTTCAACCCTGACGGCTCCGAAGCTGAAAAGTCAGGCAACGGCCTTCGGATATTTTCACGCTACCTCTACGATCAGAACTTACTCAAGGCCTCGTCTTTCACCGTCGAAACTCCCGGCGGCGTAGTGCAATCGGTCATCAAGGATAATGGCCGCCTTATCACCGTCGCCATGGGTTGCGTGCGTTTTGACAGCCAACGCATTCCCGTAACCGGTGCGCCACGTGAGGTCATCAACGAAAAAGTGACCGTCCTGGACCAGACCTTCACCTTTTGCGCTGCCACCATTGGCAACCCGCATTGCGTCATCCTGCTGCCGACCATCTCACCTGAATTTGCGCGCAAATACGGACCACCGCTGGAAGTGCACCCGTATTTTCCGCGCAAGACCAACGTCCAATTTTTACAGGTTCTGAATCGTTCAAACCTCCGCATCGAGATTTGGGAGCGGGGCGCCGGTTATACCCTTGCCTCCGGCAGTAGCTCCAGTGCATGCGCCGCAGTCGCGCATAAGCTTGGCCTCGTCGATCAGTCTGTGACCGTGCACATGCCCGGTGGCACCATTGGCATCGAGATCAATGATGATTTCTCCATTATGATGACCGGCACTGTTAGCAAGGTCGCCGAAGGCGAACTGCATCCCGACTTATTTCTCGTTAAAATCTGAGGTTGGCCTTCGTCAGTATTTCACCGCGCAGCCATACGGCTGGCTGTAGGGCGTTTTAACGGATTGCCCTGCCTTCATTTCCGCCAAGGCCGAGTTCACGTAATTTTCCGCGTGAGATATGTCTGCTTTGTTCGCGGAACGAACACTGTCAATCGCCCCGTTATAAACCAAAGTTCCGTCCGGTGTGATCACGAACATGTGCGGAGTGGTCCGCGCACCGTAGAGCCGGCCCACGGCACCGTCTTGATCCCGGCAATAAGCCGTCGGCGCGGCAGTGGTTTTTGCAGCCCACACGGCCACTTGCGTCATATCAAAATCTCCTTGTGCGCCAGTTCGGGCGGAATTGATCGAAAACCAGACGGCGCCATCCGCAATCGCAGCTCTCTGCGTCGCAGGAATGTTACCGCTCTCGTAATGTTTGATCACAAACGGACATTCGGGATTCACCCACTCCAAGACCACTATTTTCCCGCGGTAATCTGACAGCGAATGCGTCTGCCCCGTGATATCGGTGAGGGTAAAGTCCGGCGCGAGTTGGCCAACCACTGCGGCGGCTGGCAGACGGTTTGCCTGCACTGTCAGCAGTGCCACGAACAGGGGCAGAAATCTGGTAATCGAATTTTTCATGAAGAGTGATCCTCACCATGAAACAAATTTGTCATTCTGCCAGTCGAGAACACGAATTCGGTTTGCGGCCCCTTGGGGGACCGCTAGCTTTAGCGCCACGTCATGTCGTCGCCTGTTGCTCTCACCAGTCTGCCTCTGTCTGCCAAACTCAATGTGGGGCTGCTTGGTGTTTTGCTCACGGCAATGGGCCTGATGCTCTGGCCGCACTGGCGCCACAATCCTGATTTGTCCCATGGCTACTTCATGCCGGTGCTCTTTCTGCTCCTTTTGCATGAAAGCCGCACGACGGGCACACCCCGGTTTCTGCCTCAACATTGGCTCCGCGCTGTCGCCTTGGTTGCACTGCTCATTATGGGGCTGCTGGCCCTGTCCGCCGCGGGTCTTTACGCAACTTCCGTTGGCTGGACTCATGCGGTTGTCATTTTTTCCCTGACCTGCGCCTTGATACTCTTCCTCACTGCCGGTCTGGTGAGCTTGGCGGCCAGCGAAGTCCGTGCCTTGCCGTTCAACTGGCCTGCCCTCGTTGCTATCGGGTTGTGGATTTTAGCCTCACCCATTCCACCTGGCACTTATTCGCGGCTGACACTCAGTCTGCAGCTTTCCGTGTCGGAAAATGTGCTGCACGCCCTGCATTTTCTTGGTATTGTGGCCACACGCAATGGCAACATCATCGAACTGGCCAACACCTCGGTCGGCGTGGCCGAAGCCTGCAGCGGAGTGCGCAGCCTCATCTCTTGCATTTTTGCCGGTTTCTTCTTTTCCGCCAGCATGGTGCGCAGTCCTTGGGCCAGGGCCTTGATTATCCTTCTTGCGGCCCCGCTGGCGCTGCTGATGAATTTCCTCCGTTCGCTCATCCTTACCATCGCGGCCAACCGCGGCGTGGATATTTCGGGCACATGGCACGACATCACAGGATTTGCCGTGCTGGGCTTGACCGCACTTATCCTCGGGGCCCTCGCCTTGTTTCTCGAACAGCCTGCACGTAAAAACGAACCTGCAGCCGACACCGATGTAAGCCGCCAGCGCACGGCGAAGCTGTCATACAGTTTGACCGCCGCCCTCATGCTCGCACTTGGCCTCACGCTCTTTTTTTACGCCAACACTCGCAGCACTGTTTCCGAAAATGCACCTGTGCCTGACCTGTGGGCCGTGCTCCCTGCCGAAGCCGATGGCTGGTCCGTCGAGACCAGCCGGGATCTGTATCAGTTTAGCGACACGCTCGAGACCAAATACCTCGCTCAACGCACTTACATTAAACGCACCGACACCGGTCCGGTGCAATTCACGGTCTATTTGGCCTACTGGCGCGCCGGCCAGACACCGGTGAGTCAGGTCGCATCGCACACTCCCGATGCGTGTTGGCCGGGCGCTGGCTGGGTAGTCGTGCCTCAGGCTCAACCGCGTGAGCAGTTACA
>JAGNQV010000274.1 GCA_017988885.1 Opitutaceae bacterium | reverse complement strand
TGGGTCAGCGCCTCGCAGTGCATCGAAGCCGAGGTGCGACTCTACGACCGGCTGTTCAACGTCGCCGAGCCCGCCGCCGAGGAGGACTTCATGAAAGCAGTGAACCCTCATTCGCTCGAAGTGGTCATCGCCAAATTGGAACCCTCCCTCGCGGCGGCCCAGGCCGACACTCGCTTCCAATTCGAGCGTCTCGGTTACTTCACCCTCGACGCCCAAGACTCCACGTCCGGCAAACCGGTTTTCAACCGGACCATCACTCTCCGAGACAATTGGGCGAAGTAAGGGAGTCTGGCCATGTCCCGACTCCTGCCAGCCGCCACGACTTTTGCGGAGTTTTACCGCGAGAGGTCGCGGCCGCTGACCGACTGGTTGCCGGCATTACAAAGTATTGCTGCACTTCACTGCCTCACTGACGGTCCTGCCGCGCGATTCAGCCGTGGTGAATGTCCGGTTTTTAGCTGGGGTCCGCAATTTGTAATCAAGCTACTGCCCGCATTAATGGAAAAGCGGGCCCAGCAGGAGACCGATCTTCTAACTTTTCTCGCAACTTGCACTGTGCCCCGGCACCGCGCCTCATCGCTCAAGGTGTCTTGGAGGGCTGGATTTACCTCGTGATGACCCGCATCGCCGGGATGCCTCTCCACGAGGTCTGGCCTTTGATCCCACCGCAACAGCGCCCTGCGTTGGCCCACCAATACGGCCGCGCCTTAGCTGCATTGCATGCAATGCAGCCGGCGGATACCGACCCCGGTGGCATAGACTGGGCCGTCTTTTGCCGTGATGGTATCGCAAACTGGCTTGAGCGCGGCTCGGTGCGACGGCTATCGGCCGCATTGCAAGCTGATGGCGCGCGATATTTCCGCGACCATACCGCCAGTATAACAGGCTCACCACGGGTCATGCTCCATGGTGATCTTGCCCCCGAAAACCTGATGGTGCAGGAGGTCAACGGGCAATGGACGATCGCCGCGCTGATTGATTTCGGAAATGCCATGCGCGGGGATGCTTGGTTTGACCTGACAGCCGCGACCATTCTGCTCGAACCCGGCGACCGCACCATTGTGCATGCATTGCTTGATGGCCATGCACCCGGCACCAGTTCGCGCCTGGCTGAGGTCCGTCCAGCGCTCATGGTCAATACGCTGCTCCATCCGCTGGGTGACATTGCGGCCGGCCTCGCGCTGGTGCCCGGCGCGACCGATTGCCGCACTTGGAATGAAGTCGCTCTGCGCTTTTGGCCGGACTAACGACCCGGCCTTGCTGCTTGGTCGCCTCAGAGTGCGGCGGCCAACCGCGTCAACCGTGCGAGTGTTCGTTCGCAACCTAGCACGCGGAAAATACTCGTGATGCTCGGGCCCGCATTGGTGCCGCTGACGGCAAACCGCGCGACGGCCTGATAGTCGCCGAAACCCAGTCCCTTGCTTTCAGCGAGTGCCTTGATGCCTGCTTCGATTGCTGGATCACTGGAAAAGTCCATCGCCGGCAGCGCCGCAATCAGCTCACGCAACCGGGCCTTCGGGTCGCCTTTGCCCATCACCTTGGCCTTCACTTTGTCGTCCATGGGAAAGTCCTCGGTGAAGAAATAAGCTGTGTAGGCCGGCAGTTCCCCGAAGCCTTTGATCTTCGGCTGCGCCAGCAGCATGATCTCACGCAAATAAGCCTCATCCTTCAGTGCCGCCGCACCGGCCGGTTGACTGCTCATGTAATCTTTCGCCAAAGCTAGGAATCGCTCCGCTGGCAGCGCCAGCAAGTAAACCATGTTCATATGCGCGAGTTTCTTGTCGTCAAAACGCGCATTACTTTGGTTGACGCCGGGGAGATCAAACAAGTGGACAATATCCTCCAACAGCATCTTTTCCCGATTATCGCCAGGGTTCCAGCCAAGCAGGCAAAGGAAATTGACCAACGCCTCAGGCAGAAAGCCGCGCTTTTGATATTCCTCAACGAGTGCGCCTTGGTCGCGCTTGGACATTTTGCCCGGGCCGTTCTGTTTCAGGATGAGAGGAATATGTGCAAACTGCGGCAACGGCACATCGAAGGCCTTAAAAAGTTCCACATGCTTGCTGGTGTTGGACAGATGATCCTCGCCGCGAATGACATGCGTGATCTGCATCGCAATGTCGTCTACCACATTCACGAAATGAAACACCGGATTGCCGTCGGAACGCACAATCACGAAATCCTCATCTTCGATCCGCTCCACGTGGCCACGAATGCGATCCTCAATCACCGTCGGCGCCACCTTTACCTTGATCACGGTTTTCTTGCGGTGCTCGTCGAACACCTCATGGCGCTCACCCAACAGTTTAAACCAGATTGCCCCATCCTTCTCATAGGTGCGGCCGGCGGATTTTAATTTTTCCAGATGCTCCTGATAAATAGCCGACCGCTCGCTCTGCCGGTAGGGGCCGAAATCCCCACCAACCTGCGGGCCTTCGTCCCAGTTCAGTCCAAGCCATTTCAGCGAATCATAGATGACGTTGAGGAATTGCTCGCCGTTGCGCTCCTTGTCGGTGTCTTCGACCCGCAGGATGAACTTGCCGCCGGTGTGGCGGGCATAAAGCCAATTGAACAGGGCCGTGCGGGCGCTGCCGATATGAAAAAAACCGGTGGGACTGGGTGCAAAACGGACGCGAACTTGTGACATGTGACAGAAAAAGATTGTGGCTTGTGATGCGTGAGAACGGCCAGCAAGAACCATCCTGTGCAACCTGTCAAAGCCACTCCCCTCGATCCATCGGCCCTTGTCGCACAATTTGAGACTGCGGCACCTGCCGCCGGTTTTCGCATGGAGCGTTATGGCCATATTAATGATTGCCCACTCATTGCCCTGACGAAGCGCACTCCCGGTGAACTGCCGCGCATTTATCTCTCCGCCGGCATGCATGGCGATGAACCCGCCCCGCCCCAGGCCCTGCTTGCGATGCTCGCGGCTGGCATCTTCGATTCCCGGGCAACTTGGTTCCTGTGCCCGATGCTCAACCCTTCAGGGCATCTCCGTGGCACGCGCGAAAACCACGAAGGGCGCGACCTGAACCGTGACTACAAGGATGTATTATCTGCAGAAATCAGCGCCCATATCGGCTGGCTGCGCCATCAGCCGTTGTTCGACCTCA
>JAGNQV010000273.1 GCA_017988885.1 Opitutaceae bacterium | reverse complement strand
GAGTTCGCCCAGCATTCGCCCGAGGAAGCCGCACCGGCGCAGAGCCTGTCCGCCGATGGCGCCACGCGCCTGCTGGTCACCGCCTACATCGGTATCGGCAACCGGCTGTTCATCCGCGGTGACGGCCCCGGCCTCAGCCCCGACAAAGGCGTGCCATTGCAATTCGTCTCCATTGGGAAATGGCGCTGGGAAACCAGCGAAGCCACCGGCTCAGTCCGCGCCAAGCTCTACAAGAACGACGAAACCGAATGCACCGCCCTCGGCGAACTCACGCTCGGGCACGGCCAGCAAACCGAAGTCACCGCGGCGTTCTAAACTGCCGCCGGCCAGACTCAGATCCACGGTTTGTGCTCTTGGTCATTGCCGTTCGCCGGCGGGAAAACTCCGCGTTCCAATTCTGCCTTCGCCACTTCGTTCGCGAGGCCCACCAGTTCGTCGATCACCAGCGTGGGCTCCTCCTCATAACGTAACGCGAGAAAATCCTGCCGCGCACGGGCATAACTCGCCGGATCCGCCAGCCAACGATCCATGATCGCCGCAAACTGCGGGGCCGATTCCACCTTGGTCGAAGCGGCCCCGTTGCGGAAGAACTTCCACGTCAGCTCCTCCTGCGGCATGATGCCGCCAAACGCGTTGAAAATAATGGGGCACTTGAAATGCAGCGCCTTCGCACAGGTCGTGGTGCCGCCGCGCGTCACGATCGCATCGCTCACCTGCAGGTGCAGATGCACGATTTCCGAATAGCCCTCGATGTAGCAGTTGAATTCCGGATGCAGGGCGCGCCAGTGCACGAGATCGTTGTAAGCCTGCTTGTTCTGGCCGCAGATGACCACCGCTTGACAGCGATCGGCATGGCGCACCAGCGCCGGCAGCAAATCAAAATGGTTGTGCGCCCCGTTGCCCCCCGTCGCCAGAAAGACCGTGAACAAATCAGGCCGCAGCCCCAGCCGCTTGGTGCGAAAGGTTCGGCGCTCTTCGGGCGATAGCACTTCCAGATGCGCCCGCGGCAGCATCAGGTAGCCGCGCACCCGGGATTTCTCCGCCGGAATCCCTTTCTTCACCGCGTAATCCCGCGCCGTCGCCGTGCGGGAAAAATAAAGATCCACGCTCGGCTCGATCCAGTTGCGCGAATAGCCCCACCCACCCGAGAACTCACCGCAGTAGGTCGCGCAACGGACCTGCCCCGCGCCCAGCAGCTTCCGCGCGCGTTGAAAATAGCCGCGGTTGAGACAGTCGTGCACACTGAAAACCAGGTGCGGCCGATACTCATTCAGCACCGCCAGGTAATACGCTCCGCCGAAAGTCACCTTGCGGGAATTGATGAAGCTCAGCCCTTCGATGATGGTGTAGAAAATTTTGTGCATCCACGGCGCGCCCTTTTGGATGTAGTTGTAGAAATTCACCCCCGCGCGGTTCACGACGGACGAATTTTCCAGCATCTGCTCGATGCGCACATCCACCTCGTGCCGGTAAAGCTGGAAGCACCATTCCGCAAACGCTTCCGCGCGGGCATCGTGACCGCCGCCGGTGCTGGACGTGAGGACAAGGATCCTGATTTTGGACATGCTTAAAGATCGAAATAGCCTGCCTGAATGCGCCGGCGCAGCGGCAGCGAACCCAGGCGCGCGAGCAACGGCGCCAAGACCGCCTGAAAGAAACGTCCGCACCGCACCGTGCCACTGCGTCGCCGGAGCAACGCCCGGCGTAACGCCCGCGCCGCATGTGCCGGTGGCGGCCCGCTCTGCATCATCCGCTCAAACGCCGCCCAAGTCCGCGTCATCGCCGGGGTCGTCACGCCCGGCGGCCGGCGCACCGAACCCTCGAAATCGGTGCGATAATCGCCCGGCCGCACATCGAGGATGACGATTCCCGTGCCAGCCGTTTCAATCATCAGGCTTTCATTGAGCGCCACCAACCCCGCCTTGCAGATGTTGTAGGCGCTTTGAAACGGCAGCGGAAACTCCGCCGCCAGCGAGGCGATGTTTACCAACGCTCCGCGCGGCCGACCGCTCATTTCGCGCAGCGCGGTGTGGGCCAGTCGGGCGGTGTTGACCAGCATCACTTCAATCTGCTCCTGCCACACGGTGAAGTCCGTGCCGCTGAAATCGCCAAATACACCGTAGCCGGCATTGTTGACGACGAGATCGAAGCCGCCGGCGTTCTGCGCGGCCGCGCGAAAAACCGCTTCCGCCCGGGCGCCGTCGCGCAGGTCGAGTGCGACCGGCGTGAAATTGGGCTGGGCCGCGAACGACACCAGCCGCGGCACCTCCCGCGCCGTGCCCCAGACGCGCACCCCATCCGCGAGCAGCATCTCCGCAAACGCCCGGCCGAGCCCTGTGCTGGCGCCCGTCACGAACGCGGTGCGGTAAAAGTCGGAAATGCGCGGGGCGGGCACGTTAGATGGCTCGTTTGAAAACGAGCGAAACATTGGCCCCACCAAAGCCACTGCTGTTGTTCAGCACGATATTAGGCTGCGCCGGCAGCGTGGAGCGAATGATGTTCAAGCCCTCGCACTCCGGGTCCAGCTGGGTGATGTGCGCCGAGCCGGGCATGAACCCCTCCTTGATCGCAAGCGCGCAGAAAGCACTCTCCATCGCCCCGGCCAGCGACAGCCCGTGGCCGGTCAGCGCCTTGGTGCTGCTGATGGCGGGCCGCGCGGCTGGTGTCTTGAAAATCCGCTTGAGCGCCCGGACCTCCGAGAGATCGCCAATCGGGGTCGAGGTCGCGTGGGCGTTGATGTAATCGATCTCGTCCACCGCCGTGCCGCTGCTGCGGAGGGCATGCTCGATGGCGACGCACAAGCCTTGGCCTTCCGGGTGCGAGATGGCGACATTGTGGCCGTCGGAGGCCTGACCCCAACCGGTGACCTCACAATAAACCTTGGCGCCGCGCCGGGCGACCTCGTCTTCGGTTTCCAACACCAGCACCGCCGCACCGCCCGTGCCGACAAAACCGTCGCGCGCCGCATCAAACGGTCGCGACGCCAGCGCCGGATCCTTCTGCAGCGAGAGCGCGCGCATGCCGGCAAACGGCAGGATGCTATCCACATTACCATCCTCCGCGCCGACCACAAACATGCGCTTCTGCCGGCCCAGCGTGAGATCATCAAAAGCGTAGCCCAG
>JAGNQV010000272.1 GCA_017988885.1 Opitutaceae bacterium | reverse complement strand
TTCTGCCAAGCCGGCCCACCGGCACGAACCGCGCGCGGAGCGCGGCCACGGCCCCAAACCCCACAGCCAGGGCAAACCCCAGGAGTCCCGGCCACGCCGGGATGATCGCGGGCCGCGGAGCGGTTCAACCCAGGGCGGCGGTGGGGCGCAAGATCGGGGCGGGCGGAGCGGAGGTTTTCAGTCGCGCTCCGGCGGCCGGGGTGGACCTGGCGCGCAGGGCGGCAAGCCCGAGCGGCCGATGATCGACAAAACTTTCGACCACCCGCGCACGGCTGACATCAAGCCGGCCGTGCCGGTGGACATTCCGAAGATGGATACGGATTTTTCCAAGCTCGGCTTGTCCGACGCCTTGGCCTTTGCAGTGCAGGAAATGGGCTACGTATCGCCGACGCCGATCCAGGCGCAGGCGATTCCCGTAGTGCTCCAGGGCGGCGATGTCATCGGCTCGGCGCAGACCGGCACGGGCAAAACGGCGGCTTTTGCGTTGCCCATCATCCAACGACTGGGCGGACACGGCAAATTGCGCGTCCTGATTCTCGAACCCACGCGCGAACTCGCGTTGCAGGTAGAGGAAGCGTTTCAAAAATACGCCAAGTTCACCGACCTGCGTGTGACGATCGTTTACGGTGGCGTGGGCTACGGGAAACAGGAAGACGACCTGCGGCGCGGCATGGATATCCTGGCGGCGACCCCGGGACGCCTGCTTGATCATATGGAGCGGGGCAACTGCTCGCTGAAGGATGTGGATATTCTGGTGCTCGACGAAGTGGACCGGATGCTCGACATGGGTTTTCTGCCTGATGTGCGGCGCATTGTTTCGCAGACACCCAAGACGCGGCAGACCCTGTTCTTCACCGCGACGCTGCCACCGGAAATCGCCCAGCTCGCAAGTTGGGCGCTACGCGATCCGGTCAAGGTGGAAATCGGCCGCCAGCGTTCGCCGGCAGAGACGGTGTCCCATGCCTTTTATCCGGTAGTGGCATCACAAAAGTTCGAGCTACTGCAACTGTTGCTTGAGCGCACGGAGTTCAAGAGCGTGTTGATTTTCACCCGCACCCGCATGGGTGCCGACCGCATCGCGCGCCGTTTGCAGAGCACCGGCCACACGGTCGGGGTGATGCATTCCGACCGCAGTCAGCGTGAGCGCATCGAGGCGCTGGACGGCTTCAAGTCCGGCCGGTTCGAGGTGCTTGTGGCGACCGATATCGCGGCGCGCGGCCTCGATATCGCCGGCGTCTCGCACGTCATCAATTACGACGTGCCGGAGAACGCGGAGGACTATGTGCACCGCATCGGGCGCACCGGCCGGGCGCAGAATACCGGCGATGCCTTCACGCTCGTGACCGAGGAGGATGTGCGGGATGCGAGGAGCATCGAGCGTTACATGGGGGTCGGCGTGGAGCGGAAAAAACTCGAAGGCTTCCCATACATTTATTCAGCGCTGTTCGATGAGAAGGCACTGGCGGAGACGGCGGCCGTCGCGACCAAGCCGGTCAGCCGCCTGCACCGTGGCGCGCGGCGGTGAGAGGCGGCGCGTATATTCATTCTCAACCCACAGCGCAGACTTGCAACCCGTCCGCCGGTCGCTGACATCGGCGGTCGCATTCCGAACGCTACCCCTGATTTCCCATGCCCATAAAAATTGCTTTCATTGGTGCCGGTTCGATCGGCTTCACCCGCCGGCTCGTCGCCGACTTGCTCGTCGTGCCGGAGTTCGCCAACGTTGAATTCGCGTTCACCGACATCAATGCGCGCAACCTCAACATGGTGGCCGAAATTTGCCGTCGCGACATCGCGGCCAACGGCCTGAAGACGCAAATCACCGCGACGACCAACCGCCGCGCGGCCCTCAAGGGTGCGAACTATGTTTTCTGCGTGGTGCGTATCGGCGGCTTGGAGGCGTTCCAGCATGACATTGAAATTCCGCTGAAATACGGCGTGGACCAATGTGTGGGCGACACGCTGTGTGCCGGAGGCATCATGTATGCGCAACGCGGCATTGCGGCGATCCTGGCTTTCTGCCGCGACATCCGCGAGGTAGCGGCGCCCGACTGCTTGCTGCTCAACTACGCCAATCCGATGGCGATGCTGACTTGGGCGGCGAACCAATACGGCGGCGTGCGCTGCGTGGGCCTTTGCCACGGCGTGCAGCATGGACATTTCCAGATTGCCGAGGTGCTCGGTCTGAAGAAGCAGGACGTCGAAATCGTCTGTGCCGGCATCAACCACCAGACGTGGTATGTTTCCGTCGAAACCAAGGGCAAGGATCGCACGGGCGACCTGCTGGCGGCGTTTGAGCAGCACAAGGAATACCGTAAAACCGAAAAGGTGCGCATCGATATGCTGCGTCGCTTCGGTTATTATTCGACCGAATCCAACGGGCATCTGAGCGAATACGTGCCGTGGTATCGCAAGCGGCCCGACGAGATCAAGCGCTGGATCGACATGGGCTCGTGGATCAATGGCGAGACCGGCGGCTACCTGCGCGTGGTCACCGAAGGGCGCAACTGGTTCCGCGCCGAATTTGGCCGCGGCGTGCGGCCGGCGACGCTCAAATATTCTCCAGAGAATCGCAGTGAGGAACACGGCAGCTACATTCTGGAAGGATTCGAGACGGGCCGGATTTATCGCGGCCACTTCAATCTCGTGAACGAAGCCACGATCACGAACCTGCCGCCCGATGCCATCGTCGAGACACCGGGCTACGTGGACCGGCATGGCTTCAACACGCCGAGTGTCGGTGATCTGCCGTTGGGTTGCGCCGCGGTGTGCAATGCGAGCATTTCCGTGCAGCGACTGGGCGTCGAGGCCGCGGTGCACGGGGACGATACCTTGTTGCGGCAAGCCATGCTCATGGATCCGCTGGTCGGCGCGGTGTGCAATCCACCCGAAGTCTGGCAGATGGTGGATGAATTTCTCGTGGCGCACGCGCCTTGGCTGCCGCAATACCGCAAGGCCACGGCGAAGGCCAAGGTGCGGCTGGCCAAGGGCCCGCGCATCAAGACCAAGACTTACCGCGGTGCGGCGCGACTGAAGACACGCTCCATGGCGGAGCTCAAGCGGCTCGAAAAACAGAACCCGCGCGCCGGACATTAAGTCCTTGGGCGAGGTGTTGTGCGGGAAG
>JAGNQV010000271.1 GCA_017988885.1 Opitutaceae bacterium | reverse complement strand
CACCAAGCTTCTCTGGTGCCCCCGCGAGGGTGAGTTGTGTTTCACCTGCATTGATGCCGCCAGCGCCATTGGCGAAACCCTCCGGTCCTATGGCGGCGTCGTGCTGGCCTCGGCCACGCTCAGTCCCACCGCCGAATTTACCGAAAATATCGGGCTCGCCGATTTCGGGTTGGGAAAGCCAGATACCGGCAACACCACCGCCGGTAGGGCGCGACCGCCGGGCGCGCCGCGAACGACCGGCGACGAATCATCTGCCATTGGCGGGCCCGGCGGTCCCGCCCTACCTTCCGAACTCTCCGGTCTCTCCAATCCGACATCCGGCATCGCCTGGGTCTCCGCCACCACCCCATGGCGCGATGGCGCCTACGAGGTCGCCGTCGATGCGCGGGTGGACACACGGTTTCAGCAGCGCTCGAGCTATTACGCTATGACCGCCGCCACGATTGTCGCCCTGCAGGCTGCGGCGCGCGGACCGGTGGCCGTGTTCTTTCCCTCCTACGCCTACGCCGAATCCGTGGCGCGCGAACTCGAACGCGCCGCGCCCCTCAAGGTCGCCCTGCAACCGCGCTTGCACGACCTCGCCGCGCAAACCGCCTGGGTCGAGGAATCACTTGCCTTCACCGACGCGCTCTTTCTCGTGCTCGGCAGCAGTTTCGCCGAGAGCATCGATCTGCTCGGCGGTCGCGTCAGCCACGCGATGGTCGTCGGTCCCGCCCTGCCCGAGGTCAACGCCGTGCAGCGCGCCCGCCTCGCCGAGTTCAGCCCGCTCGGCCGCGAAGCCGCCTTCCGCCGCGTTTACCAGATTCCCGGCATGCAAAAAGTGAATCAGGCCCTCGGCCGCCTCGTGCGCGCCCCCAGCCAGAAAGCCCGGGTGCTGCTCCACTGCCGCCGCTTCGCCGAAGTCTCCTACGCCAGTCTGCTCGCCACCGACTACCAGTTCGGCGTCAACATCACCACCGACGCCGAGCTGACAGACTGGTTGGGCAGGACTTAAATCGCCGCTTTTATTCCTGCGCCAGCGTGAGCCATTTCGTGGCAACGCGCGGACTGCCCTCCATCACTCCCAAGCTGTTCAATTTGATCGCATAGGTGATCCCGCTCAAAGGCACAAAATATTCCACCCAGCCTTTCGTGTAATGCAGCGCCACCGGCACTGTAGCTCTATGCTGGTTGTCCACCCGGACTTCGAGTTGACCGGTATAATGACCCGGTTGGTCGGGTAAAAGCCGCACCACAAGATAAACCGGTTGCTGCAGTTTCTCATAAGCCGCATGCAGCTCAACTCGGGTGGACGGACGCAACGCGTCGCTTTCATCTGCGGCCATATGCCGGCGCAGCTCGGCCTTGGTCACAAGCAAGGCCTCGACCCTGATCGTGTCCTCAAGGGCCGCACTCGCCGGCCCGGTCAACAGGGCAAAGGTCAAAATCCACAGCAAAAATGCTTTCATGTTTTTAGGGCGCCGGAATTTCACAGCAACGGCCAGCGCCAGAAGGCTCCGACCAGTGCCGTGACGACGACTGCCATCGCGATCGTGGCATACGAGGCGGCTTTACGCCGCAGAAAATACTGGTTGGCCAGCACGATGATCGACGCGAGACCGACAACCGCAACTATGCCTTGGAGCCGGGCCATACCGTAATGCAGCACGTTCGCTTTGGATGGCGGGTCCAGTTCTATCCATTCCGTCATGGCCAAGGCCAACATGACCGAGACCATGAGGCACAGGATACCACCTAGAAAATACTGGCCCAGATCCTTTGTCACCGAGGCCATAGCGGCGCAACTCAGGACCATGACGGCGAGAACTGGCAGAGTGTAAGGCAAGTCCGCGACACTGAGACGCGTCTCAAACAGCCATGACTGCACCACCACCACCACGACCGGCAGAACCACATAACACGCAAAAATCAACCCCAGCTTCGCCGTCAGTAATTTGCCCGGCGCGATCGGCCGCGTGCGCCAGAATTCATTGCTGCCTGCGAGGCCGTCCTCTTGCACGATCATGGCAATCAAGGCACAGGTCAGGGCCACAAAGGTCATGAGGGAAAATACGCCCAGATTGTCCCAGAGGGAACCCTGGACGACGGCGAATTTTCGATAAGCGGTAAGATAAATTCCCGATCCTGCCCACAGGCCAAGAATCCACGCCACGCGGCGCACGTCTTTTTTCATGATTTGCCAGACGAGGTTCATAGCATGCCTTCTTTGGTTGGGTTGCGGCCTTTGCAGGCCAGGGGTTCAAGCTTCGTAAAATCAGTCTGGTGACTCAGTGGACTATAAAACTCCACCGCCATAAGCCGTCGATGAGGGTCACACCGATAACCGCGGCGATAACAATCCCGATCGAGATCTTCGTGCGTCGGGTAAAATACTGGTTGAGCAATAAAATCACGGCCGCGAGCCCACAAAACGTGAACAACGCATAGATTCTGGAAACCGAAACCCGCATCATCCCCGCCTTGGACAACGGCTCCAAATGAAACCATGACGCTATCCAAGGACCCACTATGGCTACTCCCACCACACAAAAGATGCCGCCCAGAAAATAGCGGCCTAAATCCTTGGTGCAGGACGCCATCGCCGTGCAGCAAAGCACCGTGACGGTCATGACGGGCATAATGTATCTCAGGTCCGAAACGCTAAATTGCGCATGATAAAGCCAGGATTGAACCAGGATGACGCACGCTGGGACGCCGACAAAAGCCGGCAGGATCAAGCCCAATTTGGCCGCGAGTTGCCGGCCGCCTGAGATAGGGCGCGTGCGCCAAAACTCATTGCCTTCGGTCAGACCATCCTCCTGCACAATTGCCGCAATCAATGCAAACGTGAGTGCGGCATGGGTAAACAAGGCGACTATGCCCAAATTGTCCCAAATGGATCGACCGAGTATTTCAAGCTTCTGGTAAGCTATCAGATAGCCCCCGGTTACCGCCCACATGACAAAAACCCACGCCATGCGCCGGATGTCTTTTTTGATGATATGCCAGACAAGATTCATGCGGCAGTTCCATTCGGTTGCTTGCGGCTTGAACGGGCCAGAGTGATGAAAATCTCCCGCAAGGTCATCGGGTGGGCTTTGATCACCGCCCCCGGGTAACGCTCCTGCCAACTGCGCTCGGTGCTATCGCCCG
>JAGNQV010000270.1 GCA_017988885.1 Opitutaceae bacterium | reverse complement strand
TCTTCATCGCGCTGGTCGCCCCGTGGTGTTTTGCCCTGCAAATGCGCGCCCTGGAGCTTGCGGGCGAAGAAAACCGCCGCCTTTACTGAGCCGCACGCATGGCCGGCAATCTCGCAGATCAATCAGGCAACCTCGTCGAGTCCCACAAGGGCTACGATCCGCGCGTCATTCTTTTTTATTTCATCATGGCGCTGCTGTTGGCGGTGCTCGCCGCGGGCCTCGCCTACCAGCAGCTCTTCAAGGCCGACCTCCACCACGAGCGCGAACGCATGCAGAGCCAGCGCCGCATCCTGGTGCCCGGCCCGCGCGGCAACATCTACGATCGCGACGGCCGCCTGCTCGTCGGCAACCGCCCGCGTTTCGCCGTCGTGCTCTATCTCGACGAACTCCGCAGCCAGTTTCGCCGCGAATTCCTCCTCATCCGTAAAAACTATCGCGCCGCCGGTGATCGGGACTTGCCGTCCTCCTCCCAGTTGGAAGCTCTCGCCCGGACCAGTGTCGTGCAACGCTACCTCGATCAGGTGAACGATATCCTCCGGCGCAACGAGCGCGTCGATGGCAAGGACCTGCGCCGCCATTTTGCCCGCCAGTTGCTCCTGCCCTACACCTTGATTGATGACCTGGATGCGGCCGACTACGCCCGCCTCATCGAAAGCCTGCCCGTGCGCTCGCCGCTGCAAGTTTATACCTCCAGCACCCGCCGCTATCCCTTCGGCTCCGCTGCGTCGCACACACTCGGCTATGTCGGCGTCGATTCCGACATCGAGGCCGAGGATTTTCCCGGCGACGACCTGCGGACATTCAAGATGAAAGGCTCCGTCGGCCGCGACGGCCTCGAAAAAAACTTCGACGCCCTGCTGCAGGGCGAGGCCGGCGGCACGATTTTTCGCGTCGATCCCTCCGGCTACAAAATCAACCCGCCCATCGAGCGCCGCCTGCCCGTGCAGGGTCACAACCTCACCACCACGCTCGACATCGAGCTGCAGCAGGCCGCCGAGGAAAAACTCGCCCAGAACGACACCTTCGGCGCCGCCGTCGCCCTGGATGTGCGCACCGGCGAGGTGCTCGTCCTCGCCAGCAAACCCGACTACAATCTTTCCGATTTCTCCCCGCGCCTGACCTTTGCCGCCAGCGCGGACATCGAAAAGCGCCAGGCCTGGGCCAACCGTGCCATCAGCAGCGCCTATCCGCCCGGTTCCACCTTCAAGATCCTGACCAGCATCGCCGCCATGCGCAGCGGCACCGTCAAACCCGACGAACCCATCATCGATTGCGATGCCGTGCTCCACCGCTTTGGCCGGAATTTCGTCTGCTACAACGGGAAGCTTCACCACGGGGAAATCCTGCTCCCCGATGCCATTGCGCAAAGCTGCGATATCTTTTTCTACGAGGCCGGCTGGCGCACGACTCCCGACCTCCTCGCCGCCGAGGCCCGCCGTTTCCACCTGGATCAACCCACCGGCATCGAACTGCCCCACGAAACCTCACGCATGGTCGTGCCCGATCCACAACAGAAGTTGCAGGTGAAAAACGAACGCTGGTTTCCCGGCGACACCGCCAACATGGCCATCGGCCAGGGCGATGTGCTCATGACCCCGCTGGGCATGGCGTGCTTCGCCGCCTCGGTCGCCCGCGGCGAGGTGCTCACCCAGCCGACCCTCATCCATCGCCCCGATGCCCCCGCCCAGCACAGCGAGTCCATCGGACTGACGCCGGTGCAGCGGGCCGCCCTGCTGGCCGGCATGGAAGGCACCACCCTGCCCCCCCGCGGCACCGCCCGCCTGCTGACCACGCTGGACAGCCTGCGCGTGCCCGGCGTGCGCATCGCTGGCAAAACCGGCACCGCCCAGATTCCCGGCAACAAAAACGTCGCCTGGTTCATTTGCTTCGCCCCGCTCGAAAAACCCGAGATCGCCATCGCCGTCGCCATCGAAGGTGACACGGCTGGCGAGGAATATGGCGGCGGCATCTATGCCGTGCCCGTCGCCAGCGCCATTCTCCGGAAATATTTCGAAAAGAAAAACCGCCCGCCCGGCCTCACCCTGCCCGTGAAGACATCCTAGGGTGGCTTAATACCCATCGCTCGTAAGCTTTGGTTTTGATTTCTGCCGCTGGCCGGCATGCCAGTGACAAGCAGTCAAAAAATGGATGAGCCGTCGAAAAAATATAAGCTGCCGGCCCGACCCCGTGACCGACCCCGTGACCGACCCCGTGACCGACCCCGTGCCGCCGCCATCCTTCCGGAGCATGTCAACTAATAGTTGACGTGTTTCGGTTCACCCATCCCGCGGAGCGCGCGCCCCCAGCCCAACGGAAGGCGTCGTGGCCCACGACGGAATATGTCAACTAATAGTTGACGTGTTCGGGTCACTCGTCCCGCGGGGAGCGCGGTCCCGGCGCGGGCTTGCCGCTCGGCCGGAGTCTTGGCGCAGGCGGGTGCCTCCTGTTTCGGGTCACCCATCCAGCGGCGAGCGCACCCCGAGCCCGGGCTTTTGCATGACGTGCGTATAAAGCTGCGTCGCGTAGCCGCGTGGGCGCAGCCTTTACGCGGTCTCCAATTTTGCGTGCCCGAGCAGTTCCTGCACCGTCCTGATGTCGGTCCCCGCTTCGAGCAGATGCGTCGCAAAGCTGTGTCGCTGCGTAAAAGGTTTCGCCTCACGCGGTGTCATTTGCGCTGCGCTTGAACGCTTCGGTTCGCGCCGGATGCTTGGCAAAGTGAGCCCGGCATTGGCGCTGGAGATGTTGGCGCCCCGCTCCGCTTTTGAGAAACTCCTCCCGACCGCGCGCATCGGATTCATCGATGTAAGCTTCATAGTAGACCAATCGCCATGGCCCACGATGGGCGGTCGCCCGGGCTGCGCCTGCCCGATGTTCTGTCAACCGCCGGCGCAGATCTGAACTGTAGCCAATATAAAGGCCACGGTCAGATTCCGATTGCAGCACGTAGGTGTAGTGCATCGCTTGCAGCCTGCCTTGCATTCACCGCGTTGGCGAAGCCATTTACGCGGCCGCCCTTGCCCGAGTAAACCTGCACCTGGCCTCGCTCCAAATCCAGGTGATGCACCCGCAGGCGCAGCAATTCCAGCAGCCGCAAGCCCGCCCCATACATCAGTTCCGCCATCAAGCGGTAGCCC
>JAGNQV010000268.1 GCA_017988885.1 Opitutaceae bacterium | reverse complement strand
AAACCAATCCGTAAGAGGGCAACGGCGCGGCTTGCGGCGTCGTCAGCCACGCCCCCGCCAAAGTCAGCACCCCGAGCACGTTGGCCGCCGCCGCCGCCCGCAGCGCCAGCACCGTGCCGGGATTCAGCGCCCGGGCATCCGTGCGCGCCGGCGTGACCGCGGCCACCGCAAAGAAAATCGCCACCGCCGCGAACCAACAAATGAGTCCGGCGAAAAAAATCGGGTGATCGATCACCGGCACGTAATTGGACAACACCGGCAGCGCGCCCGGCATGACCGCTCCCACCAGCAGACCAATCACTCCAGTCGCCGCCAGCACTTGCGTCAGGAGGGTCACGCTCCGCGGCAGCCGCGAGCCGAGCGCCCAACCCAGCATGGCCAGCGTGCCCGCTTGAAACCAGACCACGATCGCCAGATCCACATGCACGACCAGTGCCCGTTTGAAAAACAATGGATCCGTAAACAGCCAGCTGAGGAACGGCAACCGCCCGATCACCAGCGTCAGTGAGAGCAAGCCCGCGAGCACCAAGCTGCCGATCGCAAACAGAAACCAGCCGCGCGCCGCCGCCATGTCCGTCGCATCGCGCCCGCGCTCAATCCGCGCCACCTGCACGGCAGGCGGGGAGATGAGATTGGCGGTCAACGAAGGGGGCATGCGCTGTTTGTAACCGAGCCGCCCTCCCGCAGCCTTGATGCATATCAATGTTTTGAGCTTTCCCCGCGGCCGGCTCCCTTGAGCTGCGTCAAGGCGCCGGCTTTTGGTTTCGGTTATTTTCCGGCGCAATGTCGCCCACCGCTCCCGCTCCACCCCATCCGCCATTGATCATCCAAGGGGGCATGGGAGTCGGGGTATCAAACTGGCAACTGGCGCGCGCTGTTGCCACCGCCGGTCACCTCGGCGTCGTTTCCGGCACGGCCCTGAGCTCAGTTTTTGTGCGCCGCCTCCAAGATGGCGATACGGACGGACACGTCCGGCGCGCGCTGGCCCATTGCCCTCTGCCCGCGGTCGCCGGGCAGCTGCTTGACCGCTACTTCATCGCTGGCGGCCGGCCCGCCGGCCAGCCCTACCGGCTCACGCCGCTGTATTCACTGGATTCGCCGGATCACCTGACCGTCCTGACCATTGTCGCCAATTTCACCGAAGTCTGGCTGGCCAAGGAAGGACACCACGGAATCGTCGGCATCAATCTTTTGGAGAAAATCCAACTCCCCACTCTGGCCTCACTCTACGGCGCCATGCTGGCCGGGGTGGATTATGTGTTGATGGGCGCGGGTATTCCGCGCGCGATTCCCGGCGCGCTCGATCAACTTGCCGCCGGCCTCCCGGCGGAGTTGCGCATCGCCGTCGAGGACGAGACCCCGGGCACAGAACATCGCATTTGCGTGGACCCCGCGCAGATCATGGGTGCGCCGCCACCGGTGTTGGCGCGCCCTAAATTCCTCGCCATCGTCTCGTCCTCGGCCCTCGCGACCACCCTCGCCCGCAAAGCCAGCGGCCGCGTGGACGGGATCATCGTCGAAGGCGCCACGGCCGGTGGCCACAACGCGCCGCCGCGCGGCACCCCGCTATTCAACGAACGTGGCGAACCGGTTTACGGTCCGCGCGATGAGGTGAACCTCGCCGCCATCCGCGATCTCGGCCTGCCCTTCTGGCTGGCGGGCTCCTGCGCCGATCAATTGCAGGAAGCCCTCGCCCTCGGCGCCGCCGGCGTCCAAGTCGGCACTGCCTTCGCCTTTTGCGACGAATCCGGCCTGACTCCCGAATTGAAGCGCTCCGTGCTCGCCCGTTGCGCCACCCAGGAAATTTCCCTGCTCACCGATGCCCGCGCCTCACCCACGGGCATGCCCTTCAAGGTCGTCGCTGTGCCGGGCACGGTTTCCGACGCCGCCGTTTACGCGCAACGTGAACGCAAATGCGACCTCGGCTATCTGCGGCAGCCTTATCAGAAGCCCGACGGCGCCGTGGGCTACCGTTGTCCCGCCGAACCCGTCGAGGACTATGTCCGCAAAGGCGGCCTGGCCGAAGACGCTCAGGGTCGCAAATGTCTGTGCAATGGTCTCATGGCCACGATCGGACTCGGCCAAACCCTTCCTGCCGACGCCGAAGAACCCGCCATCGTCACGGCCGGCGATACCATCCGCGAACTCCATCAGTTTTTGACCAACGGGAATCTCTCCTACCGCGCGGCGGATGTGCTCCGGTTCATTCTGGGCCAGCCGGTCGCATCACCCACCGGTTGATTTTCTACCGGCCACGCAGGTTGACGGTTTCGTCCGGATCATTTGCCAAAGCATAAAACTCGTCGACCGAAGGAGGGTTATAAATGCATTTGGCCGTAGTGACAGTCCAGATTGCACCACGGCCCGATGGGCTTCGCCATCAGGTGAAACGGCAGCCGCACGGGCGTCACGACTGATTCGAGTTTTGCAACACCGCCATGATAATGGTGGGCCGGCAGGTCCCTCTGCCGGCCATAAGTGAATCCCTTCGTTTACGCAGGCTGCCAGCAGTCAGAGGGACTTGCCCGTCCACCCGACAACTCACGTCAGCTCGCACGCGCCACCGGCACACGCGGCGGTTTCCTTGAGCGCCGTCTCATCGGTCCGCTCGCGCAGCTTGGTGTAGTCCACGGCGTGATAGGCCAGACGATTCCATTTCAGGATATCCTCCTCGGTGGCCACTCCTTCGCGCGGCGCCTGCGCGTAACGCTTGTCGCCATCCTCGGCGAGCAGCGCCACGCCCGTGAAATTCTCCCGGTGCTGCCAGATGAATTCTGCGACTTCATTCCACTCGTCCGGCTTCACCGTGCAGGTGTTGGAAACATTGTGATGCAACCCCGGCGAACGTGTGACCGCGGCACTGCCCGGTTGCACCCAATGCCGCTGCACCAATTCCACGAAGCGCAGGAAACCTACCGCGTCCACCTCGTCGCGCAGAATCGCGTGGGCCGGCGCTTCCACCGCAAACGTCAGCACATCGTCCGTCTCCGGCCGATAGACCGAAGCCTCGGTCAAGTGAGGGTTGGCCGCTTTGAAATGCCGGAAAACCGCGTCGTGCCGGTTGGCTTGCACGCGGCGGAAATAATGCCGCGCATGGTGCGGATGAATGCCCGAGGCCGCTCCCAGCAGCAGCGAAGCCGTGCCTT
>JAGNQV010000269.1 GCA_017988885.1 Opitutaceae bacterium | reverse complement strand
CCGTGCCGAGGCCCATCGTGTAGCGGGGCTTATGCGCGGGGAGAAATGGCGTGGTCGCCCCGACCTGCTTCAGCATCTCCGGTTCGGGTTCCCCCACGCTCACCCCGCCGACCGCGTAGCCGGGAAAGTCCAGCGCCGTGAGCGACTCCGCCGCCTCCCGCCGCAAGTCGTCAAACGTCGAGCCCTGCACAATGGCAAACACATGGTGGCCCGCCGCCAGAAACCCGCTGTCGCTCGCAATCTGCCGGCACTGTTGCGCCCACCGATAACTGCGGGCGACGGCCTGCGCACAGGCCGCTTTCTCACATGGCCACGGCGGACACTCGTCGATCACCATTGCGATGTCGCTGCCCAGATTCTGCTGGATGCCCATGACCTCTTTCGGGCCGAGGAATAGTTTTGCGCCATCGAGGTGCGACTGAAACTCCACGCCGTTGTCGTGCATCTTGCGCAGCTTCGCGAGGGAGAAGACCTGAAAGCCACCGCTGTCCGTTAAAATCGGTCCGTCCCACCCCATGAACTGGTGCAAGCCACCCAGCTCCCGGATGAGCTCCGAGGTCGGCCGCAGATTGAGGTGGTAGGTGTTGCCGAGAATGATCTGCGCCCCGATTTCCCGCAGGTGCGAAGGCGTGAGCGACTTGACGGTGCCCTGCGTGCCGACCGGCATAAAGATCGGCGTCTCAATCACCCCGTGCCGCGTCTGCAGCCGGCCGCGCCGGGCCGCCGTCGTGGTATCGGTTTTGAGCAGCGAAAAATGTTTGGCGTCAGACACGTCACTACCATCCAACATCCCGCGCCCAACATCCAATCCCGAAATTCTGCAGCGCTGAGCCGCGCAATCACCTGGCGCAGGTCCGGCGCCGGCCTGCCAACCGTAGCCTGGGCGAGGGCTGGTCGCCGCGCATTGGCCCGCCGGCCAGCGGCAGCCCTGGCAGACTTTTTGCGCTTCAGCGTTCGCCGACACCACTCCGCCGCACTCCCCCATTGCTTTCAGCCTTTCAGTTCTTCAGCCTCTCCCGCCTTCCTCATCGTGCTCCTCGTCATCGATAACTTCGATTCCTTCACCTTCAACCTTGTCCAATATTTCGGACAGTTGGGCGTGCCGCAGCGCGTTTTTCGCAACAACGAGATCACCCCTGCACAGGCCGTCGCCCTCAACCCCGACCGCGTGCTCATCTCGCCCGGCCCCTGCTCCCCCGCCGAGGCCGGTGTTTCGCTGGCCATGATCGGCGCCTTTGCCGGCAAAAAACCCATTTTCGGCGTCTGCCTCGGCCACCAATCCGTCGGCCACTATTTCGGTGGCAAGGTCGTCCGCGCCGACCGGTTGATGCACGGGAAAACTTCGCCGATTCTCCATCGCAACACCGACGTGTTCAAAGGCATGCCCCAGGGCTTCGCCGCCACCCGCTATCATTCCCTCCTCGTCGAGCGTGCCTCCCTGCCCGCCTGCCTCGAAATCACCGCCGAGACCAAGGAAGGCGAAATCATGGGCCTGCGCCACAAGACCCTGCCCATCTGGGGCGTGCAATTTCACCCTGAGTCCATCGCCACGGAAAACGGCATGAACATTCTCAAAAACTTTTTGTCGCTCAACTGACCATATACTATGCGCTGCCCTAAGTGCACTTCCATTGAAGACAAGGTAATCGACTCCCGCATCAGCCGCGAGGGCAGCACCATCCGCCGCCGCCGCGAATGCCTCGAGTGCGGCCACCGCTACAGCACCACCGAGGCGCTGCTCCGCGACGGCATGATCGTCGTCAAGCGCGACGGCCGCCGCGAGGACTTCGACCGCGCCAAGCTCGTCCACGCCGTCCGCGCCGCCTGTCACAAGCGTCCGATCGACATCGAGCAGGTCAGCATGCTCGTGGACGACGTCATCGACGCGTTGGAGGCCCAGTTTGAGAGCGACATCCCCTCCAGTGCGATTGGCGAAGGTGTGATGCAACGCCTGCGCACCATCGACCAGGTCGCCTACGTCCGCTTTGCCAGCGTTTACAAGGAGTTCCGCGACGTGTCGGAATTCATGCACGAGATCAGCACGCTGCCGAAGCCGAAGAAATGACGCCCGACCGCGACGACCTGCGCCGGCTTCATTTCATCAACGCCCTCTTCGCCCACGTCACCGGCCACGACCTCTACCTCGCGGACCAGATCAAGTCCGCGATCACGTTCAGCCTGACGGAGCTCGAGGTTCAGACCGCTGAGCACCCGGAATATGCCGCGAAGTTCGACGCCGCTTTCAATGCCGCGGCCGCCGGTTTGCTGGGCAAGGCCTTCGCGCATCTCCCGGCGCATGGCTTTTATCATTGGGATGCCGCCCGCACCACGACCTCGGCCACGCCGCTGTTCGCCCGCGAAGAAATCATGACCGGCCTGAAGCAACTGGCCACCTACCGCGAGTCCACCCTGCTCGTCACCAATCTCCGTCCCGCGCTGGTGCCGCCGGAAAAGCGCGCCACGGCCCGCCGGCTGCGCGACTATGACGAAGCCCTCGCCTTCATCCGCGAACTCGCCGCCGCCCGCACCACCCCCCGCGCCAACCTGCAATTGCTGTTTTTGTGAAGTAAAATGTGGAAATCAGGGAGACTGGAAACAAACCACCCGCACTCAATTTTCCCATTCCAGTGCTCCTGAGTTCCAGCTAGAGGTAGGCTTCTGCTCCTGGCTTCATTCCTGATTTCCACATTCACATTCCGTGGCGACTAAAACCATCTTCCAGAAAATCATCGACCGTGAGATCCCCGCGAAGATCGTCCACGAGGACGCGCTCTGCCTCGCGATTCACGACATCCAGCCCACGGCCCCGGTGCACATCCTCATTTTCCCCAAGCAGCTCATCGTGCGCATCAACGAAGCCGCCCCCGAGGATCAGGCCCTGCTCGGCCACCTCCTGCTGACCGCGCAAGCCATCGCGAAAAAACTCAACCTCGCCGCCGGCTTCCGCCTCGTGATCAACAACGGTCCCCATGGCGGCGAATCGGTCCCCCATCTCCACCTCCACCTCCTCGCCGGCCGTCAGCTCAACTGGCCGCCGGGCTAAACCTTCCGGTCCATGCGGATCGGTCGTCAGTAAATAGCGTGGCCCTTAGCTAGGCGCCCATTCCCTCATCGCAGGTAATCCCCAGTAGGCGGATGCACTCAAA
>JAGNQV010000267.1 GCA_017988885.1 Opitutaceae bacterium | reverse complement strand
GCGCAGCACTTCGGTGCGGTCGCCGATCTGCTGCTGGGCGCAGAGATCGGCCGGTTGCTGGCGGAGCCCACCGGCACCACCGATCCGGACCGTGATTGACCGCGGCAAATTGCGCGCAGGCAACTAACCGCCGGGCGTAAGCGCGATTTTCCAAGCCTCACAGAAACTCTCCGCCCTCCGCTGCAGCCAAGCCCAGTCTCCGGCAGCCAGCCGCTCCGGCGCCAGCAGCGGACTGCCGAGGCCAAATCCTTCGGCGCCGGCATGCACATATTCCGGCAGCGTCTCGGGCGTGATGCCGCCGGTGGCGAGCAGCCGCACGGAAGACAACGGCGCCTTCAAGTCGCGCACGTAGCCGGGTCCGAGGCGGTGGGCGGGAAACAGTTTCACCATCGTCGCGCCGAGCCGGTGAGCTTGATGCACCTCGGTGGGGGTGAACGCGCCCGGAAATACCGGCAATCCGCGCCGCACACATTCGCCAATCACATCCGGCACGATCACCGGTGTGACGATGAAACTGGCCCCGGCTGACGCAGCCTCGTCGAGTTCGGCCAAGGTGGTCACGGTGCCGGCGCCGATGTCCATGCAACCTTGCAAATGTGCGACGGCGGCTCGGATTTGGGCCACGGCTCCCGGCGAATTCATCGTGATTTCCAAGGCGGTGAAACCGCCTTCGGACAGCGCCTGCACCACCGGTTCGACAATATGCTCCGGCTGGCCGCGCAGGATCGCGATCAGCGGCATGGCCGCAAAGCGGACGGCATTGAAGACCGTGTCACTCATGGGAGCGACAGAATCGTGGCCTGCCCCATCACGACTGCCGTGGCCAAGTCGGCCGGGGGAATTTGCACGACGGCGGCACCCGGAGCGAGTTCACTCAAAGCCAAGGCATACTGACGGGCGAATGATTCGCCTGCGGCCAGCACAATTTTCCCTGTGGGCGCTCCGGTCAATGTGGCTACCTCCGCACCGATCAACACGCCGCTGAGAAACGCGCGGCTGTGTTCAGCGGCCAAGTGCCCGAGCACGGTGCGCGCGCGAGTTTGAAAGAGCGCTGCGATCATGCTCAAGCTTCGCGCGGCGCGCACCCCGGCGACAAACGCGGCCTCATCGAAAATCGCGTCGCCCGGAGTGACCAGCGTGCTGTTTTGGCAGAGCAGGCCGTAGAGTTCACCTGTCATGAAGGTTGCAAATTCCACAATCTTACCGGCGCACAACCGCACGTGCTTCGAATGGCTGCCGGGCAGCACGACCGTGCTGTTCTCAAGCAAATGGTGACGAGAGGGATCGGCCAAAAGCCCGATCAATTCCGTTTCCTCGCCTCGCATGACATCATTCGTGGCCTGGAGGCCAGAAACCAAACGCACTCTGCGTCCACCCTGGACAAAATCGACAAACCGCAGCGTGCTGCCGTCGATCGGTGCCGGCAATAGCGCATAGGGCAGCGCTTGCCAGCCCAAGGTGGATGAGGCCATGCCGGAAATCACCACGGGGATTTCGGGTTGGCTGACGACGCCCAGCGCGGCGATGCCACGCTCAAGCACCGCGGCTAGGAACTCACGGCGTCCGGGTTGGGCGGGATGAATCTTGGCCAAATGCTGAATACCTTCGTCGGTGGCGTGCTCGGCCATAATCCGGCGCGGCGTCAGCTCGATCAGCCGAAGCCGCAGGCGCGACGTGCCCCAGTCGCAGGAAATAAATCGAGTCATGGTTTGAGGTGTCACCATTCCGCGAAGCCTCCATCCTCTGCCGTGAAGCGCGGAGTGTCCCATACGCCATCAAATTTTTCGGCGGCGAGTTTGTGCTCATCCAACTCGATGCCGAGACCGGGACGATCCGGCACCTTGATGAACCCTGCGTCGATGACGAAGGGTTCCTTGAGCAGGCTTTCGCCGAGCGTGACGTGTTCCTGGATGAAAAAATTGGGACAGGCGGCGTCGAGTTGCAGGCTGGCAGCAAGGGCCACCGGGCTCAGCGGACAATGCGGGGCAAAGAGAATGTCCCGCGATTCCGCCATGGCCGCGATGCGCCGCACCTCGGAAATCCCTCCCGCGTGCGCCACATCGGGCTGCACGATGCGCACCGCTCGTTTTTCAATCAGTTCCTGAAATTGCCAGCGAGTGAAAAGTCTTTCACCGGCCGCAATGGGAATGGTGGTGGAATCCGCGATCTCCCGCAGTCCGTCGGCGTCGCCGGGCAGAATCGGTTCCTCGATGAACATCGGCTGGTGCGGCTCCAGCAATTTAGCCAGGCGCTTGGCATCGGGAAAAGTCAGGCGGCCGTGAAAGTCTGCGCCGATGTCCACGTGTGCTCCGGCGGCTTGCCTCAACGATCCGAGGCGATCGGCCGCCGCTTGCAGGGCCGCCGGGGCAGAGAGCGGGCGCATCATGCCGGTGGCGTTGTATTTGAAAGCCGTGAGCCCGCGGGTGTCACGCAGGTCGCGCACCGAGTTGACGTAGTCGTCGGCCGTGCCGGCGTCGGTCCAGGCATACATCCGAATCCGATCGCGCACGCGTCCACCGAGCAACTGATGCACCGGAACGCCGAGGGATTTTCCGAGGATGTCGCAGAGTGCCATGTCGATGCCGGAAAGGGCGGAGCAATGCACCGGCCCGCCACGATAGAATCCTCCTCGGTAAAGGTGCTGCCAGATGTATTCGATGCGCCTCGGATCCTGACCGATCAACCAGCGACTCATTTCACGCAGCATCGCCTCCACGGTGAGAGAGGCACCTTCGAGGGTGGCCTCGCCGAGGCCGGTCAACCCCGTGTCGGTATGCACGCGAAGTATCAGCCATCGTGGGCGCACATGAAATGTTTCAAGCCGCGATATTTTCATTCGAGGAGAAGTGAATCGAGGTGCTAGTCAGCCGTGCTCTGGCACCATGGGTGCATTGAGCGGATTTAGTGGACGCTGTCCGGCTAGAACCCGGGCGACGTCATTCACGCAGTGGAGGCGGGCCCGGTGGCGGCTTTCGCGGGTGCCACCGCCGATGTGCGGGGTGAGCACGACATTGCGCATGGCAAGTAACGCGGGATGGTCTTGGGGCTCGTTCTCGAAGACGTCCAGCGCAGCGCCGGCAAGATGGCCCGATTGCAGCGCCGCGACCAGAGCCGATTCATCCACGATGCGACCACGCGACGCGTTGATGAGGAGGGCACCGCGTT
>JAGNQV010000266.1 GCA_017988885.1 Opitutaceae bacterium | reverse complement strand
ACCTCATGCTCCGCCCGCGCCCAATGGAGCGCCGTCACCGAGTCCATCCCGCCGGAACATAGCACGACAACCTTCATGAAAAAAACATGCCCACAAATAGCCTAAAAGACACAGCAATAAATCCGCCGGGCGTCACGCCGGCTTCCGGATTGGCTTCATCCGTTTTCGCGTCTTTTGTGCCACACGTGGCTCATCCCTTGATCATCGCCCATCGCGGCGCTTCCACCGACCGGTTGGAAAACACGCTCGCCGCTTTCCGTCGCGCGCTGGACCTCGGGGTGGACGGCATCGAGCTCGATGTCCGGGTAACCTGCGATGGCGTGCCTGTGGTTTTTCATGACCCAACCCTCCAACGCCTAGCCGGGCTCAACCGCCGCCTCGCCACCCTATCGTGGCGCGAAATCCAAAAATTTCCTTTGGCGAACGGAGAGAAAATCCCGCGGCTCGCCGAGGTTCTTCGTCTCACCCGCGGGCGCGCCGTTGTGGAAATTGAAATCAAGTCCGGCGTGCCAGTCGGCCCCGTGATTCGCGCGGTTCGCACCACCGGCACCACTACCGACGTAATCCTGGCCTCCTTTTCTCCCGCCCTTCTCCGCAAAGCCGCCCGCCTCGCGCCCTCGGTTCCGCGCATGCTGATTTCCTTCGGCACCCGGCCTGTGCCGGCCTTGCTCCGGCAACTCGCGGCCTTGGGCGCGGCCGGGATGAGTGTTGACCAGCATGCCGTAAAATCCGCCGCCTACGTGCAGTTTTTCCAAAGCCGTGGTTACAGCGTGTGGTGCTGGACCGTGAACCGCCCGTCCGCCATGCGGCGGCTGGCCCGTTATGGCGTGAACGCATTGCTAAGCGATGATCCGGCCTTGCTCCAGCGCAGCCTGCCAAAAGGATAGCCGCCCGTGATCATCCTCCACGATCCGCAATGCGCCGACTATGGCTCCTCGATGCGTCCGGAGCAGCCCTCACGCGTCACGCGGAGCGCCGCCCGGCTGCGCGCCGCACATCCGGAATGGTCGTGGCAAATCCCCGCCGCCGCGACCGATGAAACCTTACTGCTCGCACACACGCCCGCCCACCTGCAACGCCTGCTGCGCCCGGTGGACTTTGATGCCGACACGCCTTTTTTTACCGGCATCGGCGATCACGCCCGGCGCGCCGTCGGCGCTGCGGTCGCCGCCGCGGATTTGGCGCTCGCTGGCCAAAAGGCCTTCGCCCTCATGCGCCCGCCCGGTCATCACGCGACGGCGGGGCAGGCGATGGGCTTTTGTTATCTCAACCAAATCGCCATCGCTGCGCTCCATGCCCGCCGGCAGGGCCGCCGCATCGCTATCTGGGATTTCGACGCCCATCATGGCAACGGCACCGAGGCCATCCTGCGTAATCGCGACGGTATTCTTTTTACTTCGGTCCACCAGTCACCCGGTTATCCCGGCACCGGCACGGCCTCGTTCGACAACTGCCTCAACTGGCCCGTCCGCCCCGGCACTCCGCGCGACGTCCACATGGCGACGCTGGCAGAATCATGGCAGGCGGTGCTCACCTTTAAACCCGATCTCGTCCTCGTTTCCGCCGGTTTTGATGCCTATCACGATGACCCGATCACCGGGATGACTCTGGCCACCGATGATTTTGCCACTCTCGGCCGTTGGTTGCAGACCAGCCGCCTGCCGGCCGCCGCCATCCTCGAAGGGGGCTATAGCGCCGACCTGCCACAGTTGCTGGATGCCTTTCTGACCGCCTGGGCGGGCTGATTTTTCATCTCCGGGTAGCTTTTTCTATGCTTCCTGCACTTGGGCGTTGAGCGTTCGATGTTGGACGTGCAGCGTTCAGGACGATGCGCCCACGCGTCGTCCTGATGATTTCCCGCTTCCTTCCTTTGCGTCTCCGCCGTTTGCTCGGCGTTAAAGTGAGTTCCCGCCCTCCTGCCTATACTCTGATTGACCAGCCCGGCCAGCTCGCCCCGCTGCTCGCCGCCATGGACCGCGTCGCCGAGGTCTCGCTCGATACGGAGGCGGACAACATGTTCCATTTCAAGACGCGCGTCTGCTTGTTGCAATTCCTCGTCGGCAAGGAGGTCTTTCTCGTCGATGTGCTCGCCGGCCTGCCCTTGGACGGTCTGTGGAGCCGGCTCGCGCAAAAGCATATCGTGATCCACGGCTGCGATTTCGATCTGCGCCTGCTGCACGATTTCTGCCGCTTCCGCCCCAAGAGTATCTTTGACACGATGCTCGCCGCCCAGTTGCTCAACCGCCCGCGCGTCGGCCTCGCTTCGCTGCTGGAGGATCATTTCGGGGTGAAGCTTTCCAAGGATTCGCAAAAGGCGAACTGGTCCCGGCGCCCGTTCACCCAGAAGATGCTCGACTACGCCTCCCTCGACGTCTGGCACCTGCCGGCTTTGCGGGATATTCTCACCCGCGAACTCGCCGCCCGGCACCGGCTCGACTGGCTCAAGCAGCAGTGCGAGGCGCAGATCGAGTCCGGCCTCACCGGCTTCGCCCCGCCCGATGAAAACGACTGGCGCATCGGCCACAGCGAACGTCTCCGTGGTCCCGGCCTCAGTGTGCTCCACGCCATCTGGCACTGGCGGCAGGAACAGGCCGAGCGCTTGGACACGCCGCCTTTCAAAGTCTGCGGCAACAAACTGCTCCTCCAAATCGCCGAGGCCGCCACCGCGGGTGAATCCGAGGAGGCGATCGTCGCCCAGATCAATCTCGGCAAACGCCATCCCCGGCTCATCGGCTCGCTGACCGCCGCGCTCAAAGCCGGCCTCGCCCGCGATCCAAACACCCTGCCGCGCCGCCGGGGCCGCGACCCCAACCACGCTTCGCTGACCACGGCCGAAGCCGCGCGCCAGGACCGCATCAAAGCCGACCGCGACCAGGTGGCGGCCAAGCTTTCCCTCGAGCCCACACTGATCGCCAACCGGGCCCAGCTCGCGCAGATCGCCCGTCAGCCCGCCCACCTCGACGAAATCCTGCTCCCCTGGCAGGCTGACCTGTTGCGCGCCATGCCTTCATTAAAGCAGGATTGACCACGGGTCGTGTCCTGATGTCCGACTCCGCCAACATCGCGCGCCACCTGCCGCTCATGGCGGCCCGCCAACCCGACCGCGCCGCCCTCAAGATTCCCCGCGGCCGCACTGCCGCCGGCGCCATCGACTATCTGACTCTCA
>JAGNQV010000265.1 GCA_017988885.1 Opitutaceae bacterium | reverse complement strand
CTTTGCCAAAAAATGCCGTCGCGTAGCCCCGGTCTTTCAATTCATGCGCAATGGTCCGTGTTCCCGGCGGCAGTGGATCAAAATAATCGCGCACCCCGTTTTTCGGGGAGGGCACCCCGGTCAGCATCGCCGCTCGCGCCCACGGCCCGAACGGATGCGGCGTCACCGCCTGCGCATAGTTCACGCTCTGCGCCGCCAAAGCATCCAGCGCCGGTGTCCGCGCATTCGCATCGCCCGCATACCCGCACGCCTGCGCCCGCCACTGGGTGGTCACGATCCACAAAATATTCGGTTTCCGCGCAGTCATGCGTATGCTACTTAACTTCGCACTCTCCTCTCCCATGACAATCCAAGACAACGAGCACATCGATCTCTCCACCCCCACCGGTCCGATGCGGACCGCTATCTTCCGCCCCACCGCGCCCGGCCAATATCCCGGCCTTCTGCTCTATTCCGAAATCTTCCAAATCACCGCGCCCATCCGCCGCACCGCCGCGTTTCTTGCCGGCCACGGTTTTGTCGTCGCCGTGCCGGAGATTTACCACGAATTCGAACCCGCCGGCACCGTGCTGGCCTACGATCAAGCCGGCGCCGATCGCGGCAACACTCTCAAGACCACCAAGGAACTCGCGTCCTACGACGCCGATGCCCGCGCCGTGCTCGCCTACCTCAAGACCCATCCCGCCTGCACCGGTCACCTCGGTGCCATGGGCATCTGCATCGGCGGCCACCTCGCTTTCCGCGCCGCGATGAACGCCGCAGTGCTCGCTACCACCTGCTTCTACGCCACCGACATCCACAAGCGCGGCCTCGCGAAAGGCATGCACGACGACTCCCTCGACCGCATTCCTGAAATCAAAGGCGAACTGCTCATGATCTGGGGCCGGCAGGACCCGCACGTGCCCGCCGAAGGCCGCGCCAAGGTTTACGCCGCCCTCGTCGCCGCGGGCAGTCATTTCACCTGGCACGAATTCAACGGTGCCCACGCCTTCCTCCGTGACGAAGGCTACCGCTACGACCCCGAACTCGCCCACGTCACGCTCGGCATGGCCGTGCAGCTGTTCCGCCGCAAACTCGGCGCCGGCGACCAACGCGAAACCACCGCCCCCGGTTCAACCGAGACCAAACATTGAAGTCCGGCTGAGTGCATTCCGACCAGGGCGGCCTCGGTATCACGCCCGACTCCGCCGGGATAAAAAACCTTGCCCCATCTAAATCCTAGTCCGCAGCGAAGTCCTACACGCGCCCCGGAGCTCTGAGGGCGTTTGTAAGGCCCATAGGGCTTATGTCGTGCCCCTCGTCCCGTCGGTCTTCTATTCAATCCCTCCGGATCATCCGCCTGCTATCTCGCGCCCCGCTACACCGAATCGGCCACATACTACAATAAAACATCCAGCCTAAACGCGGCGCTTTTGAGCAAGGAACCGCGAATCACGCTGATGAGGAAAGCGGCCCGGCCGTGCAATCAAGCAACGGACCCGCTCGGTCATCACCCGGATTGCAGGGCGGTCCCGGACCTGCCTCGCTGGTGCCGTGAGATCGTTCGTGCCGGGCAAACCTTTCTGGTGGCAATGGCCCACCGTGCTTTCGCTGGACGCCCCGGCGGTGGCTCTGCTCTGGCAATGGCAGCTCATGCGGGTCGTCGGACTCGAGCCCAGTTGGCATCAGGCCTTCATTCTCGGCACCTCGGTGTGGCTGGCCTACGCCGCCGACCGCTGGATCGAGGGCTGGCGTCTCCAGCCCGGGCAAATCCGCACCCAGCGTCATTATTTTTATCAACGCTGGCGCTGGCCGCTTTGCGGACTCTGGCTCACCGTGCTGGCCGCCGACTTGGAAGTTTCCATCCGTTGTCTCTCGCCGGCTGAGTTTCGCGCCGGGTGGCTTTTGCTCGTGCCGGTGGGACTTTATCTCCTCTCCCACCAATTCATTCACCGCCATCATCGCTGGCGGGCACCCAAAGAGATCTGCGTCGCACTCCTGCTGGGGGCGGGCGTCGCGCTGTTTCCGCTCACGCAACCGGTCGCGGTGCTTTCCGCACTGGCGGTGCCGCTGATTTTATTCTGCCTGCTCTGCTTCGCCAATTGCGCCCTCATCTCCGTCTGGGAACACGACGTGGATCAAGCCCACGGCCAAACTTCCCTGGCCCTGCAATTTCGCCGCTCGCGTGT
This sequence comes from Opitutaceae bacterium, assembly GCA_017988885.1. Classification (GTDB taxonomy): domain Bacteria; phylum Verrucomicrobiota; class Verrucomicrobiia; order Opitutales; family Opitutaceae; genus UBA2377. Next base: position 1,012 of record JAGNQV010000265.1, on the reverse strand, counting down.
GCTCGCCACTACCTTGCCGTGGGTGATGGCCGTCAGCGCTGCGGCGCTGGCCCTCAGCCACCATGGCGCGGCCCGCACCGCCCTGCTTTGCGCGGCCACCAGCAGCGTCTTCCTTGGCCTGCTGCATCTGTTGCACGAAAAAACCGGCCCGCAACTGGCGCGCGTGCTGGCCGATGGCGCACTGCTGACTCCACTCGTGCCGCTGTTGAGCGAACTCTTTTTTGTCTCGTGAACCGGCCGCGCCGCAGTTTCGACCGGCTGGCCACGCACTACCGGGCGCTGGAACTGCTGGCCTTTGGTCGCGATCTGGAGCGCGCTCGCTTTGCCCATTTGCCGAGGCTGGCAGATTGCCGCCGGATCCTCGTGTTGGGTGAAGGCGACGGACGCTGTCTCGCGCAACTCGTCCGCCTCGCGCCGCGGGCCCAAATCGATTGTCTCGACCTCAGCGCTGCCATGCTCACTCGCGCCGCCGATCGACTGGATCCCGCCGCGCGCGAACGGGTGCGCTTTCAACAAGCCGACCTGTTGTGCGTGAACCCACCCGGCGGACCCTATGATGCCGTGATCACCTTGTTCTTGCTCGACTGCTTCACTCCGCCGCAAGTCGCCATGCTCGTGGAACGCATCGTCGCCCGCTTGGAACCGGGCGCACTCTGGCTGTGGGCCGACTTCGTGCTGCCCGCCCACGGGCCGGCCCGCTGGCGGGCGCAGATATGGGTTGCGGTGCTTTACGCGTTTTTCCGCTGGCAGACCGGGGTCGCCGTGCACGCGCTGCCACCCGGTGAAGCCCTGCTCACGGCCGCCGGTTGCCAAGCCGAAGTCAGCCGCAATTTTCAATTTGGCCTCCTGCGCACCACTCTGTTTCGTTACCGGCCCACCCCCATTTGATCATGCCCCCCTCCTCCACCGGTTTTGCCCGCACTTCCTTTCTCGTTCCACCGGAGATTTTCATCCGCCACACCGAAACCCGCGGTTTCATTGGCCCCTCGCTGATTCGTTTGCACGATGGTTC
>JAGNQV010000086.1 GCA_017988885.1 Opitutaceae bacterium | reverse complement strand
TGCTTGAACTCGTCCGCCATGTCCTTCGCATAGCGCTTGAGCACCATCGCCGCCGGAGCCTTGCCGGGGCGGAAGCCCGGCAGGCGGGCTTGTTTGACGAATTCCGCAACCACGGCTTGGTGCTCGGTATCCACCTCACTCTTGTCGAGGGAGATCACGAGGCTTTTGCGGGTGTCGGAGACAGGGTTTACTTGGACGTTCACAGGTGAGATTCGGCGGTTAGTTTGAAAGAATTGTTCACGCTAAGTCACCACTGGGAGCGGTCAATGCCGTATTCTACGCGCTTGCACGTCGGAAAAAGGGTCCGTTTCGTCTCACCAGATGCCCAGCTTACATCAGCTTCGCGCAGACCATGCCCCTTTGCTGCTCATTGATGCCGCCTCAACTCACATCCAGGTTGGATGCCTCGGCGCCACGGGGGAAGATCGTTGGGCGTGCGCCAACGAGGAATCCGGCATCGGTATTTTCTGCGGCGTCGAGGCCCTGCAATGCGACTTGGCGGACATCCGCGCCTTCGTCTTTTGCGACGGCCCGGGGTCGATTCTAGGCATTCGGACCGCCGCGATGGCTCTGCGCACGTGGCATATGCTCAAACCACGGCCGGTCTATCGCTATGGCAGTCTCGAACTCGTCGCTCACGCCTTGGGTCAACCAGACACCCAGATCATTGCCGATGCGCGCCGCGAAACCTGGCACCGGTATCGGCTCGGCGGGCGCTTGGAACGGATTGCAGCGAACGAACTCTCCGGTCAACTGGTAATGCCCGCCGGCTTCCGTCATTGGTCACCACTGCCCAAAGATGTGACGGAGACGCCTTACACGCTCGCCGCACTTCTACCCGCGATCGAAAACGCCGCTATTTTCACCGAAACGGATGTTCTGGACGCATTCCTTCACGAGGAGCCCAGTTACAAAACATGGACGCCACAAATCCACCGCGCGCCATGAGTGAATCCTTCAATTCCAAGCTGCCGCACCGCTGCTGGGCCGAAATCGATCTCGCGGCACTCGAACGCAACCTGCGGCTCATTCGTGCCTCGCTGCCGGCCCACATCCGTTACGTGGCGGTCGTCAAAGCCGATGCCTACGGCCACGGCCTGCACCATGCCGCCGCGCGACTGATGCATTCTGGCGCGGATCTTTTCGCGGTGGCCAACGTCACCGAAGCGGCGGCCTTGCGCGAACTCGGGCCCGGGTGGCCGATTCTTTTGCTCAGCCCGCTCCTGCCCGAGGAAGACCGCTGCCTCGCGGAATATGATCTCGCCGCCACCGTCTCAACCACCGACGAAGTGGAGCGTTTCGACGCGACCGGAAAAGCGGCCGGCCGGCCGATTGCCGTGCATCTGAAAATCGACACCGGCATGGGGCGGCTCGGCGTCTGGCATGAGCAGGCGCCGGCCCTGTGCGCCCGGATTCTCGCGGCCTCCCACCTGCGGCTCGCGGGGGTTTTCACTCATTTCGCGAGCCCGGATGATGACGCCGCCTTTACGGCCGAACAACGCCGGCGATTCCTCGCCGCCTTGTCCCGCTGTGCAGGCATCAAACCCAGCGAGATTTTTGTGCATGCCGACAATAGCTCCGGATTGGAATCGATGCCGGGAGAAAGTCCGTTCAACGCCGTCCGCGTCGGCTTGCTGCAATTCGGCATTTTACCCCACCCTAATTCGATGCTTGCCCAGGTCCGCACCGAACCGGTGTTCAGCTTTCGCACCCGGGTGGGCATCGTCAAACAACTGCCCAAAGGCACGAGCATCAGTTATGGCCGCACTTGCATATTGCAGCGTGATTCCCAAGTCGCCGTGCTTTGCGCCGGCTATGGCGACGGGATTCCCCGCGCCGTGAGCAATCGTGCCCATGTGCTGATTCACGGCCAACGTTGCCCCGTGCTTGGCCGCGTCACGATGGACCAGACGATTGTCGATGTGACCGACCTTGCCGGCGTCAAATGCGGCGACGAGGTTGCGCTGGTCGGCCGGCAGCAAGGCGCAGAAATTACCATCACCGAGTTCAGCCACTGGGCAGACACGATTCCGTGGGAAACCCTTTGTTCGGTGACCAAACGCGTTCCACGGCTTTATCGCACGCCGTTGGGTGTTTGATTTTAAAACGATGCCATTGCCACGCTCCACTCGCCGGGAATTTCTCAAGCGCTCGGGCAGCGGACTTGGGTTACTGGCACTCGGGCAATGCCTCCCCTCTTTCTTGCTGCCAACCAGTCTCGGCGCGGGAGCAGTGCACACCAACGGTCTCCCCGTGCTGGTCGTCGTCCGGCTGACCGGTGGCAACGATGGGTTGAATACCGTCATCCCCTATGCGGATGACAATTATTACCGTCTGCGGCCCACCCTCGCGATCGACCGAGCCCATGTCTTGCCGATCAGTGAGACTCTTGGGCTCCATCCGGCCTGCGGAAAAATGCAGGCGTTGTTCAAGTCCGGCAAGATGACCGTCGTGCAAAACGTCGGCTATCCCCAACCCAGCCGTAGTCATGCCCGCGCCACGGAAATATGGGAGTCCGGCAGCAACAGCAACGAGGTCCTCTCCACCGGTTGGCTCGGACGCTACCTCGACACTCTCGCCGGCGACGCTGGGGTCGACCATGGACCGCTGGGGATTCATTTCACCCCAGAGCGCCCTCTGGCCTTAACCGCGTCGACTGAAGCACGCACCGTCGAATGGAGTGCATCTTCCCTCACTCAAATCGGCAGCCACTCCACCGCCAAATATCCCGACGGTAGCTTTGCCCATGCGCTGCGTCACATTGTTGACAGTGTCGCCGCCAAATTTCCGGCCCGCGTTTACTTCGTTTCGTTGAATGGCTTCGATACCCACAGCCATCAAGCCAACCAGCACCAAAACCTGCTTCAGACCCTATCCGAGGGCTTATTCGCCTTTCAGCAGGACTTGGAGTCACAAGGGATTGCCCGGCAAGTCCTGACGATGACCTATTCGGAATTCGGGCGCAGTCCCGCAGAAAATGAGAACCGCGGCACCGACCATGGCACGTCGGCACCGTTATTCCTGATCGGCTCGGCATTACAGGGCGGGATGGTTGGAACACCTCCAACCCTCGACCTCGCACCCAGCCAACAGCTCGTGCCGAGCACGGATTTTCGTCAGGTCTATGCCACTCTTCTGGAAGACTGGCTGGTCTGTCCGGCCGAATCTGTGCTCGGCAATCAATTCGCTAAACTGGAATTATTGAACCCGATCACGGTTCATTTGCCGATGCCGTAGGCGCGAAAGCCGATGGCCGTCAGTGTTCCGAGGTCAACGATGTTGCGTCCGTCAAAGATAAACGCCGGTTTCGACATCGCGTTATAAATTTTCGTGTAGTCGAGTTTTTTGAACTCATCCCATTCGGTCACAATCGCGATGGCATGCGCTCCTTCCGCCGCGGCGTAGGCATCACCGACCACCGTTAGACGAGGGTCTTCCTTGCCTGCGCCAAGGATATCCCGGCGAATTTCATCGGCGGGCACCTTGGGATCGTAAACCACCACCCGGGCCTGCTCGGCCAGCAAATCACGACAAACGGAAATCGCCGCCGATTCGCGCGTGTCATTGGTGTCTTTCTTGAACGCAAAACCCAGCACGGCGATCTTCTTGTCCGCGACCGTGTTGAACAAGGTGCGCACAATTTTCGCGGCAAACCGCTGCTTCTGCCAGTCGTTCATCTTGACGACGCTTTCCCAATACGACGCCACTTCGGGCAAGCCGAAGTGCTGGCACAAGTAGACCAGATTCAGAATATCCTTCTGAAAACAGGACCCGCCAAAGCCGACCGAGGCCTTCAGGAATTTGGACCCGATGCGGCTATCCTTGCCGATGGCGTTGGCCACTTCGTCCACATCGGCTCCGGTCGCTTCGCATAGTGCCGAGATCGAGTTGATGGATGAAATTCGCTGGGCGAGAAAAGCGTTCGCGACGAGCTTGGACAATTCTGACGACCACAGATTGGTCCGGATAATGCGCTCGCGCGGCACCCAACGGGCATAAATCTCCACCAATGTTTTCACCGCCGCATCACCCGCCGGCGTGCGTTCGCCGCCGATGAGCACCCGGTCAGGATTGATGAGGTCCGCCACCGCGGTGCCCTCGGCCAGAAATTCCGGGTTGGAAAGCACCTCGAACTTCACGCCCTGCGCATTCTCCGCCAGAATGTCCTTGATCGTCTCGGCCGTCTTTACGGGGATCGTTGATTTTTCGACGATAATCTTGGGGGTGGTCGCCACTTGGGCGATCGTGCGCGCGACCGATTCAATAAAGCGCAAATCCGCCGCCCGGCCCGCACCCACGCCATAGGTTTTGGTCGGAGTATTAACCGAAACAAAAATGATGTCGGCCGCCTTGATGGCTCCGTGCACATCGGTCGAAAAGAACAGATTCTTGCCCCGGCGCTGCTTCACCACGTCATCGAGCCCCGGCTCATAGATCGGCAGCTGATCGGAGTTCCACGCTGCGATGCGCGCGGCGTTCATATCGACCACGTGGACCTCGATGTCCGTGGCTTTCAAGGCAATCATCGCCATGGTGGGCCCACCTACGTAACCAGCGCCAATACAGCAGATTTTCATATATTGAGCCGAGAGCGTGCCGTTCCTTGAACTGGAATCCAAGACGTTTTTACCCACAAAAAAGGCGCGGCATGGAAACCGCGCCTGAAACAAAGGAGAAACCCATCAAGCCGGTGAGGGCTCGGGGGTGGCGCCATCGGAAGAAACATCCTCCGCCGCGGTGCTCTTGCCAGCCAGCTTCTTGTCCGCGCCCTTCTCTTCCCTGATAACCGGCGGCTGCAAGACAAAGGGAGAGCGGATTTCACCGAAATCAAGGATTTCCTGCACATGTTTGCCCTCGATGGTTTCGTGTTCGAGCAAGGCCGCGGCGATCTTGTCGAGCGCATCACGCTTGTCGGTGATGATACCCGTCGCCCGTTTGTATTGCTCATCAATGATGTGGTGAATCTCGGCGTCGATCTTCCGGGCCGTATCTTCGGAGACGTTCTCATTCCGGGTGATTTCCCGGCCGAGAAATACCGTGTCCTGATTGTCGCCAAAAGCGATCGGACCCAGCGGGCTCATCCCCCAGTCGCAGACCATATGCCGTGCAATCTTGGTGACCTGCTTGATATCACCCGCGGCACCGCTTGAGATGTCGTTCAGCACCACCTCCTCGGCAATGCGCCCGGCCAGTCCCATGGCGATCTGATTGAGCATGCGTTTCTTCGCATGGGTAAGAATATCCTTTTTCGGGATAAACATCGTGCTGCCGAGACTGCGTCCCCGCGGAATGATTGTCACCTTGTGCACCGGCATATGCCCGTCATCGAGCACCGCCTGCACCAAGGCATGGCCCGCCTCGTGATAAGCGGTGAGTTTTTTCTCCTCGTCATCCATCAGCCGCCGGCGCTCACGGCCAAATTGCACTTTCTCGCGGGCATCATCCACGTCGATCATCTCCACCTTCTTCTTGTTGCGCCGGCTGGCCAGCAAAGCCGCTTCGTTCAGTAAATTTGCGAGCTCTGCGCCGGATAGACCAGGCGTGCCACGGGCGATGACGCTGAGGTCAACGCCGTCGGCCAAGGTGATCTTCCGGGCATGCACGCGGAGAATCTGCTCGCGACCGATGAGATCCGGCAGGTCCACGTTGATCTGTCGGTCAAAGCGGCCCGGCCGGAGCAAGGCGCTGTCGAGCACATCGGGACGGTTGGTCGCGGCGATGATGATGACACCTTCATTGGCATCGAAACCATCCATCTCAACGAGCAACGAATTGAGCGTCTGTTCCCGCTCGTCGTTGCCGCCGCCAAGGCCTGCGCCACGCTGACGGCCGACGGCGTCGATTTCATCGATGAAAATCAGACAGGGCGCGTTTTTGCGACCTTGCTCAAACATGTCGCGCACGCGGCTGGCGCCGACGCCGACAAACATTTCCACGAAATCCGAGCCTGAAATGGAGAAGAACGGCACGTCCGCTTCACCCGCGACCGCCTTGGCCAGCAGGGTCTTGCCTGTGCCTGGAGGGCCGACCATCAGGATGCCCTTCGGAATGCGCCCGCCCATTTTGGTAAACTTCTTTGGGTCTTTGAGAAACTCCACGACTTCGCTGACTTCTTCCTTGGCCTCGTCGCAACCTGCCACGTCTGCAAAGGTGATCTTGTCGCGATCACGCGTCAGCAACTTCGCGCGGCTCTTACCAAAGCTCATTGCGCCCTTCCCAGCCTGGCGCAACTGACGCACGAAAAGGAAATACAACAGACCGATGATAAGCAGAAAAGGAATCACCTGAGCCGCAATCTGCGTCCACATCGTGGTCGCCGGTTGTTCGGCAAAAACCTGGGCTTTCTGCAAGCGCTCCATATTGGAATCCGTCAAACGCCCTGCCGCGGAGAATTTGACGGTTGTATCCTGACTCCCCGGCGTAACTGCCATCGCCTCTTTCAGTTCACCTGTGACGATCGCCCAGTCGCGCCCACCCGAAGCATCAGGGCGGATCACGCCTTCGCGGATTTTGCCCGCCTCCGCCATCTCGACCACCTGCTGCAGCTTAAGATTCGCCGGCGAGCTCAGTTTGCGGGGCGTCCAGTAAAGCAGCATCAATGCCGCCGCGATGATCGAAAACCAAATCAGCAATACTTTCGGCTGAAAACGATCGGGGGGCAGATTCTTGAGCGGACTGCGTTTTTTGTTATTATCAGATTCAGGCATTTCTGGGATTGGAGTGAGGTTTGACGGTGGATGTTCCCGTCCCATAAGTCAATTGGCCGGAGATTATAATCTCGCTCGTGATTTCTGGGGAACAAGACGGTTCCGTTCATAACGCAACACGCCTCCCCGGATGACCGCAAAGCCCTTCGCCCCCAGACTGTGTTTCGTGGCCTTGCCCCGCATGACGGCGGCAAGGAGAGCATCAAAACCTTGGCGCACAAGTTCCCCGGCATCTCTTTGCCGCAACCGCCAGCGGTGCAACGCCCGCCGCACCACCGCGCGCGGTTTCCCACTCAAGCGCGTCACGTCCAGCGCGCCGGCACGGCTGATTGGCGCCAGCGTATCGACCCATGCCTCAAGCGCTGCATCATCCTCGTCCAACAGTTCTCTCGCCCGGGCGGCCCCGCCCAAGGCATCGCGACCGGCGGCCGCACTCCACGCCGGCAGCACGTCACGGCGGATGCGGTTTCTGAAGAAATCCCCGCCGACATTGGTCGCATCTTCCCGCCACGTTGCCTTCACGGCATCCAAAGCCTTTTCCAGCTCCTCCCGTTTCAACGGCAGCAAAGGTCGCAGATGCACTCGGCCTTCGGCTTGTTGCTGCACCGGTCGCGGCGCAGCCAAGCCACCGGCCCCACTCCCCCGGGCCAGTCGCATGAGCATGGATTCAGCGATATCGTTTTGCTGGTGACCCAACCAGAGGGCTTTGGCGCGCCGCGCCTTCATCTGGCGGTCGATGAAATCAAAGCGCGCTGCGCGGGCCTGCGCTTCACTTTTGATTAACAATGTTTCCCGCCGGCGTCCAACCTTGAGCGGGACGCCCAGCGCCCGACAGACCTTGCGACAGAATTCCTCGTCGCGGTCCGCCGCTGCACCGCGCAACCGGTGATTGAAATGCAGCGCAGATAACCTTGCGCGGCGCTCCGGCCAGTGCGCCCAGAGCAACATCAGGAGGGTGAGCGAGTCGGCTCCGCCCGAAAAGGCCACCACCCAAGGCGCGCGGCGCAAGCGGCCCTCGGCCTGCTCCACGACCGCGGGATGCAGGCGTGACTTCGGCCACGCGGCCGCGAGCTTTTGAGCACGTCGGGCCCAGAGGACTTTGTCCGCTTTCATGCTGGCCGCGTGCGGACTGGTCCTCGCTTAGTTGAAACTGAGATACTCCTTGCCGAAATACGGCAGGAGCGCGGCCGGGATCTTAACCCGGCCATCAGGTTGCAGGTTGTTTTCCAAAATCGCGGCCAGCACCCGCGGCACCGCGAGACCCGAACCATTGATCGTATGTACCAGTTCCGGCTTGCCCGTGTCCTTGGCGCGAAAACGAATCTGCGCGCGTCGGGCCTGAAACGCCTCAAAATTGCTGCAACTGGAAACCTCCAGCCAGCGCTTCTGCCCGGCCGCCCAAACTTCGAGGTCGTATTTTTTCGCCTGCGCAAATCCAAGATCCCCGCCACACATGAGCAGCACGCGATACGGCAGATCCAATTTCTGCAGGAGCCGTTCCGCATCCAGCCTGAGCTTGTCGAGCTCATCGTAGCTGGACGAGGGGTGCACCCATTTCAGGAGCTCCACCTTGTCAAACTGGTGCACGCGATTCAGGCCGCGCACGTCCTTGCCGTAACTCCCCGCCTCGCGGCGGAAACAGGGCGTGTAGGCGCAACGATAAATCGGCAGCACGCTTTCCTCCACGATTTCATCGCGGAAAAAATTGGTCAAGGGAACCTCGGCCGTCGGCACCGCATAGAGCTTGTCCAAAGTTTCATACATCTGGCCTTCCTTATCCGGCAATTGGCCGGTCGCGGTCGCACTCGCGGCGTTGACGAAAATCGGCGGGCTGACCTCGACATAACCAGCCTTGGTGTCTTCTTCCAAAAAAAACTGCAGCAAGGCGCGCACGAGGCGCGCGCCATCACCGATATAAAAAGGAAAGCCCGCGCCGGTCACTTTTGCGCCGCGGCCAAAATCAAAAAGCTTCTCAAAACCCGGGATCTCCCAGTGCGCGACGGCATGGGCACCCACCGCCGCGGTGTCGCCGTGGCTCGCATACACCACGTTTTCCTCGGGCGTGCGGCCTTCCGGCACTGAGGCGTGGGGCAGATTCGGCAGCGTCATCATCGCCTGCTTCCACTTTTCCTCCGTCTCCTTGAGTTGCAGTTCTTTGCCCTTCACTTCGGCTGAGACCGCTTTCATCTCCTGCACCTTGGTAATAAACTCGGGCGAGCCTTTCGGCAATGCCGCCATGGCGGTGTTCGCCGCCTTCTGGGTCGAACGCAACTGTTCGACCTCGACCAACTGACCGCGCCAAGCGGCGTCGAGTGCGGCGACGGCATCGAGATCGACCTCGAGATGTTTTTTGGCAATCGCCGCCCGAACGATTTCAGGCGACTCACGGAGTAATTTCGGATCGAGCATGACGAAGATCAGTGTTTTTTGCCGAGGCGGTGGTCTGCGCGCAGAAAACGGGCGTAAACTTCCTTGGCCTGAAGCAATTTGAGTTCTCCGGCTGGCGCTTGCACGACGAGATTCGTCGGCGCGTTCAGCGGATAAGGCCCAAACAATCGCGGGTCGGTCGGACCAAAGATGGCCAACGTAGGCACGCCCAAAGCCGCCGCCAGATGCATCGGTCCGCTGTCATTCGAGACCACCCATTCGGCCCGCTCGATCAGCACCGGCAGTGAAACGAGGCTGGTATTGCCCGTCAGGTTCAAAAACTGCTCCGGCGGCAACGAAGCTTTGTCCGGCACGTAGTTGTTGCCGGCCCAGATTACTTTGCGCGTGCGGTTCGCCCTCACCAGCAATTCGGTCAGTTGCTTGAACCCATTCCAGCGTTTTTCCGCACGCCGGCTGTCGGGAAACATCACGATGGGTTTCGTGCCTTCCCGCCCCTCGGCAAACTTGAGGTTCAGCTTGTCCACCTCGCGGAACTTGAGCTTGCCGCGCAACTCCGCCTTGGCGCCGAGCACCGGACAGAATTGGAGCAAAATATCGAGGGCATGGCTGCGCCGGCCATCGGGTGGCAACGGCACTTTTTCATCATAGAAAATACCGGACCACTCGCGCGCATCACTGCGGCCGACCTTAACCTTGGCGTGCGTGCGCGAGGTCATCAGCCCCGTGCGCAACAGGCCCTGCATATCGAAGACGTAGTCGAACTTGGTTTTCCGGATTTCGCTCATCAACCGCAGGAAACCCTTCGTCCCGGCGTTGCGTTCGAAGACATAGACCTTGTCCACCGCCGCACACGCCCGCACGATCGGCGCGAAGATGTCCCGCACCACCCAGGAAATACGCAGCCCTGTGCGTTGGGCCTTGAGCGAGGTCGCTACCTGCAGGCCATGCACAATATCCCCAAGGGACGAAGGTTTGATGATGAGAAGCTCGGTCATGAAAATCGCGGCGGGAAAATCTGCTTTTGACCGCGCGGGAGTAAAGTTTCATGGATTTTCCTCCGCTGAAATCAAACGCTAATCCACATCCCGCGTGCTAAAATTGCTCCTGCACACCCTCGGCTGGCTGGTTGCCCACACGCCGGAGCCATTGCTGCGTGGATTGAGCATTGGCCTTAGTGAGGTGGTTTTTTGGACCAGCCTCCGCCGGCGCCGGCTGTTGTTGTCGAACCTCGACCATGCTTTTCCGACGCGCAGTCCAGCCTGGCGGCGGCGGATTGCACGGGAAAGCTCCCGGCGGCTGATCGAAACCGCCCTGCTCTCCTTGGCCATGCCCTGCTTGGACGAACGCCGGTTACGGCGCATCCTTGCCCTGGCCCCGGACACGCTGGCTTTCTTTGTGGCGCACCGTGCCACACCCTTTCCCGCGGTCATAGCTGCCCCGCACATGGCGTATTGGGAGGTGCAAACGGCCATGCCGCTGCAAGTGCCCGGCACCTTCCCTGAATTCGGCGTGATCTTCCGGCCATTGGATAATGCCGGCCTCAACTCATGGATTCAACGCGCCCGCGAGCGTTTCGGATTGAAGCTGCTTTCGCGAAAACAGGGGTTTCAGGAAGCCTTGAAAATTCTCCGGCGCAACGGCATCGCCGCGCTGCTTTTCGACCAGAACGCCGGGATGCAAGGCGCCCTCACCCTGCTCTTTGAGCGGGTTTGCTCCACCAGCGAACTCCCGGGCCTGATGACCGAGAAATTCAACGCTCAAATCCATTGTTTGTATCCGCGCCGGCTTGGTTTCTGGCGGATTGAGCTCCACCTCGAACGAATTCACTGCGCGCCAACCGCCAGCGGCGTCACCCTCGGCCTCAATCATTGGCTGGAGGAAAACCTTGCCCGCGATGAAAATCTTTGCGCCTCCTGGCTTTGGGTGCACGACCGCTGGCGCAACCAAGACGTGCCTGCCCGCCGCTACCGTCTGGAGGCCAAGCGCAATCTCCTGCCGGAGGATCTGCAAGCGCGCGGACTTGCCGCCATGCCGCGCAAAACCCGCGTATTCGTCCGCCTGCCCAACTGGCTGGGCGATGTTGTCATGGCGTTACCTCTGCTTCGCGCCTTGCGGCAGTCACGACCGGATGCGGAAATCACCCTGCTGGCCAAGGCTCCGTTCTTGCCTTTGCTCAAAAACTGGCAGGTGGCCGATCATTTGCTGCCGCTCCCCGCCCAAGGGGCCGGCTATTTCTATTTTTTTTGGCAGCTGCGGCGCCGCTACCCGGACAATTTCCTCCTCTTCACCAACTCCTTTCGTGGCGACTTGGAAGCCTGGCTGACGGGTTGCCGGCAGCGCTTCGGCATCGTCCGGCCCGGCCGCCGGCGTCCGCTCTTGTCGCATGCCTATCGTCGGCCGACTAATTTCGACGAGCGCCAGCATCATCAGCTCGAATTGTGGACCAACTTTTTGAACCACTTCGGCCTGACTGTGCCGCCGGATAGCACGCCCTTTGCTACCCGCGCCCCGGCGCCAAGCCCAGTTTTGGGGTTCATTGCCGGCTCTGAAAACAACCCAGAGAAACGCTGGCCGGTCGAACATTGGCGCACGCTGATTGCGCAACTCCCAACCACGCTCCCCATTGTGCTCTTTGGCACGGCGAACGACGTGCCCATTACGACTGCCATCGCCGCAGGGCATGGC
>JAGNQV010000264.1 GCA_017988885.1 Opitutaceae bacterium | reverse complement strand
CCAACCCGGAGCGGCTCGACGAAGCCTTTGCCGTGCTGCGCGAATTTGCCGACGGCCAGACATTTGACCCCGAGGAAATCGACCGCGAACGCGGTGTCATCGCCAGCGAACGCCGCACCCGGGACAACTGGCAGGCGCGCGCCAGCGACGAGATCGGCCGGTTTCTGTTCCCGCACAGTCTCATTGCCCAACGCAACCCCATCGGGGACCCGCAGATTTTGCAGCGGGTCACCGCCACTGCCCTGCGCCATTTTTATACCACGTGGTATCGGCCGGATAACCTCATCCTGATTGTCGCGGGCGATGCGCCGTTGGCGGAAATCGTAGCGCTCATCGAAAAAAAATTCGGTTCCATGCCGGCGGCCACCCTCCCGCTGCCCCAGCCGCCCAAACTGGGTCAGCTCGGCAATCCCGCCAAACCGCACGCCATGCTCTATTCCACCGCCGAAACCGGCGCGGTCAGCGTGCAGGTCACTTCCATTGTGGCCGGTTCGGGCCAAGTCGAAACCCTCGCTGCAAGGCAGGCATCGTTTCGCGGCGAACTGGTCATGAACATGCTCGCCGAACGGCTGGATCAATTGCGGCGCGCCAATTCGCACGAGTTCGGCGAAAGCGCCGCACCCACCAGCGCCTTTGGCCAGCTCTATACTCAGAATACGCTGAGTCTCACCACCGCCGCACAGACTTGGCGGAAGGCCGTCCGCGCCCTCGCGATCGAGCTGCGCCGCGTCGAGGAACAGGGTTTTACCACCGCCGAAATCGCCGAGGCCATCCAGCGGATCCGCCGCCGCTATGAATATGCCACCGCCGCCGCCGAGACTGAAGCATCCGCGATCGTAGCCGACCGCATGGCTTTTGCCTTCGCCCAAAACAGCGTGCCCTCCAGTTGGACCCAGCTTCAGGCCCAGACGGAATCCATCCTGGGCACGTTTGACCGCCCCGCCGCCTTGGCTGCATTTCACCGGCTGTGGGGCCCCGGCGCTCCCACTTGGATCTGCACGGGCAATCTCAGCCTGCCCAAGCCCGAGAAAAGCATCCTCACCGAATACCGCGAAAGCCGGCGTGACGTCCTGCCTCCGCCCCCCACTCCCGTCATCACCCAGCTCGCCTATGCCGCAGCCGCCACCCCCGGCACTCTTTTTCAGCGCCACTACATCGCCGACCTCGACATCCACACGGTGGAGTTTGCCAACGGCGTGCGCCTGAACCTCAAGGCCACAAAATTCAACCGCAACCTGGTGCAGTTCTACGTCCGCGTCGGCCGCGGCCTGCTGTCGCTCTCGCCCCGGCAGGCGGGACTCAATCTGGTCGCGGCCAAATACCTCATCGAGGCGGGCGTGACACAGCACGACGGCGAGGCGCTGCGCCGCTACATGGCGCAACTGAACCTGGGCCTCAGTTTCGGCATCGGCGAGGATGCCTGTATTTTCACCGGCGGCTCCGATACGCGCGGCCTGCCGGATCTGCTCAGCCTGCTGCAAGCCTACTTGCTGGATCCAGCCTGGCATCAGGACGATTTTGTCACCGCCCAGATCCAGACCCTCCAACTCTACAGCGATGCGACCCGCGAAGCCAATGCCGCGCTCGATGCCACGGCCGCGCGGGTCATGTCACGCGATCATCCGTTCTTCGCTTTGCCGCCCGCCGATACCGTGGGCCAGCGCAATCTCGGCGAACTGGCCGCCTGGCTTGAACTTAATCTCACGCAAGGTCCGGTGGAAATCGGCCTGGTCGGGGATTTCGACGTCGAGACGGCCATCGCCGCTGCTCAGCACACCGTCGGCGCCCTCGCCGCCCGGTCGGTGCGCACCGCACCACCGGACGCCACTCCGGCCGTGCCATTTTACGGCACGCCGGGGCGGTGGCAGAATTTTGTGTCCAGCACCATCCCGCGCGCCGCCGTCCGCGTGCAGTGGTTGGTGGAGGGCTGCAGCAATGTGCATACGTTGCGCCAGCTGGAAACCCTCTCGTCCCTCTTGGAAAACCGCGTCATGCGCGAAATCCGCGAAACCCTGGGCGCCACCTACGATCCTGCCGGTTTGGTCTGGAACGGCGACACGTTGCGCGATGACGGTTATCTCATGCTGCGGCTGACCGCCCCGCCCGCCGAGGCGTTGCAACTGGCCCGCCGCATCCAGGCCCTCGCCGACGATCTCGCCCAAAACGGACTCACCGCCGACGAGCTTGAAGCCGTGCGCCAACCCATCCTTTCCGGCAACGACACCCGGCTGCGTCAGAATAACTACTGGCTCTTTTATGTCCTGCAGGCGCTGCAGGAGGAGCCGCAGCGCTTGGAGTGGCCGCGCTCGCGCGAGGCGGATTATCGCGCCATGACCACCGAAGGCCTGCATCAACTCGCTCGGAAATATCTCTCCGCCGACAAGGCCCAGACCTTCGTTGCCCTGCCGCGGGACCTCGCGGCCAAACCCACGCCGCCGCGCCGCGCCAAGCCCGCTCCCAGTTCACCGGATGCGCGGGATACCCAACGGCCTCCGTCCCGCCAGACTGACTTTAGTCTGCCACGCTCACGCTAAGCATCCGCCGTCATGCCCTCCCTTCGCGCGCCCCTGACTCTAATCCTGCTGCTGGCCGGAGCGCTGCCCGGCACCTGCGCCGCGGCCGAGGCACCACCCGCGCCAGTGCTGGCCACGCCCGTCGAGGGCACGCTGCCAAATGGCCTGCGCTACTTCATCCTGCCCCTTGTGACCGAGCCCGGCCGCGTGAGTTTGCGCCTGCTCGTCCGGGCCGGCTCGCTCGATGAGCGCGAGGATGAGTTGGGCTACGCGCACTTCGTCGAGCACATGGCCTACAATGGCACACGGCATTACCCGCCGGGCCAGTTGGTGCGGTTTTTCCAGAAAACCGGTCTGGTCTGGGGCGCCGATGCCAACGCCGACACGAGTTTCACTTTCACCAATTACAAACTCGACCTGCCCGCCGGCCATGCGACCCACCTGCCCGAGGCGCTGCAAATCCTGCGCGACTTCGCCGACGGCATCGAGTTTGCCGCCGGCGAAGTGCGCCGTGAGCGGGGCGTCGTCCTCAGCGAACTGCGCGAGCGCAGCACCAACTCCAAGCAGACCGACCGCCAGATTGTCGCCGCGCTTTACCGGGGCACGGCGCTGCCCGCACGCCTGCCGATGGGCGATGCCGGCCAGATCGAGCGTGCCACCGCCACTACGC
>JAGNQV010000085.1 GCA_017988885.1 Opitutaceae bacterium | reverse complement strand
GCGACGTGAAGCTCAAGCGCCTCATCTTCCGCCGCGCCTCGCGCACCCACGGCTATTTTCTCTCCAGCAACGCCCACGCCCGGCTCGATACCTTCAACTCCATCGGCATGTCGGTTTACTGGTATGATGAAATCACGAAGGATCTCTACCTCCATACCTACAAGCGTGACCACGGCTTTTTTGTCCGCGAGGAGATGGCCCGCAAATTCCAGGAATCCACCATCCTCGCTTTCTACGGTTCCGCCGTCGGCCTCGACCAAGCCGACACCGACCGCATCTCATCCCTCGTGGATAAGCTCACCGGCTTCCTCGGCGGTAACCTCGGCGTCCTCACCGGCGGCGGCGGCGGTGTCATGCGCCTCGCCACCGATCAGGCGCGCGGCAAGGGTGCGCTCACCGGCGCCTGCTTCCTCGAACTCGAGGCCCAGCCGCCCGAGCTCGGCGTGGACTTTTTCAACACCTTTCAGGAGTCGGCCCGGCACTTCCGCCAAAAATGGTTCGAGGCGGCCGATTTTTGCATCTTCAACGTCGGCGGCGTCGGCACGCTGGAGGAAATCGGCATCGAGCTTTGCAACCTCAAGCTCGGTATCCGCCCGCGCGTGCCTTACGTGTTTTTCAATGCCAATTTCTGGGGCCCCTTGCGCCGGCAAGTCGAAGCCATGATCTCCGACAAGCGCGCACCCGCCTGGATGGCCGACTATATCCTCTTCACCGACGACCCCGACGAAGTCGTGAAATTCTACCGCAAGAAACTGCAGGTGCTCTAAGGGTCGCCGACGAATCGTTTCGGAGGAACTTACTTCCTGTGGCTGGTGGACGGACACGTCCCCGTGCCCGTCAATTGCACAGTGGGACCTGGTCGCGCATCCGTGCTTGCCAGCCCGTAGGCTTGCCAAAGGCTGGTCCCCCTGTGGCCTCCGTGGTTAACCAACTCCCCTCTTCCGTTCTCGTCGTCGGCGGCGGCGGGCGCGAACACACCCTCGTCCGCTCACTCCTCGCCTCGCCTGCCCAACCGCGCGTGATCTGCGCCCCCGGTAATGCCGGTATCGCTCAGGACGTCCCTTGTTTTCCCGTTGCCGTCGATGACATCGCCGGGCTCGTCGCCCTCGCGCAGCGGGAGCAAGCCGAATTCGTCGTCGTCGGCCCCGAAGTCCCGCTCGCCCTCGGTCTTGCCGACCAACTCATCGCCGCCGGCATTCCCGTTTACGGTCCGAAAGCCGCCGGCGCCCGCCTCGAAGCCTCGAAGATTTTTACCAAGCAACTGCTGCTGAAATACAAGATCCCGACCGCTGCGACGGGCATTTTCACCGCAGTCGCACCGGCGCTCACCTACCTTAAAACCAAAACTGCCCCCATCGTCATCAAAGCCGACGGACTCGCCGCCGGCAAAGGCGTGGTTGTCGCGCAGTCGATGCCCGAAGCCGAAACCGCCGTGCACGACATGCTGGCCGGCAATAAATTCGGCGCCGCCGGCAGCCAGATCCTCATCGAGGACTGCCTCGTCGGCGAAGAAACCTCCATTCTCGTCGTCGTCTCCGGCCGCGATTACGTCATCTTGCCGACCTCGCAGGATCACAAACGTATCGGCGACGGCGACACCGGTCCGAACACCGGCGGCATGGGCACCTACTCGCCCGCCGAGGTCGTCACGCCTGCGCTGCTCGCCCGCATCGAAAACGAAATTGTCCGCCCTTCCGTCAACGCCATCGCCGACGAAGGTCTCGACTACTGCGGCACGCTCTTCATCGGCATCATGCTCACACCGGCGGGTCCGAGTGTCATCGAATACAACGCCCGCTTCGGCGATCCTGAGACCCAGGTCGTGCTGCCCCGCTTGGAGACCGATCTGCTCGCGCTGCTCTGGGCCGCCACCCGCCGTGAGTTGCGCGGCTTCCAACTCGCCGTGAAGCCCGACTACGCCCTGTGCGTCGTCATCGCGGCCCAAGGCTACCCGGAAAAATTTTCCAAGGGCGATCCGATTGTCCTGCCTCCCACCTCAAGCCTCCCGCCTCAAGCCTTCATCTATCACGCCGGCACGGCGAAAAATTCCGCCGGTGAAACCGTGACCAACGGCGGGCGCGTGCTCGGGGTGACTGCACTCGGCGCCACGCTCCGCGACGCCGCCACCCGCGCCTACGCCGTGTGCGACGCCATTCAGTGCCGCTCGAAATATTTCCGCCGCGACATCGGTGCCAAGCAGTTGAACCGCCGATGAAAAAACTGCTTTCGTGGCTCGTGCTTAGCTCCCTGCTCGTGGTCAGTCCGGGCTTCGCCGCCGTCGCGCAGGATCTCGGCGAAGGCCTCAGCTATTTCCGGCTCCGCGCCTTGCCGGCCGATCTGCCATCCACGCCTGCGCTCAAGGCCTGCGTGCTCGATCTGCGCTACACCCCGGGTGACGCGCCCGCCGCGGCCGCCCTCGCCGCGTGGCTCAAATTTCACGCCGCCACGCGCACGCCTGTTTTCCTGCTCGCCAATTCCGCCACCGCCACCGCCCTGTTGCACGTGCTCGCCGGTCCCGCCTTGCCGGCCGGCACCCTCACGCTCGGCCTGCCGGCCCCCGGATTTTCGCCCGACATCGCCATCCCGACCACCGCCGAAGCCGAAAGCCGCGCCTACGCCGCGCTCACTGCCGGCACTCCGCTCGCGGCGCTCGTGCAGGAAAACGCCGTCAAACCACGCTACGATGAAGCCGAGATGCTCCGCCGCAAAGCCAGCGGCGAGCCACTGGAAAGCGAGGAGGACGACGCCCCGGTCACCACCCAGCCGACCCCGCCGGCCCCGCCTCTGCTCGATGCCACCTTGCAACGCGCCGTGCAACTCCACCGCGGCCTTGCGGCCCTCGGCTTGTTCAAGGACTAAGCCGACTCTGCCTTTGCAATTGGCGATAAATTCTATCCTTTGATTTCCATGCCGGCGCCCGGTCACATTTTAGTCGTTTGCACCGCCAACATCTGCCGCAGCCCGATGGCCGCGGGGTTGCTTGAACACGCGCTCGCCGCCCAGCCCGAACCCTTGCGCTCACTCCAGGTGATTTCCGCCGGCATCGCCGCCCGCGACGGAGAACTCGTCTCGGAAAACTCCGTGATCGCGCTTAAAAAAGTCGGCATCCCCATCGCCGGCCACAAAAGCCTGCCCGTCACCCAGGCGCTGTTGGACAACGCGCTCATCGTGCTCGGCATGACCGAGTCGCACCGGACGATGATCCAGTTGCAGGCCGAGCCCGTGCCGAAAAATCTGCACCTCTTTCGCGAATTCATGCCGCAGCAGGGCGACAAGGAGATCCCCGACCCCTTCGGCGGCCCATTGCGCCTCTACGAGCTGTGCCGCGACGAAATGGTCGAGGCCATCCCGAGCCTGCTCGCGCACCTTAAGACACTGGTTCCGGCGCCCAAGGCCTGATTTTTGATTTTCGATTCTCGATTTTTGATTTCGGCTGCTGTCTGCTCCTGCTCGAGTCAAAATCGAGCATCCACAATCGAAAATGTTTTTATGTCGCTGAATCCCGCGCCGCTCAAAGCCCTCGATCCCGAAGTCTACGCCGCCCTCGCCGGTGAGTTTGCCCGCCAGCAGAGCCATATCGAGCTCATCGCCTCGGAGAACTTCACCTACCCCGCCGTGCTCGAGGCGCAGGGCAGCGTGCTCACCAACAAATATGCCGAGGGTTATCCCGGCAAACGCTGGTATGGCGGCTGCGAGCAGGTGGACAAGGTCGAGACCCTCGCCATCGAGCGCGCGAAGAAACTCTTCGGCGCCGACCACGCCAACGTGCAGCCGCACTCCGGCTCCCAGGCCAACTTCGCCGTTTACACCGCCGTGCTTTCACCCGGGGACAAGATCCTCGGCATGAACCTCAGTCACGGCGGTCATCTCACGCATGGCAACCCGGCCAACTTTTCCGGCAAGCTCTACCAGTTCGTGCAATACGGCGTCCGCGAAGACACCGGTCTCATCGACTACGAAGAACTCGCCGCCGTCGCCCTGCGCGAAAAGCCAAAGATGATCACGGTCGGCGCCTCCGCCTACTCGCGCGTCATCGACTTCGCGCGCATGGGCGAAATCGCCCGTTCCGTCGGCGCCTTGCTCTTCGCCGACATCGCGCACATCGCCGGCCTCGTCGCCTCGGGTCACCACCCGTCGCCTTTTCCGCACGCCGATTTCGTCACCACCACCACGCACAAGACGCTCCGCGGTCCGCGCGGCGGCCTCACGATGTGCAAGGCCGCGCACGCCAAGGTCATCGACTCCGCCGTGTTTCCCGGCGGCCAGGGCGGCCCGCTCATGCACGTCATCGCCGCCAAGGCCGTGTGTTTCGCCGAGTGCCTCAAGCCCGAGTTTAAAACCTACAGCGCGCAGATCATCGCCAACGCCCGCGCCCTCGCCGCCGCCATGACCAAGCGCGGCTACAAGATCAACTCCGGCGGCACCGACAATCACCTCATGCTGGTGGACCTCCGCGCAAAATTTCCCGAGCTTACCGGCAAGGTCGCCCAGGAGACGCTCGATCAGGCCAACATCACCTGCAACAAGAACACCGTGCCCTTTGAAACGCGTTCGCCCTTCCAAGCGTCGGGCATCCGCCTCGGCACGCCGGCCATGACCACCCGCGGCCTCAAGGAAGCCGAGATGGATGAAATCGCCGGCCTGATCGACGATGTGCTCTCGGCCATCGGCCAGCCCGATGCGGCCGCCGTGCTCGCGGCGACCAAGACCCGCGTGATCGCCCTCACCGCCCGATTCCCGCTGCCCTACCGGCTGTAGGTCTCATGGCAAAACGCCTCGGCCTGCTGAGGTCGAGCGGTAGCGGCCTGACCTCGCGACCGTCTTGCTTTGCAGGGCCGCCGCTTGCCGGCGCGACGGGGCCCGGCTTGAAGGTTGCCGCCCGCACCGCAAACCCCATGCTCCTCTCCACGATGAGCCCGACCGAACCTGCCTTCTTGCTGCGCCGCCGCTTTGCGGTCGCCGGCATCGCGGTGGTCGGAGTGCTGCTGTCGCTTTATAGTTTTCACTGGATGCAGCGGAATGATGCGGCGCGCGCGGAGGCGGAATTCGTGCGGCGCGCGACCATCCGCAACGCGATGAGCCAGCAGGTGATTGATAATTTCGAGGCCCGGCTCTTCGGCCTGCGTCATCTTTTCATCGGTTCGGAAGAGGTCACGCGTGCGGAATTCGCCGCTGCCGCCGGCGACATCCTGCAACATTATTCCGGCATCACCGCGCTGGAGTGGGTGGTGATCGTGCCCGAGGACCAGCGGGCGAAACTCGAAGCGGAAGTTGCCCGCGAACTGGGCCGGCCTTTTCAATTCGTCTACCGCGACGCCGCCAGTCGGCTGGTCCGCGCCCCGGCGGCCGCCGAGCATCTGCCCATTCTCTACGTGGAACCGATGGCCGGCAACGAGGCCGCCTTCGGCTACGACCTCGCTTTCGGCCCCACGCTTGACGCGCTCCAACGCGCCCGGGCCACGGGTCGCATGACCACCAGCCCGCGGGTGCGCCTCGTGCAGGAATCATCCCCGGAGGCCGCGGGACTGATTTTTATCTGGCCGGTTCAGCTGGCCCGCACTCCGCCCGGTCAGATCGCGGGCTTTGTGCAAGGCGTGTTCCGGGCGAAAGATATCCTGGAGGAATCTTACCGCCTCAACCAGCCGCTGACGCTCGATGCCCTCTATGTCGATCCCGCGGAAAAGGACCCTGCGCACCGGGTGGTGTATTATCGCACGCCCGCCGCCAGTCCCGCCGGCGGGGTCTATCCGAGCGAGGCCGAGTTCCGGGCCGGAGTTTTCTGGGAAAGCACCCTGACCTTGGGCGACCAGCGGTGGACCACGCTCTACCGGCCACAGGCGCTGTGGTTGCAGGCCCAGCGCCAAAACCATCCGGTGTGGTGGTTGCTCGGCGGCCTCATCATCACCGGCTTGGCGTGCGCCCTCATTCATGCGCTCGGCCGCCGCACCGAGAGCATCGAGCAAGAAGTCGCCGAGCGCACCGCCGAGCTCAGCGAGAGCCGCCGCACCTTGGAAAGCTTGCTGCAGGCCCTGCCCGGCATGGCCTTTCGCTGCACCTACGGGACACAGAGTGCCCCGCTCTATTTCAGTGCGGGCACCTTGAATCTCACCGGTTATGCCGCCGCTGATTTTATTTCCGGCCAAGCCCACGTGCGCGATCTCATCCATCCCGACGATCTTGCCCGCGTGCGCGACGCCACGCGTGCCGCCCTGCAAAACCACCGCCCGTTTGAGCTGGAATACCGCATCCGCACCCGCGAAGGCGCGGAGAAATGGGTGCTCTCCCGTGGCCATGGGGTCTATGATGCCGGCGGTAAAATGCTGTTCTACGAGGGGCTCGCCATTGACATCACCCGGGGCAAACAAGCCGAGGCCGACAAACTCGCCCTCGAACGCCGCCTCTTGGAAAGCCACAAGCTCGAGAGTCTCGGCCTGCTCGCCGGCGGCGTGGCGCATGATTTCAACAACCTGCTCACGAGCATCGTGGGGAACGCCGGCCTCGCCCGCCTCGACCTGCCCGAAGGCAGCTCCTCCGCCACGCACTTGCACCAGATCGAGGTCGCCTCGCAGCACGCCGCCGAGCTCTGCCAGCAGATGCTCGCCTACGCCGGCAAGGGCCGGCTCGATATGGAGCCACTGGACCTCAACGACCTGCTCCGGGCCATGCAGCCCTTGGTGCAACCTTCCCTCAACCGCTCAGCGAACCTGCAACTCAACCTCGCGCCCGATCTGCCCCAAGTCATGGCCGATGGGTCGCAGTTACGGCAGGTCGCGCTGAACCTGATCATCAATGCCTCCGATGCCATCGGCGACCGGAGCGGCACCATCAGCGTGACCACCACGTTCGCGGATGTGGCGCGCTCCGTCTTCGCAGAATGCATCGCGGGCCATGAACTCCGCGAGGGCCGCTATGTGATCCTGGAAGTGCGGGACAACGGCTGCGGCATGTCGGCCGATACGCTGGCGCGGATTTTCGATCCGTTTTTCACCACCAAATTTGCCGGGCACGGTCTCGGCTTGGCGGCGGTGCTCGGTATCGTGCGCGGCCACGCCGGGGCCCTGCAGGTGCGCAGCACCCCGGGTCAGGGCACGGTTTTTCGGCTCATGCTGCCCGCCGCCCCTGCGACCGGTGGGGGTGCCGGGTCCGTCCCCTCCGGCCGGTCGAGTGGCCGCACAGTGCTCGTCATCGACGACGATCGCGCCGTCTGCGAGGTCACCGCCGAAGTGCTGCGCTCGTTCGGCCATGATGCGGTCATCGCCCTCAACGGCCAGGACGCCCTCGCGCTGTTTCGCGAAAATCCCGCGCGGTTCGATGCCGTGCTGCTGGATGTGGTCATGCCCGGCCTGAGCGGAGCCGATACCCTGCAACGCCTGCGCGCCATCCAGCCCGGCGTGCGGGTCCTGATGATGAGTGGGCAGACCGAGAGCCAGGCGATGCGTAAACTGGGCGAAAACGGCTCGTTTCACTTTATCACCAAGCCCTTCACCCGCGCGTCGCTCGAACAGAAGCTGCAAGAACTATTCGGCGCATGAGCCGGCTGGACACGTTGCGCAGCTTTGCCCTCGCGCTGCCTGCGACCACCATGGTGCGGCAGTGGGGCGACGCCCTCGTGTTCAAGGTCGCCGGCAAGGTGTTTCTGGTCGTCGGGCTCGATGGCACCATCGTCGACGGACTCGCCTTCAAGTGCACGCCGGATGAATTCGCTGCGCTCACCGAAATCGACGGTATCGGTCAGGCGCCCTATTTTGCCAAGCGCCACTGGGTGCGTGTTGCCGACCCCGCCGCCCTGCCCGCCCCGGAGCTCACGGCCCTGATCCGCCGCAGCTACGACCTGGTCGTCGCCGGCCTGCCCAAGAAGACGCAGGCCCAATTGCGATAAGGTTGGCTGGAACTTCCGTTTGCGCCTTGGCGTCTGGTCGGGAACTCTTTTCCCTCCTTCCCTTCCACTCGTGTCTCTCGCTCCCGCTCCCTCGTCGCCCTCCCGCCCGCTCTCGCTCGGCGTGATCTTTCTCACGCTCTACATCGACCTCATCGGGTTCTCCATCATCTTCCCGCTCGGGCCGGACCTGTTGGCATACTACCTGAAGATCGACGGCCACACCGGCGTGCTCGGCTGGATGCTGCAACAAACCGACCACATCGCGGCCGCGCTGGGTCACGACAGCAATTTCGCCGCCGTGCTCTTCGGCGGCGTGTTGAGCTCTTTTTTCTCCATCCTGCAGTTTATTTTTGCGCCGTTCTGGGGCGCCGTGTCGGACCGCCACGGCCGGCGGGGCGTGCTGCTCATGACCGTCGCCGGCACCGCCCTCGGCTACCTCGTGTGGGTCTGCAGCGGCTCGTTCTGGCTCTTCCTGCTCTCGCGCATCGTCAGCGGCGCTTTCAGCGGCAACCTCTCCGTCGCGACCGCCGCCGTGGCCGATGTCACCACCCGGGCGGAACGCTCCCGCGCGATGGGCATCGTTGGCGCCGCCTTCGGCCTCGGCCTCGTCACCGGCCCGACCCTGGGCGCGCTGACGATTCACTTCAACCTGCTCGACTACGCTCCCGCGCTGGCGCGCTTCGGCGTGAATCCGTTCTCCGTGCCCGCGCTCATCGCCTTCGCCCTGTGTCTCGTGAACCTCGGGTGGATCTTCCTGCGCTTCAAGGAAACCCTCACGCCCGTGACCCGCGCCGAGTCGCGCGACCCCCGGGTGCGCAACCCCCTCGCCGCCATCCTCGGCCTCAAAAACACCGCCGTGCGCCAGACCAATGTCGTCGCTTTCGTCTACTCGACGGCCTTTGTCGCGATGGAAACTTCACTCACCTTTCTGGCCGCCGAGCGCTTCGGCTACACCGCCCGGCAAAACGGCTTCCTGCTCGGTTTTCTCGGCGTATGCGCCATCATCACGCAGGGTTACATCGTGCGCAAACTCCTGCTCACCGTGGACGAAATCCGCGTGCTCGGCGCCGGCCTGATTGCCTCGTGCGTCGGCCTGTTGCTCATCGGTTTCGCCGGCACGCCGTGGGTGCTTTACGTCGGGCTCGCCGCGATGGCCCTGGGGTCGGGACTCGTGAACCCCTCCTCCACCGGCCTCATCTCGCTGTATTCCACGAACGCTGAGCAAGGCCGCGTGCTCGGCATCTTCCGCTCGTTGGGTTCACTCTCGCGCGCCATCACGCCCATCATCGCCGGCACCGTGTTTTGGATGCTGGGCTCCCGCTCCGTCTTCATCGCTGCCGCGGTGCTCGCCGCCGGCGCCGGCTGGCTCAGCCTCCGCCTACCCAAGCCGGTCAAATGAACCGTCGTCCCGTTCTTGTCCTGCTCGGCGCCCTCGCCCTGCTGCTCGGCGGGTGCGTGCATTTCAAGCGCGAGGCGCCCCGGCCCGGCCGCACCAAACTGGACGCACCCCTCGTCATCGTGCCGGCGGCCACCGTCGGCAATTATCTGATCGTCGAGACCAAGTGGGATAAACACGGCCCCTATCATTTCCTCGTCGATACCGGTTCCTCCACAACGCTGGTCACACCCGAACTCGCCGCCCGCTATCCGGCAAAAAACCAACCGCCCGAAGCCACCCCGCGCATTCGCGTCCGCTCCGCCAACGGCGGCACCACGCTGCTCGCGCCCACCACGCTCCGGCGGCTCGAGCTCGGCGACGCGCGCTTCGAGGATGTCCGCGCGGTCATCTTTGATTGCAAAGAGCTCTCCGCGCATCTCGGCCTGAAGCTCGACGGCATCCTCGGCTTTCCCCTCTTTCGCGAAACGGTGCTGACGCTGGATTATCCTCGTTCGCGCCTCCTCCTCACGCCGCGCACCGCCGAGGCCCTGCGCCCCGGGGTCACGATTCCTTTCAACAACGAACACCGCACCCCGCTCATTCCGCTGCAACTCGGCGACCAGAGCATCACCGCGCTTATCGACTCCGGCAGCGATGCCCCGCTGAGCCTCAATCTCTCCGGCCTCGCCGCCAACTTCGCCACCCTGCCCCGCCCGGGTGTCGCCGTGGGCACGCTCACCGGCGACCACTTGCAGCACATCGGCCGCTGGCGCACTCCGCTAATGATCGGCGACTACCGGGTCGATCATCCCATCGTGGATGTGACCGACGACCTCACCTCCATCGGCGCCGAACTCTTAAAATATTTCACGGTCACCTTCGACCAGGAGCACAACGAGGTGACCTTCTATCGCGCAGAGCGCGGCCCCGTGGAGCTGCCCGCGCGCCGCAGCAGCGGCCTGAGCTTTTCCAAAACGCCTGCCTACTGGCGCGTGGTGAGCGTCGTGCCGGACTCCCCGGCCAACACGGCCGGCGTGCAGGGCGGCGACCTCGTCACGCGCATCAACGACGAACCCGTCGCTCAATGGAATTTCCTCCGCTTCAACGCGCTCGTCGCCAGTGCCGGGGAAATCAAGTTCACCTTCCTCGAGGGCACGGCGGAGAAAAGCCGCACGCTCCCCGTCTTCACGCTGGTGCCTTAGCACCATCGTTCTCGTTCCTCGTAATCGTTATTCGTTCTCGCTGGAACGCGCGCACCCACCCCGACAGCCCCCGCCCGGCGCTTTCGCTTACTGCCGCTTCAGTAAAAACGCGCCCGCGCCATCGTGACCCGTGGTCCACGGCCGGCTCTGCACGCTTGCCTCCAGCTTGAACGGCCCGCCCGCCCGGCTGTTGAAGAACTCGGTGAGCACCTTCTCGTTTTCCTCCGCATCGAGGCTGCACGTCGAGTAAACCAGCCGGCCGCCCGGCGCCACCAGGCGCGCCGCCGCGTGCAGCAGCGCCACCTGCTGTTTCGCGTGCTTCTGGAAATCCCCTTCCTGCAACCGCCACTTCACGTCCACGCGGTGGCGCATCACGCCGGTATTGGAACACGGCACATCAATCAGCACCGCCGGATACGCGGCCGGCAGGTTGTGCTCCGTGAGCAGCCGGTTTGCGTCTTTTTGCACGTCGCCGAGCACCAGCGCCACCTCGACGCCCTGCGTGCGGGCCAGATTTTCCTTCAGCCGCGCAATGCGCGGCGAGGGCCGGCCCGCCGGGGCCTCGGTCGCCGGCAGATCCATCGCCACCACCCGGCCAGCCTGCAATTTGTCCGCGATGAGCAGGCTCTTGCCGCCCGGCGCCGCACACACATCGAGCACGGTCTCGCCTTTTTGCGGCGCCAACAACTCGACCGCGAGTCGCGTGCCCGGATCCTGCAGATAAATCTGTCCGCTCCGCAGCAGGGGCTCCACTTCCGCCCAATGACCGGAGGTGACTTCATAGAATTCCGGCCACGGCGTCGGCTTCAGGAACGCCGGCACTGCCGCACCGTCCGCCGTCTGCACGCCGGCGGATCGCCACCGCGCATAAACCGGCGCCGGTTTCTGATTCCACTCCAACAATTGGCGGGTCGGCTCGGCGCCGAATTGCAGCAGCCAGCGTTTCACGAGCCATTCCGGATGGGAAAAATAAACCGCCAGCGCCTCCGCCGTGGCCAGCTTGGGCGGCGGTGCTTCCGCGAGCAGCGGCGCCAATTTGCGCACCACGGCATTGACCAGCCGCGCTTCCGCGGGGCTCGCCAGCACCTTTGCTTGCTCCACCGCATGGTGCACGATTTTTGCCACCAAGCCGTCTTCGGCCGGCTGACCCGCCGCCTCCAACAACTCGTAGCCGGCCACAAACAGCACAGCCCGCGTTGGAAAACGCGGCGGATGCGAGACCAATCGTCCCAACGCGGCCTCCAAGCGGCCGTAGTGCCGCACCACCCCGAAGACCAGATGCTGGCAACGGGCGCGTTCGACGCCACTCAGCCCGGGGGGCAGTGAATCGAATAATTCATCCACCCGTTCACGGCGGTCCAGCCAGCGGGCGAGGAGTCGCGCGGCCG